>JAXIPB010000157.1:0-9723 GCA_045403155.1 Micromonosporaceae bacterium
AGGACCAATGCCGACAGCCAGCCCGTTCGATCCTTGCCCGCCGTGCAGTGAAAAAGCAGCGGGAGCGAATCGTTCGATGCGATGATCCGGATCGCTTCGGCGAAGACGTCCTGGGCCATCGCGGACGTAACGAACCAGCGGTAGAGCTCGAGCATCATCTCTGGCGCGCCGCCACTCGCGTGGTTCGGATGCAGCCTCGCCAGTGAATCCGGCCCGGTCGTGCTCCGCAGCGCGGCGCTGACCGTGGTGAACACGTCGTGCTCCGGATCAAACAGCGGCAGTGCCACCAGGCGGCGCGGTGGAGGCGCGGGCAACAGATCGGGCCCAATGAGCTCGATCTCGTGCGGGTGCCGGAAGTCGATCAGGCAGGCGAGGCCGAGTCGGCCTACGGCGGACACGTCGTCGTCGTTGAGTCGATGCAGAGCGTTCGCGCGAAACAGCAGACCGCGGCGCACCCGAAGCCCGCCCGCCGCGGGGTAGCCGCCGAGGTCACGGGCGTTGGCCGCGTTTGCGAGCCCGAGTGATGCAGACGTCATCCCCGATTCGGTCACGCCGGAACCGTAACCCACGACACTGACGTCGAAGCGGTACACCGCCTGTACAACGGATGAGGAGGGCGTGGCATGCGTCGCATGCTCTTGGTCGTGTTCGTTGTGCTTCTCGCCGCCGGTGGGTGCGCGGGGCGAGCCCGGGCCGGGGCCAACGGAGCCGCTACGCCGCCGCCGTCGATCACCTCCGGTCCGGCGGCCCGCAGCGACGTGGCGGGGATCTACAGCGCGATGTTGCGCCGCTACCTCACCACGTCGGATCACTCCTTCGGCGAAAGCCACCGCTTCCCCATCGCGTACGTGTTGGATATGACCGACTCGACCGTCGCCGAAGCTGTGCCCTCCGGAAGGCCCGCCGAGTGGGCGCGGATTTCACTCGCGGACCAGACCGCGATCGCCGCCGACCTCACTGACGTCGGCCCGGTGAGGTTCATCAGCGATCGCGACAGCGTCGTCGAGGAGAGGGACCACTGCCAGCAGGTCCGCGGCGGCGGCGTGTTGATCATCTTGGCTCCGCCCGTGCCTGTACGCGACCACCTCGAGGTCGGCATCCACGGATTCGTCGCCTGCCTGGGCGCGACCTGGTTCACCTACGTGGTGATACGGGATGGCACCGGCTGGAAGGTCACGGGCACCACAGGTCCCATGGCAATCGCGTAGGGCCATTCAGCGCAGTAGGCTGCTCAGCCGTGCCAATCGTCGACGT
Organism: Micromonosporaceae bacterium; assembly: GCA_045403155.1. Classification (GTDB taxonomy): domain Bacteria; phylum Actinomycetota; class Actinomycetes; order Mycobacteriales; family Micromonosporaceae; genus JAXIPB01. The sequence continues at coordinate 1,255 of JAXIPB010000157.1, forward strand.
GCGCACCCTCCGCCTCCGCGCGCCGCTGCACACCCCGTTCGTCACCGCCCTGCGGTCGACGACGACGATCGAAACGCTGGTCGTGGAGATCGTCGACTCGGACGGCCACTCCGGCTTCGGTGAGGCACCCCAGGTCTGGCAGGTGACCGGCGCCTCGCTCGCCGGGTCGGAGGAGTGCGTCACGCAGATGCTGGCTCCGACACTGATCGGACGCGACGCTGACGATCTGAACGCGAACTGTCAGGTCATCGCGCGGGCTGTGGTGGGAAACGAGGCCGCCAAGGGCGCGGTTGACGTGGCGCTGCACGACATATCCGCGCGGAGACTGGGCATCCCCCTGGTCCGGCTGCTCGGCGGCACGTCGCTTCGCATCCCAACCGACGTCACGCTCTCCGCGGCGCCGGCCGACGCCCAGGCCGCCGCGGCGCTCGACCGGGTCGGCGAGGGCTTTACGGTGCTCAAGGTCAAGGTGGGCACGGACGCACCCACGGACGTGGCGCGCGTTCGCGCCATCCGCGCGGCCGTAGATCCATCGGTCAAGATTCGCCTGGACGCCAACCAGGGCTGGACTCCTCGGGACGCCGTCCGCGTCATCTCCGAGATCGAGGCCGAGGGGCTCGGTGTCGAGTTCGTCGAGCAGCCCGTCCCGCGCTGGGACCTCGACGGCCTTGCCTGGGTCAGCGACCGGGTGCAGACCCCGATCCTCGCCGACGAGTCGGTATGGTCCGTGCGCGACCTGGTCGCAGTTATTCGGCGTCGGGCCGCGGACATGGTCAACGTCAAGCTGGCCAAGTGCGGAGGGCTCAGCGCCGCGCGTACGCTTCTCTCACTCGCGAGGGAGCACGGCTTGGGCACGATCGTCGGGTCGATGATGGAGGGTCCGATCGGCGTGGCGGCGGCGGCGAGTCTCGTCGCGGCGTACGGCACGACCGCGGTCTCTGATCTCGACGCGGCGTGGTGGCTGGCGAGTTCGCCGGTGCACGGGGGCATGAACTATGACGGGGCATCCGTACGATTGGCCGACGCGCCCGGACTCGGGATAGCTGGCCTCGATGGGCCGCAGCGCGAAGCTATAGAAGGGAACTCATCGTGAGCTTGGGGTCGTTGCTGGCGGCCAGCGAGCCGGCGCTGTCGCCGGGTGGCGAGGCGGTTGTCTGCGTCGCGGTCGCGACACTGTGGACCTCGCCGGACCGAGTGCGTCCGGTCGACGAACCCGCACTGTGGGTGCCCTCCCGACCTCGCGACTGGATCGACGCGATGACGCCCGAGGATCGCGAGGACCTGGGTGGACGGACCCTCACTCAACTGCTGCTCGGAGAGCGGGTTCAGGTGTTGGAGCTGCGAGGCGACTGGGCTCGGGTGGTGGCGCTCGGCCAACCCAGTTCGCTGGATCAGCGCGGCTATCCGGGCTGGCTCCCCGCCGATCAGCTCTCCACTCTGGACGGCATTCATGCCGCGGGCGTCCGGGTGGCCGCCCGCCACCGCGACCGCACCGAGGTGGAGGATCGCACCGGCATGTGGCACGTCGTCGTGGCGACCGCCACCGCGTTGCGTGATGACCCGGACGCCGCGCTAGCCGTGCCCGGGGTCACCTTCGGCACCCGGCTGATGGCCCTCGGGGCGCCGCACGACGGCTGGGTGCCGGTGGCAGTACCGGGTCGGTTCGAGCCGGCCTGGGCGATCGAGGAGGATGTGGCGGCCGTGCCGCCGACACCGCCGGCCGACAACTCCGAGGTGTTGGAGTGGGCCGACCGGCTGCGGGACGTGCCGTACATCTGGGGCGGGCTCTCCGCGTACGGCGTGGACTGCTCAGGGCTGGTCCACCTGGTCTGGCGTCGGTTCGGCATCGTGCTGCCGCGCGACGCCCACGACCAGGCCGCGACGACCGCCGAGGTCGCGCTCGGGCAGGAGCGCCCGGGCGACCTCTACGTCTTCGCCCGGAGCGGGCACGAGATCCACCACATCGGTTTCGTCGCGTCCGAGCCGGTCAACGGCACCCGCCTGATGCTGCACGCGTGCGGCGATCAGGGGATGGTCGTCCTCGAGCAGATCTCCGGCGACCGCGAGGCGACGCTGGTCGGCGCCCGCCGGGTGACCTTCCCGTCCGTCAGCGATTGACCGGCTCGGTCGGCAGATTCGGCTCGGTCGACTGATTCGGCTCGGTCGGCTGATTCGGCTCGCTCCGTAGTGATGGTGTGGGAGCGGTGGGCGTGGGAGTGGTCGACCCCTCGGCGTCCCGCGCGCGCGACAGCCGACGCTGACGGCGGGTGCTGAGCAGACTCCAGATCGTCGTCACCGTAAGCGTGAGGACGATGACCGTGAGTGAGAGCCAGATCGGAATCTCCGGTATGCCGTCCATGGGCTGGCCACCGTTGATGAACGGCACGTTGTTTCCGTGCAGCGCCTCGAGGACCAGCTTCACTCCGATGAAGCCGAGCACCACGGCGAGACCGACCGACAGGTAGGTCAGGCGGTCCAGCAACCCGCCGAGCAGGAAGTAGAGCTGGCGCAGACCCATCAGCGCGAACACGTTCGCGGTGAAGACCAGATACGGCTCCTGGGTAAGCCCGAAGATGGCCGGAATGGAGTCGAGCGCGAAGATCAGGTCGGTGGTGCCGATCGCGATCATCACCACGAGCAGCGGGGTAAAGATCAGTCTGCCGACCGAGGTGCGGGTGGTCAGGCGCGTGCCGTTGTACTCCTTCGATATCGGCAGCACCTTGCGGCTCCATCGGATCAGCACGTTCTCCCGGAAGTCGGACGGGTCGCCCTCGCCGTGCCGGAACAGCCGTATCGCGGTGTAGAGCAGGAAGGCCCCGAAGATATAGAAGACCCAGACAAACTCTCGGACCAGGGCCGCGCCCGCCGCGATGAAGGCGCCCCGCATGACCAGAGCCAGGAAGATGCCGATGAGCAGGACCTTCTGCTGATACTGGCGGGGCACCGCGAAGCGGCTCATGATGATCACAAAGATGAAGAGGTTGTCGACGGAGAGGCTGTACTCCGTGATCCACCCGGCCACGAACTGGCCGGCGTACTCCGGTTCCGAGGTGAGGTAGATGCCTAGGCCGAACAGGATCGCCAAGCCCACGTAGAGGCTCACCCAGATCGTCGACTCACGGATCGAGGGCTCGTGCGGGCGCCGGCCGATGATCAACAGATCGACGACAAGAAGGCCGGTCAACCCGACCAACGTGGCAGTCCATACCCAACCAGTGACGTCCATGCGCCATCCTCCGCAGACACGTGACCCCGCGCCGGAGATCATTGCCAGATCTCATCCGCGCGGAAGGCACTGTGGTGTTCAGCGGAGGTCTCTCCCGCCACCGGGCCCCAACCCGATGACCAACGACGCCGGGCCTCCCTGCCGATTCCTTGGCAGAATCCGCAGGTCAGCCGTGCTGACGACGCCGTCGCGAGGGAATACTCCCCTCCTGGCTGTTGACCATTGTGCACGATCCACCCCGGCGCTGTGTACCGGGCCCTGAAACGCGGGCAATGGTGATCACACGTGCTACGGCGTCCTAGGAAGCTAGGCTTTTGCCGGAACGCTGCGGTGGCGTGGCAGGCTGCCGGCATGGTTCTCGAGGTTGCACTCATCGACGTCCAGCCCGGACGCGAGGACGTATTCGCGGCCGCGTATACACAGGCCCATCCGATCGTGGCGACCACTCCGGGTTGCCGGTCGGTCCGGATGACGCGGGGAGTCGAGTCGCCGTCGCGCTTCGTCCTGCTCGTGGAGTGGGACTCGGTCGCCGCCCACCAGGACAACTTCCGGGCGACCGAGCGCTTCGGCCGGTGGCGTTCACTGATCGGGCCATACTTCGCGTCGCCACCGGTCGTGGAGCACTTCACCGACGTACCCGCGGCATAGGCTGGCCGACCATGGCGACTCTTAACCAGCCCGGGCCGGAGGCCGCGACGTTGCGGACCGCCGACGGCGTGTCGATCGACGCGTGCCACGACGCCGCCGGGGATCTCTCGGCACGCTCGTTGGCGTTCATCGTGGCGCACGGGTTCACCGGGTCCTGGCGTCGACCGGCGCTGCGCAGGGTCGCCCAGGTGCTCGCTGCCACCGGCGGTGTGGTCAGCTTCGACTTCCGCGGGCACGGCCGGTCGACCGGTGCCAGCACCGTGGGTGACCGCGAGGTGCTCGATCTCGAGGCCGCGGTCGGCTGGGCCCGCGACCTCGGGTACGAGCGCCTAGCCAGCCTCGGATTCTCGATGGGGGCCGCCGTGGCGATCCGGCACGCGGGTCTCCAACGAGGAGTCGACGCAGTCGCGGCCGTAAGCGGCCCGAGCCGGTGGTACTACCGCGGCACCGCGCCGATGCGCCGCGCCCACTGGGTCATCGAGCGGCCAATTGGCCGGCTGGTCGGCCGCGTCGCATTGCGTACCCGAATCTCGGCCGACGGCTGGAACCCGGTGCCCGAGCAGCCGTACGAGATGGCCGCCCGGATCTCTCCCGCGCCGCTGCTGGTCGTGCACGGCGACGCCGACCATTACTTCCCGCTCGAGCACGCCGAGAAGCTCTACGCCGCCGCGGCCGAGCCCAAGGAGCTCTGGATCGAGCCGGGGTTCGGCCACGCCGAGAACGCGGCCCCCGACGACCTGCTCCGCCGGATCGCCACCTGGCTCACCCGCGCCTCCCACCAACACCGTCGATCATGATTTGGAGGTCATGATCGACGCCATTTGGCGGCGGAAACCTCATGATCGTCGCGATCTTTGGCGATCCTGTGCGGTGTTGCGACGAATTCACCGAGCGATGACGATGTGATGCGGCGAAGGCGGTGAGGAACGTGGGTCGATTACGTGATCGGCAGGAGTGGCAGTTCTTCACTGTCCTGCCGCGTGCCGATCGCACGCTGGCCCTGCTGTGGTGGGCCGTCCTGGTCGCCCGCGGCGTGCTGCCCGCCCTGTTCGCGGTCGCCACCGGCGTCCTGATCAGCGCGGTGCAGTCCGGCCACAGTCTCACCGGGCCGCTGGCGCTCACGGGAACGATCTTCGTCGCCAGCCAGGTGCTGAGCCCGATCCACACCGCGATCAGCGCCAACCTGGGCGACCGGACAGCAGCCTGGCTCAACGACCGCCTCGCCACCGCCTGCGTGGCGCCGCCCGGCATGGGTCACCTCGAGGATCAGCGGCTTACCGACGACCTCACCGTCGCTCGCGACTTCGACCTCGGCATGCAGGGCCCGCCGCTGTCGATCTCAATGGACTTCATCGCGGTAGGCCTCATCGAGCTCATCGCCGGCCTGGCCTCGGCCATTGTGTTGTTCGGCTTCCGGTGGTGGGCACCGATCGTGCTCGCGGGCGCCTGGCTGGCCACGCATTGGCTGCTGCGCGAGAGCGCGGTCTGGCGCGACCGGAGGACCGACGAGGTGCGCTCGGCCCAGCGAGATGCCGATTACGCGTACCGCCTCGCCGTCGATCCCCCCGCGGCGAAGGAGTTGCGCCTGTTCGGCCTGGTGGGTTGGACCATCGAACGCTTCACGGCGCGGCGCACTCGGCTGCACGAACTGCAGTATCAGGCCACTCGGCTGCGGGAGCGATCGGTGTTGACGAGCCTCGTTCTCGTCGTCGCGGCAAACCTCGTGGTGTTCTGGGTTCTGGCCGCGGCCGCCGCCGATGGCCTCGGCCTCGGCCCGGTGGCGGTATTCGCTCAGGCCGCGGTGGGCACGAGCATGATCGCCTTCGGTGGGTTGAACTGGGCGCTCGACAGCGCGGCCGCGCCGGTGGCGGCCGTGCTGCGCTTGGATGCCGAGATGGCACCGGCCGGTGCGCTGGTGCAAGCCGACGACCCGACGCCCGCCGATCGCACGCCGGCGACGCAGATTCGATTCCACGACGTCACCTTCGCGTACCCGTCGTCGGGGGAACCGGTCCTCGATCGGTTCGACCTCACCATTCCGGCCGGCACCTCGCTCGCGATCGTCGGTCGGAACGGCTCGGGGAAGACCACCCTGGCCAAGCTGCTGTGCCGCCTCTACGACCCGCAGTCCGGCGCGATCGAGGTGGACGGCGTTGACCTTCGCGAACTCGACCTCGCCGGTTGGCGCCACCGGGTCGCGGCAGTGTTCCAGGACTTCACCCGGTTCGAGCTGCCCATGCGCGACAACGTCGCACCCGCCGGCGCTCCGGACGATGCCGTCCGGCACGCGCTCGACGCCGCGGGCGCGGGCCACCTCGCCGAACTCGACACGGTGCTGGCGCGAGGCTATGCCGGCGGCACCGATCTCTCTGGCGGGCAGTGGCAACGCGTCGCGCTCGCCCGCGCCATGTGCGCCGTCTCGCTCGGCGCGGGCGTCGTGCTCCTCGACGAGCCCACGGCGCAGCTGGACGTCCGGGGCGAGGCAGAGATCTTCGACCGCATCCTCGCCGCGACCCGCGAGTGCACGACGATCCTGATCTCGCACCGGTTCTCGACGGTACGCCATGCGGACCGGATCTGCGTCGTGGAGCGGGGGCGGATGGTCGAGCTGGGCTCGCACGAGGAGCTCATGGAGCTCGGTGGCCGGTACCGGGCGATGTTCAACCTGCAGGCCCGACCGTTCAGTGTCATCGAGGGTGAGGAAGAGATGATCTACGATGTCCTCGCCTGAGATGGCCGACACTCTGGCCGACACTGTGGACGCGAGATCCAACGCTGGTGCGGACACGCTGCCGCCGGCGTTGTCGTCGATGTGGCGGCTGTGCCGGCTCGGCTACCGGCATGAGCCAGGGCTATTGCTGGCCGCGTTCACGCTGTCGCTGCTCGCCGCGCTGCCCGACGCTCTTATCGCGCTCTGGCTCGCACTGGTGGGCGCCGGCGTGGTCCGGGCCGATCGGGGTCTGCTCTTCGCGGCCGCGCTAGGTCTCGCCGCGTCGACCGCCGGCACCTGGTTCCTGCGCACCATCAGCACCCGCGTGCAACGCCGCTTCCGTGACCGCGTGACCATCGCGCTCGAGGGCCATGTGGCCCGGTTGCAAGCCTCGGTGGAGACGATCGCGCATCAGGAGCGCCCGGAGTTGCTCGACCGGCTCGCCGTACTCCGCGACCAGGTCTTCGTGCTGGATCACATGTACATGTCGGTCTTCGCCACCGCCGGTTGGATCCTTCGGCTCGGCGTCACGGTCGCGCTGCTGATGTCGGTGCATCCGGCGTTGGCGCTTCTCGCAGTATTCGCGCTGCCCACCGTGCTCACATCGGGCTGGCGGCCGGCCGTCGAGCGCGGCGCCGAGGAACGCGGCGCGCCCGCCGCCAGGCTCGCCCGCCATCTGTTCGTCACGGCGACGACCGCCGCTCCCGGCAAGGAAGTCCGGCTCGCCGGTATAGGGACCCGGCTGGTCGGGCAACGGCGAGACGCGTGGGAGCGCTGGTACGGTCTGGTCTCGCGCGCGCGATGGGGAAGCGCCGCCTGGCACACGCTGGCGTGGGCGGTCTTCGGGGCCGGGTACGTCGCCGCGATCGTGTTCGTGGCGGCCGGACTGCGGGCACCGCCGGCCGAGGTCCTGCTCGTCCTTGCCGCGGGGTCACGCCTGTCGGCGTACATCGCCGCCACGGTCGGCGAAATCGGATTCCTGCGGGGCATCTGGATGGATGGCTCCCGCCGCCTGGCCTGGCTCGAGGACTACGCCGCGTCGCTGGCCGCGCCGGCCGACCTGCCCGTGCCCGAACGCGTGACCAAAGGGATCCGGCTCGACCGCGTGTCGTTCGCCTATCCGGGCACCGATCGCCTTGTGCTGCGGGACGTCAGCGTGGACCTCCCCGCCGGATCGGTTGTGGCCATCGTCGGCGAGAACGGCGCCGGCAAGTCCACATTGGTCAAACTGCTGTGCAAGCTGTACGCGCCGACATCGGGGCGGATTCTCATCGACGGAGCCGACCTCGCTCGCTTCCCGGCCGACGAGTGGCGCGCCCGGCTCGCTGGAGCGTTTCAGGACTTCTTCCGCTTCGAACTGCTCGCGCGCCAGTCGATCGGTCTGGGCGACGTGCCCCGCCTCGACGATGATCCTGCGGTACGGGCCGCCGTCGACCGCGCGGGAGCGGAGGACATCGTCGAGCGGCTCGCGGACGGGCTCGGCACCCAGCTCGGTCCGACGTGGCCGGGCGGCGTCGATGTCTCCTTTGGACAGTGGCAGAAGATCGCCCTGGCCCGGGGATTCATGCGCGATGAACCGTTGCTGCTCGTCCTCGACGAGCCGACCGCCGCCCTCGACGCGGAGACCGAACATGCGCTGTTCGAGCGGTACGCCGCTGCGGTACGCGGGGACGATCAGGCGTCGCGCCACGCGGCCAACGGTCGCATCAGCATCCTCGTGTCGCACCGTTTCTCGACCGTACGCATGGCCGACTTCATCATCGTGCTCGACGGCGCGCGGGTCGTCGAGAGCGGGAGCCACGAAGAGCTGACGGCCGCGGGCGGGACATACGCCGAGCTGTACGAGATCCAGGCGGCCGCCTACCGCTGACGCGCTACGACGCTA
>JAXIPB010000079.1:0-4234 GCA_045403155.1 Micromonosporaceae bacterium
GGCCGTCGGCGGGCATGCTGAAGCCATGACGTTGGGCTTTGGCGGCGAGGTCGCCGAGTTCTATCAGCGGTACCGGCGTGGGTATCCCGCAACCGTGTTCGAGGCGCTCGTGGACACGCTCGTGTTGACCGACCGCGACACGGCTATCGATCTCGGCTGTGGGACCGGCCAGCTCGCAATCCCGCTCGCCACCTACCTGCGGGCCGTCGTCGGAGTCGATCCAGAGGCGGACATGCTGGTCCGCGCGCGACAAGGCGCCGCCGACGTGGGTGTGACAAACGTGAGCTGGATGCTCGGCGCGGACACTGACGTCGCGGCGGTGGGCGAGCTGCTGGGTCTCGGTACCGTCGGCGTGGTCACCATTGGCCAGGCCCTGCACTGGATGGACCACCAAACGCTGTTCCGGGCAGTTGCCAAACTGCTGCGCCCCGGCGGCGGTGTGGCCATCGTGACCAACGGCGCTCCGCTGTGGCTGCACGACGCCCCGTGGTCGCGGGCGCTGCGCGGGTGCCTGGAGCAGTGGTTCGGCGCTGAACTGTCCAAGACCTGTGGCACTGATGAGGCCAGTCAACGATGCTACCGCGACGGCCTGGTCTCGGCCGGGTATGAAGTCAGCGAGACTTGCATCGACTACACCGACGATCTGACGTTCGATCAGCTCGTCGGCAGCGTCTACTCCGCCTTCCACGTCGACGAGCTTCCGACGCCCGACAAGCGGCCAGTGTTCGCGGACCAGATCCGTCGCGCGGTGCACCCGGAGACTCGATTCCCGGAACCGGTCCACGTCGCCATACTGATCGGCCGCACCAAGTAGCCGCCGCCTGCTCTACGGTGGGCGATCGGCGGCGAGCACCATCCTCTTCTGGCGCAGACAGCGCGAGGTTTAGTCTCAGTGGTCCTCGAACTCCCACTGTCCGAGTCGGCTCAGCTTCTCCCCGATCTCGCTCCAGGATCGGCCCTGCGCTTGGCGAACCCGCGACTCAAGCCACGACCGTAGCTGTCGTTGATCAAAGTCGGGCGCATTCACCACCACGTGATGCCGCGCGTCAACGATGCCCTGCTGCCGGCAGCGAGCACCGAGCCACTCCGGACTACAAACCGTCAGGTCGAATGACTCCTCGCCTGGACCGTCTGCCGGACCTACGAGCATCCGAACCAAGAACGAGAACGATCCCGCGTCAGCGGGGAGGGTCGTCGGCTCCGGATCGAAAGTCAGATGCTTGAGCGTGGCCTGCATACGCACGATGATGCCGGAGAATCGCCCTCATCTGCCGGGAAGCGCGCGGTTATGCCGATGACAAGTTCCACTGTTCGTTCCGGTGGATTTACCGTATCGGTAACCGTGCGCCATCGCTGTCTCGAACGACGACACGGTCACCGAGTGGCGAGGCTAGCCGCAGTTCCGCCCAGGCCATGTTGTCAGCGGCGCCGATCCCGGCGCAGTCGCCGTGGCGGTCCTCGCGGCTGGTGACGTTGCCTACGTGGATCTCAGTGGGTGTTTCTGTCGCCTGGACCGTGAATTGCCCGGAGCACCAGCCTTCCTTGGTCCAAGTCACGCCGATCATGATGACGAGAGGATCGCCCGCCTCGCCCAGCACGCGGGCGGCCTGAGGCTCAAGCTGCGTCTCGGTCATACGATCGGCGGCAAACGGGCCAGCATCACAGGCCGTGACACCCGTGAGCACCGTACAAGCCGCAACAAGGTGCAGTAGTAGCAGACACCGGCGGCCGGCTCTCATGCGCACCCACAATACTCATCTGCCGAATTGAAGACGTTTGATCTTCATGTAAGCGGACAGTGTGAGGATGCGTCGCGACCTTCGCGCTGGGGATCGTTTGATCATACGAATCGTGCTGCCGACGCCACTCTAAACTGACGGATGCGCCGTTGCGTTGCGTCGGTGGCCAGCTACGGGGCCAAGGTCAGGCGCAGGTCCCGGTCGAGGACGGCTGCCAAGCGGCGGGTTTCCCGCTCGATCGCCTTCTGGGGTCGGCGTCGCTCGTCGAGCCAGGTGACCGTGATCTCGTCGCCCGCTCGAGCCCATGTTCCGCATACAACACCGCCGGCGATCACCGGGTTGGCCTTGCGAGTCATGAGGTCTCGTCGCGTCGACGGAGTGACGTGGGCGTCCTTGGTGCCAGGACCCATCACCCACTGGTCGTGCCCAGGGAGGAATCGCACCGCCTCCGACGGATGCGTGTCATCGAGGGCGCCGACGTCCTCGCGCGCGACATACGCCACGCTCCCCTCGACGTCGACCGCGACCAGCCGATCGCCGAGCCCTTCGAACCAGGAATCGAGCCGCTTGCGTCCCGCGCTCAGGCCGTCGCCGAGCCAATAGTGGAGGTTGTCGATCGTCGCGGGCCCATACGTCCGGAAGTACGCCGAGACGGCACGCGGTCCCGCTTCGTCGAGGTCGGGGATGCCCCGCCACCTCGGATTGCTGTCCAGGCGCTGCAAGGTGCGCCGTCCGTCTCGCGGCGGGCCGAAGCTCAGGTCTCCCTGCCATGACAGCGCCTTGATCAGCGTTCCCGCGCCCTCGTCGAAGACCGGCTTCAGGTGCCGAAACGCGCGGTGCCTCGACAGTGCCTGCCCTAGCTCGACGACGGTTAACGGTCCGTCGCTCAGGGCCGCGCGCACCGCGGCCCGGAAGTCCGGCCAGTCCGAGGGAGTGAGCCGGTAGTGGTCCACCCAACTCGGCCGCTCCCACTGCCGGCCGGCCGATCGGATGGCCAGGTACATATCGCCCTCCTCGGGAGAGAGATAGTGCATGGACCCGCGGAACGCGAATGCCTTGATCACCTCACCGTCAGACAGGGCCTCGACGAGCTCACCTGGACGCGACGTCGAACAACGGGTCCGGACAGCCAGCTCAGCCAGCGACTCGTCCATCGAGAGCACCGCGCCGAGCCGGCGTACGACCCCCGTGACCGACCCAGCCCCTACGGGGTCCAGCAACTGTCGCTCCATCCGCCAGGCCAGCGCCTGTGACCACGTGACAGAAGCCTCGGTTTCCCTACTCATGTAGGCAGCCTCGCATCCATTCCGGACGAACGACATCCTGCTCGACGTAGCAGCTGCTGGGCATCCGCCCACGCGAGTCGGTCAGGTCATGACGGCACCCCGCCTTCGCCTCGTCGTTCGAATCGCACTCTCATGGCTCCCCTCTTGTGTCAAGTGCGCGCCTTGGATCTCCTCGTCGTGCTGGTACGGCGGGCCGCGGGCGGTCGTGGTGAGCGGCCGTTGGGCGTCGGCCGCGTCGGTCTTACGGCCGTTGCCGGTGTCGAACACCCGGGCCCGGGCGGCCAGCTTCGCCGGCACATCCACCACCGCCTCATCGTCGGCGACCAGGCGTTGGGTCAGGTACCGGCCCACGCCGCGGCTGCCCTCCACCGCCCACAACCGGTGCCCGAACTGCCGCCCGATGGCCAGCATCTGCCGGTAGCCGTCCCGATCGGTCGGATACTGTCCTGTGTGGAGGACCCGCTCCTGCTCGTTGAGCACCTCGATCGTGGCCGACCGCTTGTGCGGATCCATCCCGATCACCACACGGCTCATCTACCTGCCTCCTCATCGCCGTCTGATCACATCGGCGAGGAGGGCACCGCTACTTCGAGCTGGGCAGACCCCTCTCGAGCCACAACCTCGCCAGCGGCGCCAGGCAGGAACGCACGCCATGAGTGAGTCACACCAGGAGTGGACAGCCGCGACGAGAGCGTCCCGCCGGACACCTCGACCAAGCCTCGCCAGGCCACGGCCGTACCGCAAATGCTAAGTAGCCGCGAAGCGTGCTGTCATAGCGATGAGCGTGCACGGCGACCCCCGCTATTCTCGTAAGGCAGACGAGGCCGGCAGTCTGTTCAGGAGTGTTCGCGCCAACTCGACAACGATTGCGGATCGATGAGCTCGGTCGGCAAGCGCCGCAACCACTGCGATCTCCGCCACTCAGGCTTCGAGGTCCATCTGTTCGCATAAGGCGAGTCTGTCGGCAGTGCGCTGCTTTTCCATGATCATCAAGATAACTGTGCCGTTCCAGGTGCGGACCGGGTCCTTCATGGCATCGCACCCCCTCGTGGACCGCGGTCAGAATGTAGCGATCGGGTTGACCGGGCTGCCGGACGTACCGGCCAAGCGGACCGGCGCGACGGCGAGGTGGAAGTCCCACTGGCCGAGCTCGGCAGCCGTCGTCGCGCACACCTCCAAGTCGCAGTTGTCGAGCAGCCACAGACCCAT
>JAXIPB010000184.1:0-33594 GCA_045403155.1 Micromonosporaceae bacterium
GCTCGGCGACGACCTCGTGGGCAGACACAAGTAGCCCGGCGGCTTGTGGTCGATCGACGAAACCCGCGGCTGGATGTGTGTTCCCGGACATGCCGCGACGATATCAGCGCGCTCCGACAATCTTGCTGCCAGCGCCATGACACGCCGCGCGGCTACGCCTTATCGCGCTTCCACCTCATCGCGCCTCCGCAACTCCTAGCCGCGGCGGTTGTCGGCACGGGCCCACAGAGAAGGCCAGCCGCGGGGTCCGAGCCACGCGCTCGGAATCCGCGTCGGTTCCGACGTCGGCGGGGCCGCGGCCGCAGAGAACCCGTCGATGGCTTCCGCGACGACGTCCTCGTTTAGCCCGCGCGGACCCACCACGACCGGGATCCCGGGCCCGAGATCAACACGTCTGGCGTCCATCGCCACGCCGTCCGGGCCGGACGCCCAGACCCCGAGGTCGCGCCCGGCCACGACGCCGAACGCGAGTCGCACCATCGCGGTCTATGATCGGCGAGAATCGCCGGCCGAGCACTCCTATTTCCGCGTTGGATCAGTGCACTGTGACGGGTCGGTGCTCCCACAGCCAGACGATGTCGCGGCCGAACGACTCAACGAGCAGAGCGAACGCCGTCACTAGCGCGGCCACCGTCAGAGCGGTCGGGAGCACGTCGGCGGCCGCGAACACAAGTACGACCCCCTGGGTCGCGGCCACGATTTTGCGCCAGTAGCGATGGGGCAGCGGCCTGCGCATCCAGGACATGGCCCAGCTGGCCACGACGAACGCATATCGCATCGCTCCGATTGCCACCACCCACACACCCACGGAGCGTGCCACGTATACGCTCAGCACAAGAATGAGGAACGCGTCAACCTCCATGTCGAAACGCGCGCCGAGCCCCGAGGCGGTGCCGGAACGCCGGGCGACCTGGCCGTCGACCGCGTCGAGGACGAGTGCCACGGACGCGATCGCGACGAGGAGCTCGACGGGTGCCGGCCGAAGGAACGAGTCTGCGGTGAGCGATGCGACGCATCCGACGAGCGTCGCCCTGGTCAGTGTCACCGTGTCGGCGGGTCCGATCGCGTCGACCCCCCGCCGGTTCATGCCCCTCGTGAGTGCGGCGCACCCGGTGAGCGCGTACGCGCCGCCAGCCACCCACCCCGCGACGCCGAGGCCTACGGTCGCCGCGAGAATCGACAGCAGCACGACCTGGACGATCAGTCCGACAATCGGACTGATTCGGAGAACTCGGGATCCAAATCGGGGACTCCGTCGAACCGAGGGCATCGGGCCTCCGTGATCATGGATGGCGACTATGTGGGTGACACGCACACGGCGCAGCATCGGTTCATTGTGACTGGGCAAACAGGGTGACTGGGCCAATACGGTGACTGAGCCAATAGGGTGACTGAGCCAATAAGGTGACTGGACAGTGGCGAGGAGGACGCGGATGGCACACAACGCGCGCGCCTTCTGGGTCCGCTCGCCCGCCGAGGGCGAGATCCGATCGGAAGTGCTGGCCGAGCCTGGCCCGGGCGAGGTGCTCGTCCGGACCCTTCGCTCCGGCATCAGTCGGGGCACCGAGACCCTCGTCTTCCGGGGCGAGGTCCCCGCGAGCCAGCACGCCGTGATGCGGGCACCATTCCAGGAGGGCGACTTCCCGGGACCGGTCAAGTACGGCTACCTCAGCGTCGGCGTCGTCGAGAAGGGGCCCGCGGCGCTGCTAGGGCGAACCGTCTTCTGCCTGTATCCCCACCAGACCGTGTACGTCGTCCCGGCCGGCGCCGTGGTCCGCGTGCCCGATGGTGTTCCTCCCGCGCGGGCCGTGTTGGCCGGCACCGTGGAGACCGCGGTGAATGCCCTGTGGGATGCGGCGCCGTTGGTCGGCGATCGGATCACCGTGGTCGGCGCCGGGATGGTCGGCTGCTGCGTCGCACGACTCCTCGCCCCGTTCCCCGGCTGTCACGTCCAGTTGGTCGATGTCGATCCGGATCGCGTCCACGTCGCCGCTGCGCTCGGCGTCGAGTTCGCGGCTCCGGCCGACGCCGCCAGGGGTCGCGACTTGGTCATCCACGCCAGTGCCACCTCCGCGGGCCTGGCCCTGTCGCTGGAGCTGCTCGCTCCAGAGGGCACGGTGATAGAGCTGAGCTGGTACGGCGACCGCGAAGTGAGGCTGGCCCTAGGCGGATCATTCCACTCGGATCGGCTCAGCATCCGGAGCAGTCAGGTGGGGACCGTCGCCCCGGCCCGACGGAACAGCCGTACCCCCTCGGACCGCCTGGCGCTCGCCCTGGATCTGCTTCGCGATCCCGCGTTCGACGCGCTCATCACCGGCGAGACACCGTTCGAGGAGCTACCTGAGGTTCTGTCCAAGTTGGCCGGTGGCTCCCTGCCGGCGCTTTGCCACGTCGTCACCTATGGCGGAGAGTGAATGTATAGCGTGACCGTCCGCGATCACATGATGATCGCCCACAGCTTCCGGGGTGCCGACTTTGGGCCAGCGCAGCGCCTGCACGGCGCGACCTACGTCGTTGACGCGACCTTCCGCCGGACCGAGCTTGACGCCGACAACATTGTGGTCGACATCGCCCGCGCCACCCAGGAGTTGACCGACGTCCTCGGCGAGTTCAACCTGCGTAATCTTGACGACGAGCCCGCATTCGCAGACATGAATACCTCGACCGAGGCCCTGGCTCGGGTGATCGCGGATCGCCTCGCCGATCGGGTACGTGCGGGCGCACTGGGGGAGGGCGCCCGTGGACTGGAAGGGATTTCAGTCACATTGCACGAGTCCCACGTGGCGTGGGCGACCTACGAGCGCACGCTGTGACCACCGTCCACGTCGTCCTGCCGAACGACATTGACGATCCGCTGGTCCCGAGCGGAGGCAATATCTACGACCGCCAGATCTGCCGAGGACTCGCTGCGCTGGGCTGGTCGGTGCACGAGCATGCCGTACCCGGGCCTTGGCCGCGGCCAGGTGCTCCCGGGCGCGCGAACCTCGCACGCGTCCTTGCGACGCTGCCGGACGATTCGCTCGTGCTCATCGACGGCATGGTCGCCTCGCCCGTTCCGGATGTGCTAGCGCCGCAGTCAAACCGGCTTCGCCTTGTCGTCGTGGTGCATATGCCGTTCGGCGAGGAAACCGCCGCCCTCAGACGCCGGGAACGGCAAACCCTCTCTCTCGCTGCCGCGGTGGTCACGACCAGCTTCTGGGGCCGCGCGCACGTGGTCGACATGTACGGGCTGCCCGCCGACCGCGTCCATGTTGCTCCGCCCGGCGTGGACCCTGGCGCATTGGCCCCCGGATCGGTCGCGGGCTCGCAACTGCTGTGCGTCGCGGCAGTGACGCCGGGCAAGGGGCACGACGTGCTGGTGGATGCGCTGGCCGCACTGCCGGACGCGCCCTGGAGCTGCGTGTGCGTCGGTTCTCTGAGTCGTGATCCCGGCTTCGTCCACCGGGTGCGCCGCCGGGCCCAGGCGTACGGGATCGGCGACCGGATCAGTTTCGTCGGCCCCTGCACGGGTCCGGCCCTCGATGACCGCTACGTCGCCGCGGACCTCCTCGTGCTGGCGTCGCGCGGTGAGATGTACGGCATGGTGATCACCGAGGCGCTTGCCCACGGAACTCCCGTCCTCGCTACGGCGGCGAATGGGCTTCCCGAGGCGCTCGGCCGTGCTCCCGACGGCAGTCTGCCCGGCATCCTGGTGCCAGCCGACGATCAGGCGGCGCTGACCGACGCGCTGCGGCGCTGGCTCGGGCAGTCCGAGTTGCGACGCCAACTCCGGCGGTCTGCCCGCAGCCGACGCAGCACGTTGACTCGCTGGGCAACGACCTCCGGGCTTATCGCGACCGCACTGCACGGGATCGCGAGCCGGACGTGAAGCATTCAAGGGACCCGGTGCACTCGCCAATCGGGGAGTTCTGGCATGGTGGCGCCCGTGGGTGAGCGTCCCTACATTCTGCTCAGTTGCGGTATGTCGATCGACGGCTACCTCAACGGTGCGACCGAGCAACGCCTCCTTCTGTCCAATGACGCCGACTTCGACCGTGTTGATGCCGTGCGCGCCGACTGCGACGCGATTCTTGTGGGCGCGATGACAGTACGGCGGGACAACCCGCGGCTGCTCGTACGTTCGGAAGCCCGACGGTACGAGCGAGTGGCCCGTGGACTGGGTCCATCGCCGATCAAGGTGACCGTGACGCGTCTAGCCCAGCTGGACCCGTGTGCGGAGTTCTTCACGGCGGGTGAGACAGAAAAGATCGTCTATTGCCAGAGTTCGGCCGTTCCCGAAGCGCGTGCCCGACTCGGGCCGGTAGCCATCGTGGTTGACGGAGGCCAACCGGTGGATTTTCGTTGGCTTACCGAAGACCTGCTTACGCGCGGCGTGCGGCGGCTGATGGTCGAGGGCGGCGGCACGATGCACACGCAATTCCTGATCGCCGGGCTCGTTGACGAGTTGCAGTTGGTGGTCGCGCCGTTCTTCGTCGGCGACTCTCGCGCCCGCCGCTTCGTCGGCGACGGCGATTTCCCGTGGAATCCCGACCGGCGGGCGGAGCTGGCCGAGGTGCGGCAGATTGGAGACGTCGTGCTGTTGCGCTACGGGCTGTCGACCCGGTTCGGCGCCGAGCGCTGAGTGAACCGTACGGTGGACGTCTGCGTCGGTGGTTCGTAGGGAGGTGCGCAGCGTTGCCGGTCTTCGCGCGGTTTCGTCGATGGCCCGTATGGCGATGGCCCGTATGGCGATGGCCCGTATGGCGGTGGCCCGTATGGCGGTGGCCCGTATGGCGATGGCCGTCCGCTGAGGGCGACTCACGCCGTCGCCGAGTGCGCATTCTGGTGGCGCGGGCGACCACCGCCCTGGCCGGCCTGGTGGTGCTCTTCGTCCTCGTTGCCCCGAGTGAACACGATCACCTCACGCCCGCCGCGTTCCTCCGAATTCCGGTGGAGGGGCTCCTCGGCGTCGCCCTCGTGCTCGCCGTTCCGGCGCGGATGAGGAAGGCCGTGGCCGCCTTCGTCGGCGTGGCCCTCGGGCTCCTGGCCATCGTGAAAATCGCCGACGTTGGTTTCTTCGCCTTTCTCGACCGGCCTTTTGACCCCGTATTCGACTGGCCCTTCCTCGAGTCCGGCGTGGTGTTTCTCTCTGAGTCAGTTGGCCGCGCCGGTGCATACGGCGCCGTGGCCGCCGCCGTGGTGCTCGCCGTCGCGGTCATCGTTCTCATGATGCTGTCGGCCCAACGCCTGAGCGGCGCCGCGGTCAGGCATCGCAGCGGGGCGACTCGTGCCGTCGCGGTGCTCGGGGCCGCCTGGCTGGCGTGTGCCGTGCTCGGCCCGCAGATCGTCCCCGACGTGCCGGTCGCCGCCCACACCTACTACGACCGTTTGCTCCACGTGCGCACGAGCCTGCAGGATGAAGAGGTCTTCGCCGCCGCGTCATCCATCGATGCCTACCGGGATGTGCCCGGCGAGGATCTGTTGACCGGACTGCGGGGCAAGGACGTCATCGTCGCCGCGGTCGAGAGCTACGGGCGAATCGCGCTCGATCAGCCGGAGTTGGCGACGCAAATCGGGGCGGCGCTCGACACCGGAAATCGGCGACTGCAGGCGGCCGGGTTCTCCTCCCGGAGCGCCTTCCTCACCTCACCGACCGCGGGCGGCGGCAGTTGGCTGGCCCACGCCACGATGCTGTGCGGCGTCTGGGTCGACAACCAACAGCGCTACGACAACCTTCTTCGCAGCGATCGGCTATCTCTCACCGGCGCCTTCCGGCGCGCCGGCTGGCGCACGGTCGGCGTGATGCCCGGCGTCACCACGGACTGGCCAAAGGGAGCGTTCTTCGGTAACGACCTCATCTACTCCGCCCGCGACCTTGGCTATCGCGGCCCTGACTTCAGCTTCGCCACCATCCCCGACCAGTACACGCTGTCGGTGTTCCAACGCCTGGAGCGCGCGACCCCCAACCGCCCCCCGGTGATGGCCGACATCCCGCTCATCTCAAGCCACGCGCCCTGGTCGCCCGTTCCCACTCTCGTTGACTGGGACGACGTTGGTGACGGCTCGGTCTTCGCCGAACCGACCGGAGCCACCGACCCAGCGGAGATCGTGTGGCAGCGTGACCCGGTTCGCGTCCGGGCCGACTATGGACGGGCCATCGAATACTCGCTGAACACGCTTATCTCCTATGTGGAGAGATACGGAGGCGACAACCTGATGCTCGTCTTCTTCGGCGACCACCAGCCCGCTCCGGTGGTCACCCGGGGTCACGCCAGCCGGGATGTGCCGATCACGATCGTGGCCCGCGACCAGGCCGTCCTTGATCGGATCTCCGGGTGGGGTTGGCACCCCGGCCTCAAGCCCGGTCCGGATGCTCCGGTCTGGCGGATGGACACCTTCCGCGACCGCTTCCTCCAGGCGTTCGGGCCTTGACCCCGAGCAAGGACTGGTCCCTTGTTCACGCATTCCATGAATCGATCGAGTCGATTCGGCGTTGGACACCTGACCGCCTAAAACCGGTCCATTCACGCGGCTAGGCGTCCAACGCTTGCGCATCGGGTTCCCCTCAGTAACGTCAGCTGCCACGGCGGGCGTAGACGTCGCCGGAGCGGCCGAGCGGACGGAAGCGTTCCAGCAATCGCACCAGTTCAGCCGAGTCGAGCCAGCGCCCGCTGGCGAACCGCATCGTCTCTATGGGCGAGTAGTTGTAGCGATAACCGCCCGCCCGCCCGCCGAGCCGCTCTACGTCGGCCAGTGCGGCCAACGCGGCATCGTGCGCCGGCGGCAGGTACTCGAAGGACAGAGCGCGCAGGGGCTGGCTGAGCCCGGCCAGCACGTCGACCTCGAAGCCCTCGACGTCGATCTTGCAGAATGCCGGGACGCCGTGGGCGGCGATGAGGTCATCGAGGGTCGCTACCTCCACGTCGACCGACCGATCCCACCGCACGCGGGCGAATCTCTCGTCCGCCGTCACCGACCTGATCCATTCGGGCGACATCGTCGAGACCGTCGGCGTCGCGGTCGAGACGGACAGCCGTGCCCGGCCAGCCCGCGCCCCGACGGCGACCGGCACGATCGTGACGTCGCGGTCGCGGCCGAAGAAGAGGCGCAGGATGCGCAGGCAGTCGGGTTGCGGCTCGACCGCGATGACCGTCGCCCCCAGATGCCTCCAGGCGCGCACCCGGCTCCCGACGTGGGCGCCGATGTCGAAGCCGAGATCCCCGGGGCGGAGAAACTCGCCGTAGAGTCGCAACATCCGTCGATGCTTGCCCGGCACGCCGTGGTACATGACCAGCGATCGCGCGATCCCCCAAGCGCGGTCGAGCATGCCCCTGACCCTACCGCCCGCGTAGCCAGAGGCCACGCCGATTCGCTGCGGGCTAGGGTGAAGCCGTGTTGATCCCGGACACGATCGTGCTCCGCCACGGTGACCCCGACCGCACGCTTGAAGGAGTCCGTCTCGTGCCGGAGATCGGGCTGCCGCGTGACCGGCTCGAGTTCAGCTACGACGAGTCCGACCGCGCCTGGCTGCTGCGCTTGCCCAGAGCTCCGGTCCGGCGCCTGGAGTATCGGCTTGAGCTGCGTCACCACGGGCGCACCGAGGTGGTCTGCGATCCGGACAACCCGCTGCGTGCGCCAGGCGGCTTCGGTGAGAAGTCGGTCATCGAGCTGGGCGGCTACGAACCGCCCGAATGGCTGCGGATGCCAGCGGCGCCGGCTGCGTGGCGGGACCTGGCCGTGCGTTCGCGGGCGCTGAAAGCCGAAGTACCGGTACGCCTCTGGTCCCCGCCGGGCGCGGACGGCATCCTCCTGTCCCACGACGGCGGCGAGTTCGACCGGCTGATCGGGCTCGGCCAGTACAGCGCCGCGATGATCGCGGCCGGCGGGATGCCGCCGCATCATCTGGTGCTGTTGAGCCCGGTCGAGCGCAACGACTGGTACTCGGCGAATCCGGCGTACGCGCGAGCCCTCGCCGACGACGTGCTGCCCTTGGTACGAGCGGACCTCGACACGGACGCTCCGTGCGTCGCGCTCGGCGCGAGCCTGGGCGCGCTGGCGCTGCTGCACGCGCACCGCCGTCATCCGTACCTCTTTGGCGGGATGTTCCTACAATCCGGCAGTTTCTTCCAGGATCGATTCGATGCCCAGGAGTCGAGCTTTCCGCATTACCGCCGGATCATCCGATTCGTCGGTGGAGTGCGACGCCGTCGGCCCTCCGCCCCTCGCGTACCCATCGTCATCACCTGCGGCAGCGCCGAGGAGAACCTGGCCAATAACCGGGACATGGCTCAAACGCTGCATAAGCAGGGCTACCCGGTCCGCCTGATCGAGGTGCCGGACGCGCACAACTATGTCGCCTGGCGAGATGCGTGGGATCCACAGCTGGCCGAACTCGCCCGCCAGGTATGGACCGGTGATTCGACTCGGGCGCAAGATGGCTGAGTGGATGGGCACTCCACCTGGCTGCACTCGCCGGCGATCGGCGCGCCTGGCGAGGTGATCAGGTATGGACACTGGGGGCGACCGGTGCTGGTCTTCCCGGCCGAGCGCGGGCGTGCGTCCGACCTCTCCAGCAATGGCATGGTCGACGCGGTCGTCCCGCTGATCGACGCCGGTCGGGTCAAGCTCTACTGCGTCGACTCGTACGATGGAGCATCATGGTCTGCGAGCGATGTCCCGCTGGAGGAGCGTGCCCAGCGTCACGTCCGGTATGAGTCGTGGATTCTGGAGCAGGTTGTTCCGTACATTGTGGACGACTGTGGCGGCCCGCTTGATATCGCGACGGCGGGCGCTTCCATGGGCGCGTTTCACGCGCTCAACTTCGCGCTGCGGCGGGCCGATCTCTTTCCCCTCGCGATCTGTCTGTCCGGGAACTACGACCCCACCATTTGGAACGGCTGGGGCGAGCGCGGCGACACCGTGTACTTCAACAATCCGACCGACTACGTCGGTCACCTGCGTGGTGACGATTTGGATTGGCTGCGCGGTCGGCTATCGATTGTGCTGGTGTGTGGTCAGGGCCAGTGGGAGGACACCACCGGTGCGCTCGAATCGACGCGGCGGATGGCCGGGATGCTCGCCGAGAAGGGCATCCGGCATGAGCTGGATCTCTGGGGGCCGGACACGCCACATGACTGGCCCTCATGGCGGGCGCAACTGGCGTACCACTTACCGCGAATCTGCTGACCGGGTCGCGAAAGGGAGGGCGTATGTCGCAGGCAGAGCACGTGATCGGCCTGCTGCTCGGCACCGAGGAGGACTGGCCGCGCGCCTTTGAAACGCTGCTTGCCCGCTTGGGCGCGGTTACAGACGCGGCCGGCGTCAGCCACCGCTTCCGCAGCAGTCGTGTCACCATCGAGCCGTTCAACCTGCGCGACCGCCCCCGACACTCCCTCGTCATCGACCGATTGGCGTACTGGTACTACCACCCCCGTGAGTGGCTGAAGAAGGTCGCGTTGATGGACGGGGTGTATCTGCTCAACAGCCCATTCACGTTCCAGTCGATGGAGAAGCACGCCGCGTACTGCGCGATGATCCGGCTGGGGTTGAAGGTCCCGGAAACGGTGCTGGTGCCATTCAAGCACCCGGTCGACAACGTTCGTTACGCGTACACCGCTGCACGCTACAACCAACCGTTCAACCTCGACGAGGTGGCTGCGCCTCTGGGCTACCCGCTGTTCATGAAGCCGTACGACGGCGGAGGCTGGGTGGGGGTCTCGCGGATCCGCGATAGCGCGGAGCTCCACGCGGCCTACGATGCATCGGGCGAGCGTCTGATGCACCTGCAACAGTCAGTCGAGGGCTACGACGTCTTCGTCCGCTCCCTGTCCATCGGGCCGGAGACGATGGTGATGAAGTTCCGGCCGGAGCTTCCGATGCACGAGCGATACGCCGTCGAACACGGCTTCCTCTCGGCGCCCGTCGGTGAGGAGGTGATCACGATCTCGCATCTGGTCAACGCGTTCTTCCGGTGGGAGTTCAATTCGTGCGAGATGCTCGTCAAGGGTGACGCTGTGCACCCCATCGATTACGCCAATGCCTGCCCCGACGTCGCGTTGACCTCCCTGCACTACTACTTCCCGTGGGCAATGAGCGCGCTCCTGCGATGGAGCGTGTTCTGTGTCGTCACGCAACGCCCGCTACGGGTCGACACCGATGTCGAGCGGTATTTCGAGATCGCCGACCGGGCCGACATGTCGTACGAGGACAAGCTGGCCGGCTATCGGCGACTGGCCGACGAGCACTTCGACAGCGACCGGTACACCGAGTTCTGTTCATCGCACCTGAGTCACGTCGACGAGATGGTCCACGACTGGGTGCGCTCGGCCGAATTCGACGACCTGTTGGTCGGCACTGTACAGGCGACGTACCCACCCGACGAGCACGAGAGGTTCGTCGTTCACTTCCGCGGATTGATCGACGCGTGGATCGCAGACCACGCATAGCCGCCACGGGCGCCATCGCCGCCACGGCCCTGATCGCCGTCGCCGCGTTCGCGCTGAAGGCAGATGCGCCGGCGCCGGCGCACCGGCAGACCTACCTCCAGTTCAATCTGTGCGGCAACGCGTGCAGCGGTGGCGGGCTCGGGATCGTCAACGATCTCGTGAGGTCCATCAGGGAGCGGCGACCGTTCGCGGTCACGCTGAACGAGGTATGCGAAAACCAGTACGATCGGCTGCGTGGCGGCCTTGCCCCGTACACGGGCCAATTCGACCCGACCGGCGCGACGTGTCACAACGGAGCCCGGTACGGCAACGCCGTCCTGGTGCGGGCGTCCGGGGTCCGTTATCTCGGCAGCTGGGGGCTGCCCAGCCCTGCCGCGGATGAGGCGCGCCGTGTGATGTGCGTTGAGACGCGGGCGCCTGCCGCCACATCCCTGGTCGTCTGTGTCACTCATATTTCGAACGTCTCGGGCAACATCGCGGCGCAGGTGACCGCGGTTGCCGGCACCGTCGCTGACTTGGCGACCACCAATGCGGTGCTCCTCGGCGGTGACTTCAATACCGATCCGGCCGATCCTCGGCTGGATCCGTTGTACGGCTTGTGCGGGAGTCCGGGCTTCGGTGGGTTTCGCGACGCCGACTGGGGCGGCTGCGCGAGCCGGTCCACGATCAACATGCGGGATGGCTCGGACGTCATCAATGAGGACACTTACGGACGGCACAAGTTCGATTACATCTTCCTGTCCGATGCCGATTGGTTCTCGGTAAGCGCGGATGCGATAGAGGTACCGATCGGATTGTCAGACCACGACGCCCTGTGGACGACGGCGATGCTACGGCCCGAACCACGCGCCATATCCTTATGACGATCCGCCGCGTGCAACCGCTGCCGGGGTTCGCGACGTCCTAGTTGCGGTCGGCCGATCGGCGGCCAGCCGGGGCGCGGTCAGGAGAACGTGATGAACAAGGGCGTGAGCGGGGCGAACCCATGGTCGGCGGCGTGCGCGATCGTTGGATTGTTCGCCGCCATGCTCGGACTCGGCTACTACCTACGCCCGGTGTTTTCGGGCGTAGGGCTCTACCTTCGAATCGGGACCTTCCATGTTCCCACCGCGGAGACCGTATGGGGACGGATGGTGATCTGGGCGGTCATCTGCGTGGCGCTGCTGGCCGGTTGGCGATGGCTCGCCGTGGGCGCGGCCTGGCTCGCCGCCATCGGCGAGGCGGTGGTGCTCCTGCGATACCATTCCGAGCCCAGCCTCATATCTGCCTGGCTGCTCATCGCCGCCACTGCCGTCGCTGTGTTGCTCACGGTCGCGTTGGGAGCAAGTCCCGGCATACGCCTTATCGGGTATCCGAGGGCGGCTCTGCTCGCTTGTGCCGGGCTACTCGTCGCGGCGTCGCCCTTGATCCTTTTCGCATTCGCCGAGGCCATTCCGGCCGGATCGTCGGCTGAAGGCGTCGCCATCTTGGTGCTCGACGGACGCATTGGTGCCGCCGTGACCGGTGTGACGATGGCGGTGGCCATCACCGCAGGTTCGTTCGGCCTGGCCGCCATCGAGCCGCCGGTACGGCGACGGTCCATTGTGGTCCTCTCCGCGATGGCGAGCCTCCTGACCGTCGCCCAACTCGGCACCGATCGGGCGTTCGATCTGCCGGTGATTGCGCAACCGCTGCTGTCGAACATCGCCCTCGCCGTCGCATTCGGCGTGGTGCCGTTGGCCGTCATGCTCGTCGGCGCGGTTGCCGTGGCGCGCCGCGAGAATCCTCGGCTGGAGGACGTTCGCACCTAGATTGAGCTTCATGCCCGAGCTTCCGGAGGTCGAGTCCGCCCGCCAGGTCATCGAGCGGATGGCGCTCGGCCGGCGGATCGTGGACGCCGACGACTCCGATACCTACGTGTGCCGCCCCCACCTACCCGGCGAGATTCGCGCGGCCCTATGGGGCCGCCGATTGACCGCGGTCCACCGTCGGGGCAAGAGCATGTGGTGCGAGACGTCCGGCGCGAACCGATCGCGGCTACCTGGCCCGACGCTCGGCATCCACCTCGGCATGTCGGGCAGGATCGTGTTCGCAGACGGCCACGGTCGGGAGGTCGACGGCGGCGACTACTGGGAACGCGGTCGAGCGCCCGGAGACCACCGATTCTCCCGGTTCTCGTTGACCTTCGCCGATGGCGCTCGACTGATCTTCGTCGACCCACGCCGGCTCGGCCGAGTCCGGCTCGACCCTCCAGTCGAGACGCTGGGGCCCGATGCGCGCGAGATCACGCCGGCTCAGTTTCGGGCGGTGATGGCGCGGGGGACAGCGCCGGTGAAGGCACGCCTGCTCGACCAGGACGCCGTCGCCGGTGTCGGGAATCTGCTCGCCGACCAGGCCCTGTGGCTGGCGAAGGTCAATCCGGCTCGACCGGTCAACGATCTGTCGCGCGTGGAGATCGACCGGCTGTTGCGGGCGCTGCGCGGCGCCGTGGAATCGGCCGTCGCGGGCGGCGGGGTTCACACGCTGTCGATCGTCCCGTCGCGTACGACCGGCGCGATCTGCCCGCGATGCGGTGCGCCCATGTACCGCGGCATGGTCGGTGGCCGAACGACATGGTGGTGTTCACGCGAACAGGCCGACGAAGTCGGTGAGAGCCACTGAAAGCGGGCACAGCGGACACCGTGGCCAAAAGCTTCCCCTACGGCGCATTGTGTTGAAAGAATCGCCGCGTGCGGGTGAACGACGACATCGTTGATTGTTGGTGGGAGTATCAACGTCTGCTACGGGGCTCCCCACAGGAGCGAAAGGCGCTCGAGGCTGGCCATCCCGCCCGTGTGTACGACCGTTGGAAAGAGGCGACCCGCCGGGTCCACCGCGGCGGCATACCAGCCTTGGATCTCATCGTCGCTCTGATTTCCGAAGCCCCGGACGATCACGGCGTCTCGTTGGTCGCGACTGGGCCCTTGGAGACGCTGCTGCGAATAGATGCCGACGCCGTCATCGACGAGATCGGGCGAATCGCGCAGACCGACGCTCGCTTCCGACAAGCCCTGGCCGATGTCTGGATTGACACGGGTGCGATATCACCCGACATCGCGCAACGGCTTCGAGCGCTCACATCGGCCACCTGAGCGACGACTTCGAACGACCCTGGCCTCTGGTTACGGCTTCGCGCCCCGTAGCCGTAGGATCCGGGTCGCCTCGAGGGCGAGGTGGAGCTCGGCCACACCGGTCGGATGGGAGAGGCTGCGGCCGGTGAGTTCCTCCAGGCGTCGCAGCCGGTAGCGAACAGTGTTTCGATGCAGGTGCATCCGTTCGGCTGCGACTGACGTTGCTCCGCCTTCGGCGAACCACACGTGCAATGTGGTCAGAATGCTGTCGCATTCAGGCTCCGGCAGCGCGAGGACGGGACCGAGGATCGCGTTGGCCACGAGAAGCGCCGCGTCCGGCGCGCTGGCAAGCAGGACCGCGATGGGGACCTGGTCGTAGCGAACAGGTCCCTGGTTGGAGGGGGTCGCGGCCTGGTAGGCGATCCGCGCCTGGCGAAGCGCAGCCGGGGTCTGCTCGAGGTTCTCGTACGGCTCGCTCAGGCCGATCGGCCCGTTGGCGAGCTCGGTGAGCACTTCGCAAAGCCCTCCGATCCGAACCCGGGGAGTCAGCACCATCACGCCGATATGCGCGTCGACCTCAACACGCCACACGGACTGCACGCCACGATGGCGCAGCGCGTCCTCGGCGTTAGCGATTGCCTCGACGCCGGGGTTGGGGGTCTGCGCCGCCGCGACCACGTACGGTCCCTGGCGCGGCAGCCGGAGCGCGGTGATGGACTCCCATAGTTGCGAGCCGTCGCCGACATCGCCACGCAGGAGCACGTCGAGCATCGCATTGCGGATCTGTTGGTCGCGGCGGGCGCGCTCGTCAACGGTGTCCCGATAGGACGTCGTCACCTCGCCGGAGAGCTCGTCAATGATGAACCACAGGTCGGAGGCCGCGTCGAGCAGGGCGACCGGGCTGCTATCGGCTGTCTCGGCCTCGCCCAGGATGGCCGCCCACAGGAACTTTCCGGCGATCCGGTAGGCGTGCAGGATGACCGCGAGGGGCACGCCTTGTTCGGCCCGCCGGCGACCGGTTGCCCTGGGTGGCTCCAGTCCCGGCGTCTGGCGGCCGGCGAACCGGCTCAGGATGTGTACGAGGTTGTCGCGAACCGAAGCGCGAAGGTCCTCCGCCGGTACGACACCACCGGCGCCATAGAACGGTTCCGTGTCCCGAATCAACGCGGAAAGTTCGGTGGCCAGATCGTCGATCCGGCTCAGCAACCGCTCCCCGATCACAGCGACCGCTGGGCCCCGCAGCTCGGGCGGCGGTCCGGTCATCCCCGCAGCCTAGCCAGCTGGTGCACGCGCACAATCGATCGGCGTACGAGTGTGTGGGCGCGCACATGGCCTCATCCGGATGCAGCCGGTCACACTTCTTCCACAGATGGCGTCCAGCGTCGCGCGCCGAAGGTCGCGAAGGAGGATGCCATGAACCTGGCCAGCAACCTGATGCGCAGCGCAGAAGTCTTCCCGGATCGTCCGGCGATACGGCTGGACGCGGCGGTTCTGTCGTACCGGGCGCTCGAGGAGCGCAGCGCCCGAGTCTTCGGACTCTTGAAAGACCGTGGCATCCGGCCGGGTGACCGGGTCGCCGTGATGCTGCCGAACGTGCCGGAGTTCGCGACGATCTACCACGGCGTGCTTCGGGCCGGCGCCGTCGTCGTGCCAATGAATCCGCTGCTCAAGGCGCGGGAGGTCACCCATTATCTGGCGGACTCCGGCGCTCGGTTGATCTTCGCCGGCTCGATGTGTGCCGAGGAGGCGCTGGCCGGTGCGGCGACCACCGTTGCCAACCACGTCATCGTTGACGACCAATTCAATCGGACGCTCGACGCAGCCGATTCGCTCGCGGCCGTAAGGAATCGAACCAGCACCGACACTGCGGTGATCCTCTATACCTCGGGCACCACGGGGGAGCCCAAGGGGGCTGAGCTCACCCACGGCAACCTCGCCACCAACGTCGAGGTGACCGCGACCGACCTGCTTCGGGTTAGCTCAGAGGATGTGATCTTCGGTGGACTGCCGCTGTTCCATTCGTTCGGTCAGACGTGTGGGCTCAATACGGCCGTGAGCGTTGGTGCCTGTCTCACCCTGGTGTCGCGCGTCACGCCGGAGAAGGCACTCGAGGTGCTCGTGCGGGATCGGGTCACGATCTTCGAAGGGGTGCCGACGATGTACGTTGCTCTCCTCGGCGCGCCAGAACGGTCGATGCACGACGTCTCCTCGCTCCGCGTCTGTGTCTCCGGCGGGGCGGCACTACCGGTCGAGGTGCTTCGCGGCTTCGAGGCGGCGTTCGGCTGCATGATTCTCGAGGGCTACGGGCTGTCGGAGACGTCGCCGGTGGCCTCGTTCAACCATCCTGATCGCGAGCGCAAGCCCGGCTCCATCGGAACGCCCATCCGCGGCGTCGCGATGCGGGTAATCGACGACAGCGGCCGAGACGTTGCGCCCGGCGAGGTCGGTGAGATAGCGATCCGCGGAGACAACGTGATGAAGGGATACTGGCGTCGACCGCAGGCGAGCGCGGAGGCGATCCCCGACGGCTGGTTTCGAAGCGGTGACCTCGGTCGCATCGACAACGACGGCTACTTCTTCATCGTGGACCGAAAGAAGGAGCTCATCATACGGGGCGGCTACAACGTCTACCCGCGCGAGATCGAGGAGGTTCTCTACGAGCACCCCGCGGTCCTTGAAGCCGCGGTGGTCGGCGTCCCGGACGGCTCGCTGGGCGAGGAGATCGGCGCGGCGGTGGTGCTCAAGCCGGAGTCGGGCGTCACCGTCGATGAGATCCGTGAGTATGTCAAGGCTCAGGTGGCCGCGTACAAGTACCCACGCCATGTCTGGCTCGAGAAGGCTCTCCCGAAGGGTCCGACAGGAAAGATTCTCAAGCGTGAGATCCGGCCACCCGTGCGAGACGGGATTGTGCGATGACCGGGCCGGCGCAGGATCCTTCCGGTGCCGACAACCTAGCGGCACCACTCGACACGCTGCTCGTGGACGCGGCGTTCGGACCGATCCGCAGCTTCTTGCCGGACGCGTCGACGGTGAAGCTCGCCGCTCGCCTGATCCGCCGGCCCGTGACGACCGGCCGGCGGCTGGGCACACTCGCGGCGGATCTGGGCCGGATCGGCACGGGTGCGTCCCGACTCGAACCCGCACCGCGGGATCGCCGCTTCGCCGACCCTGCCTGGCGGCAGAACCCGTTGCTGCGCCGCGTCGTGCAGTCCTATCTCGCCGCCGCCGGGACCATCAACGAGCTCGTCGACGACGCCGACCTGGCCCGGCGTGACGACCAGCGCATTCGATTTCTCGCAGAGAATCTGCTCGAGGCGCTTTCGCCGAGCAACGTCCCGCTGCTCAACCCGGCGTCGGCGAAGGAGGCGATCGACACCGCCGGACTCAGCTTCGTCCGGGGAGTTCGCAATCTCGTGCGCGACCTCGCTCAACCTCCGCGTGTCCCGCAGATGGTCGACACGTCAGCTTTCACCGTCGGCGAGAACCTCGCGGCAACGCCGGGCGCGGTCGTGCTCCGAACGGACGTCTTCGAGCTGATCCAATACACCCCGCAGACCCCGACCGTTCGCGAGGTGCCACTGCTGCTCGTTCCGCCGACGATCAACAAGTACTACGCCATCGACCTGGCTCCAGGCCGAAGCTGGATCGAGCATCTGGTGCGATCGGGGCAGCAGGCCTTCACACTCTCGTGGCGAAACCCCGACGCCCGGCACGCCGATTGGGGCCTGGACACATATGTGCGAGCGGTAGTCGAGGCGCTCGACGCGATCGCGCGTATCTGCCGGACGGAGCGGGCGGTGCTGACCGGCATCTGCTCGGGCGGCATCATCGCAAGCCTGGTCGCCGAGCACCTGGCCGGCTCCGACCGACTGGCGGGTCTCGGCCTCGCCGTCACGGTGCTCGACCACCGGCAGGCTGGTGTCCCGGCGGCGCTGATCGACCGGCGCCTCGCCACCGCCGCCACATTCATGTCTCGGCGGCGCGGGTATCTGGACGGGCGAGTTCTGGGTGAGATCTTCGCGTGGCTCCGTCCGGGGGACCTGGTGTGGAGCTACTGGGTCAACAATTACCTGCTCGGGCGCGTCCCACCGGCGTTCGACGTGTTGTTTTGGAACGCCGACACGACTCGGATGAGTGCCCGGCTACACGCCGACTTCGTTGACCTCGTGATCCACAATCGACTCGTCCCGGCGGGCTCCACGGTCGTTCTCGGCCGGCCGGTCGCTCTCGGTGCTGTCAACGTCGACGCGTATGTCGTCGCCGGCATCGCCGATCACATCACCCCCTGGCAGAGCTGCTTCCGGACCTGCTCGCTGCTCGGCGGGCCGACGCGATTCGTTCTGTCGACCAGTGGTCACATCGCGGCGCTCGTGAATCCGCCGGACAACCCCAAGGCGACGTACCAGGTCAACGATCAGGCCGCGGATTCGCCTGTTGACTCGGAGGAGTGGATTCGCGGCGCCCGCACCGAGCGCGGCAGCTGGTGGCCGGACTTCGTTGCCTGGCTCAGCCAGCGCAGCGGTGCCGACCGTAAGGCGCCGCGAAGGCTGGGCAGCCGGGGGTTCCCACCACTCATCGCCGCGCCCGGCACTTACGTCTTCGACCGGTGAGGAATCATCATGTACGAGAACATCGGCCGCTCGCTCGGCACCGACTACTTCCGTATCGCCGATCAGCTCACCGCCGCGGAGCTGGATGCGTGGCGACGTACCCGTGACTTCGTCGATGACGAGGTGCTCCCGGTCATCAACGATTATTGGGAGCGGGCGGAATTTCCGTTTTCATTGGTTGAGAGGCTGGCCAAGCTGGACGTGGTCGGTGACGGAATCGAAGGCTACGGCTGCCCGCAGATGAGCCCGATCGCTGCCGGACTGGTCCACATGGAACTCAACCGGGGTGACGGGAGCCTGGGCACCTTCCTCGGGATTCAGGCCGGCCTGGCGATGCGCTCGATCGCGAAACTCGGATCCACCGCGCAGAAGCGCCGGTGGTTGCCGCCGATGGCCCGCCTGGAGAAGATCGGCGCGTTCGCCCTCACGGAGCCGCTGCATGGGTCGGACGCCGTCTCGCTCGAGACATCCGCGCGTCGAGACGGCGACTTCTGGATCCTCAATGGCCAGAAGAGGTGGATCGGCAACGGCACGATCGCCGACGTGGTTGTGCTCTGGGCTCGCGACACCGCCGACGGCAAGGTCAAGGGCTTCCTCATCGAGAAGGGCGCCCAGGGGTTCGCGGCGCGGCGGATGGATGGTAAGGGCTCGCTGCGCGCGGTGTGGCAGGCCGAGATCGACCTGTACGACGTGCGCGTCGCCGACGCGAATCGGCTCCCTCGGGCGCGTAGTTTCGCCGACGCCGCCACCGTGCTGGCCGGAACGCGCAACACCGTCGCCTGGGCGGCGCTCGGTCACGCCACCGCCGCGTACGACGCCGCCATGGCGTACAGCCGGCAACGGGTGCAGTTCGGCAAGCCGCTGGTGAGCTTCCAAATCGTGCAGGACCGGTTAGTCAAGATTCTGGCCGAGGTCTGCGCGATGCAGCTGTACTGCCTGCGTCTCGGGCGGCTCATGGAGGAAGGCAAGCTGAGCGACACGATCGCGGCGCTGGCGAAGATGCATAACACCCGGGCGGCCCGCAGGGTCGTCGCCGACGCCCGGGATCTCCTGGGAGGCAATGGCATCCTGCTCGACTATCACGTCATGCGGCATATGGCCGACGTGGAGGCCATCCACACGTACGAGGGCACCGAGACCATTCAGACCCTCATCGTCGGACGGGATATCACCGGTGTGGGCGCGTTCACGTAGGGCCAAGCGGAACGTGCGCGTTGTTGACGTCGACGGCGTGCGTCTGCGCGTCTCGGTCCGCGGCGACGGGCGACCGTTGCTCCTGCTGATGGGAATCGGCGGCAATATGGCGATGTGGGAGCCGTTCGAGGAGCGGCTCGACCCCGCCCTTGTGCAGACGATCACCGTTGACGCCCCAGGCACGGGCGGATCAGGTCCGTACCGGTGGCCGAGGCGAATGCGCGGACTGGCACGCACAATGGACGTCCTGCTTCATGAGCTTGGCTCTGCCCGCGTGGACGTGCTCGGCGTGTCCTTCGGCGGCGTTCTCGCCCAGCAACTCGCCCATCAAGCCCCGAATCGGGTGCGGCGACTCGTGCTGGCGGCGACTGGTCCCGGGCTTGGAGGGGTGCCAGGCTCGCCTCGTGTCCTGCTCGCCCTCGCCACGCCGCGTCGGTACACCCAGCCCGATTACTTCCGCCGAATCGCCGCCGACATCTACGGCGGTGATGCCCGCCGCAACCCCGACGCCGCGTTGCATGGATCGCTGGCGCGATTCGTCAAGGCACCGTCGATGAGTGGCTACATCGCGCAGCTTTACGCGATCTCTGGCTGGACCAGCCTCCCGTGGTTGAGCCGGCTTCGGCAGCCGACGCTCGTGATCGCCGGCGACGACGACCCCATCGTTCCCGTCGTGAATGCCCGGATGCTCCGCCGGCTGATCCCGGACTCACGGCTTCATATCGTTGCGGGCGGTGGCCACCTTTTCCTGCTCGAACGACCGGCCGAGATGGCAGACCTCGTGACGCGATTCCTGAGCGACTGAGGCGCGCTCGTAGACTGACCGCATGAGCAAACCGGCTATTCTGACGGTCGACGACGATTCCGTCGTGGCCGCGGCGATCGCCAGGGACCTGCACGCACGCTACGGGAACGAGTACTACATCGTCTCCACCACCTCGGGCAGCGGCGCGTTGGGAGCGCTGGCCAAGCTTGCCTTGCGCAACCAGCCGGTGGCACTGATAGCGGCGGACCAACGCATGCCGGGCATGACCGGCATCGAGATGTTGGCGCAGGCGCGTGCCGATGCGCCGGGCGCGAAGTTCCTTCTGCTCACGGCCTACGCCGACACCGAAGTCGCCATCAAGGCGATCAACGATATCGGCCTCGACTACTACCTGCTCAAGCCGTGGGATCCGCCCGAGGAACGGTTGTTTCCCGTCCTGGACGACCTCCTCGGCGACTGGCGGCGGGCCAACCCAGACCACACGTCCGACCTGCGTGTGATCGGGCACCGCTGGTCGGTCCGCAGCCACGAGATCAAGACGTTTCTGGCCCGCAACTACGTCCCGTACCACTGGTACGACATCGAGCGCGATGCCGAGGGACGGCGCCTGAGCGATCTCGCGGAGGCGACGTCGGCCGACTTCCCGCTGGTCCTTGTGCCCGATGGCGAGACCCTCCGCGCGCCCACGGCGCTCGACCTTGCGACGTCGCTCGGCCTGCGCACGAAGGCCGAGCAACCCTTGTACGACGTATGCATCGTTGGCGGTGGCCCGGCCGGCCTGGCCGCCGCGGTGTACGCCGCGTCGGAGGGGTTAAGCGCGGTCGTGGTGGAGCGCGAGGCGCCGGGCGGTCAGGCGGGGCAGAGCGCGGCGATCGAGAACTATCTTGGGTTCCCAAGAGGACTGACCGGCTCGGACCTCACCCAGCGGGCGGTCGCTCAAGTGTCGCGGTTCGGGGCCGAAATGGTTGTGGCCCGAGACGTCGTCGGCCTTCAAACTCGTGGCCCGGTGCACGCGGTGCAACTGGACGGTTCGGGGGAGATCGAGGCACGCACGCTCATTGTTGCGACCGGCGTGTCGTACCGGCGACTTGAGGCACCGGGTATCGACGCACTGACCGGCCAGGGCGTTTACTACGGCGCGACCGCCAGCGATGCCAGCCAGTGTCAGGGCGACGACGTCTACATCACCGGCGCTGCCAACTCGGCCGGTCAGGCCGCGCTCAGTCTCGCTCGCTTCGCCAAGCGCGTCGTTCTGGTCGTACGGGCGGCGACGCTCGTGTCGACAATGTCGCAGTATCTCGTCGAAAGAATCGCGGCGGCGCCCAACATCGACGTGCGGTTCCGAAGCGAGGTCGTCGCATGCCGCGGGGAGTCCCACCTCGAAGCACTGACGTTGGCCGACGGGGAGACAGGTGTCCGCGAGGAGGTGCCATCGAGTTGGCTGTTCGTCTTCATCGGCGGCTCGCCGCGAACGGACTGGCTCGGCTCCGACATTGTCCGCGACCGCGTGGGGTTCATCGTGACCGGCCAGGACCTGCATAATTCGGCCTACCCCCAGCGGTGGCCGTTGATCCGTGAGCCGTTCGCCCTTGAGACGAGTGCGCCGGGCGTGTTCGCCGCCGGCGACGTCAGGCTCGACTCCATGAAGCGCGTCGCGTCAGCCGTGGGCGAGGGCGCCATGGCGATCTACCTTGTGCACCGCTACCTGGCCACCGTGTGATGTCGATCGACGAACTTCGCCCGCTCGGCCTCTTCGACGGTCTGAGCGAGACGCAGCTGGCCGAACTCGTCGCAGGCGGCACCGAGGTAGCCATCGAGCCCGGCGTCGACCTCTTCCAGGACGGCGACCACGCTGACTTCTGGTGGGTCCTGATCGACGGTGCCATCGACCTCGTCCGCTTCGTCGGCCGCGAGTACGTCGTGGTTGGGAGAATGGACGTCCCCGGCCGGTGGGCCGGTGGGTTCCGCGCTTGGGACGAGGATGGTGTCTATCTCGCGACTGGCCGGGGTGTGACAGCCGGGCGGGTGTTCCGGTTGCCAGCCGCCGTGTTGCGACAGCTCTCCTTCGCCTGGTTCCCCTTCGGCGGGCGCCTCATCGAAGGGTTGTACCGCACGGCGCGCACCATCGAGTCGACGGTGCGGCAACGCGAGTCCCTCGTGACTCTCGGAACGCTTGCCGCCGGCCTGGCGCATGAGATCAACAATCCATCGGCGGCCGCCGCCCGGGCCGTGGACGGGTTGGCGGACGCGATTCAGACTCTGGTGTCGACGGTCGGTCAGCTAGCCAGGAACGAGGTGACGGCCGCTCAGTTCGCGGCGCTCGACGAGCTCCGTCGCGACATCGAAACACCGACGGAGGTTTTGGATCCGGTGGAAGTGGCCGACCGGCAGGAGGCGTTGTCGTCGTGGCTCACCCGCCGCGGCGTGGATCGTGGCTGGGCCATCGCTCCCGCCCTGGCCGCAGCGGGAGTCGATGTCGAATGGAGTGTTCGCGCGGAGGCGGTGCTCGATGCGACCTACCTGCGGCCCGGTCTCGAATACGTCGCGAGCACCCTGACCGTCGCTACGTTGCTATCGGAGATGCGAGAGGCGACGCGACGCGTCACTCAACTCGTCGGTGCTGTGCGGTCATACTCTCAGATGGATCGCGCGTCGACACAGCTCATAAACGTAACGGACGGTCTCGACAGCACGCTGACCATCCTCGGACACATGATTGGCCAAGGAGTCACGGTCGTTCGCGACTACGGCTCTGGTACCCCGGCCGTCTATGCGAACGCCGGCGAGCTCAATCAGGTTTGGACCAACCTCATCCACAACGCGGTCGACGCGATGGACGGAGCGGGGACCCTGCGCGTGACTACGCGCGCCGACGGCGATGCGGTCGTCGTCGAGATCGGGGACGATGGTCCGGGCATGCCACCGCAGGTCGCGGCACGCGCGTTCGAGGCGTTCTACTCGACCAAGGATGTCGGCAAGGGCACTGGGCTCGGGCTCGACATCGCTCGCCGCATCGTGGTGGAGCGCCACGGCGGCACGATCACCATCGATTCCCGACCGGGTGACACCGTGTTGATGGTCCGGCTGCCGGTGCGGGATCGTCAGACCAGCTGAAGGTTCTCGTGCGCGCGGGGAGTTGCCAGCACTCGTGTGCGGCCCAGGCGCAGCGCATCCCCGAGCTTGCAGCGCTCTGCTCATGGTGCTCGAGGGCCGCGGCATCCGGATCACCAAACGCGCCCGAGCGCGTATCACCGACTGCACCGATCTCGGCCAGATCGCCTGGTCCGGTGCGAAACCCATCGAAACCACCGGAGTACTTCCAAATCAGGGCACTAGCCAGCAGTCACTCCGTCGTTGGAACCTGGGTGGAGGTTTCCTAATCGCGACGAGGGCGGTAGCGTAGCCGAACGCTGACGGGCCGTGCGTCCGCCGGCTGCGCGGCGTGCAGGGGGCTGGCGAAGCTCATCCACCGGCATCATGTCGCCGACATTGGAGGATGATTGCATGTCCAACGGCGCGGAGCCGACGGGAGTCGGCGACGAGGCGAGCGCGCAGAGTTTCGAGCTCGCGCTGCGCGGCTACGACAAGCGGCAGGTTGACCAGCACCTATCTCTGCTTCAGGGAGAGATGGCGATGCTTGCGGCCCAGCGGGACCGCACGCTCGGCGAGATCAAGGACCTGAACGGCCAGCTGCGGCAATTACAGTCTGAGCTGGCCGAGCTGCGCGACCGGCCCACTGAGGTGGACAAAGCATCCTTCCGCGACCTTGGCCCCATGGTTGATCAGATGTTGGCCCTCGCCGAGAAGCAGGCCGGTGAAATCATCACAGCCGCCACGCAGCGAGCGGCCAACCGTGAAGCAGAAGCGGACAGAATGCTCAGCGAGGCCCGGGAGCAAGCGGCCAGGATGTCGCGCGATCTTGAGGCACAGGTGGGCGAACGGCGCAGGGCCGCCGACAAGGCCCACGAGGATCGCCGGGCTGCGGCTGAGACCGAATTTTCCCAGATCCGCGAGGCAGCCGACAAGGCCCGAGCCGAGGCGGAGACCGCGCGCGAGCAGGCCGAGCGGGAAATGCACCAGATCAAGGCGCAGAACGCACAGCAGACCGAGCGTGCCCAGGCGGAGGCCAAGGCGATGCTCGACGCGGCCCGAACCGAAGGCGAACAGATGCGGGCAAGTCGGCTGGCGGAGTTGGAGCAGGAGATCAGCGGGCGGC
This sequence comes from Micromonosporaceae bacterium, assembly GCA_045403155.1. Lineage (GTDB taxonomy): Bacteria > Actinomycetota > Actinomycetes > Mycobacteriales > Micromonosporaceae > JAXIPB01. The sequence goes on from JAXIPB010000184.1 coordinate 24,300, forward strand.
GCACCGAAGCAGCTCAGAAAATCGCCGCGTTGCACACCCACGCGCAGCAACAAGCCGACGGGGTGCGCCGACACATGGACGAGGAGAGCGCCGCGCACAAGCAGCAGATCGGCATCCTGCAAGAAGAGGTCCAGGCCCAGCGGCACACGCTGTCCGAGCTGCAGTCGGAGATGGACGCCGCCGATCACCGGCTTGCCGAATACGGCCAGATGAAGGCCGGCATGGACCGAGAGGTTGTTCAGCTGCAGCAGCGTCTCAACGAGATGGGCCAGGCCCTGACCGCCGAGAACAACCGGCTGGACGAGGCCAGGCGGGCGGGCGCCGCCGCCGAACAGCACGCCAGGGAAGTGCGCGCCAGAGTGCAGCGCGAGGCGAAGCGAGTCGCCGAAATGGCTGCGGCGGCGGTTATGGCAGCCGCGACGGGCAGTGCCGATACCGGTGAGTTCCCGAGGGTCGTTGTCCCTTCGAGCACCGACCGCGCGGACCGTCCGTCCCAGCAGCGGGGAGCCGACCTCGAAGCGAACCACGGGACCGCCACGAGCGAACGCAGCCACACGAGGCCGGACACTGAGAGCGCAGTCCCAGCACAGCGAGCGCCACTACCAGCCAGAGCCACCGGGAATGGAACGGAGCAGGCGCAGCCCGCCGAGCGGATGCACGAGGACCGGGCCGCTCAACACTGATCAAGCGCGAGGCGCGCTCTTGCCTTCTCGCGTGACGTCGCGGCGGGTGTCGCTGCGTCCGTTGCTCCGCGACTCCTGTCCGCCGCCAGGTTCCGGGCGACGCGGACCGGGTCAGCTCGGCGCCGCTTGGGTTCGCTCGACCGTGCCCACAATCGGCAGTGGAGGGGACGCGTGGAACGCTGAATCAGTAGAGTGCCGCCGTGCGTGTCTTCATGGCCGCCGGTCGACGGCGTACGGCGCCGTGACCGCGGCGAGGGATCGGTTCGCCGGTCTGTTGGGTGGGATCGGCCGCGCCGGTGCGTCCAGTGCGCGTCGTACCGCGCGCCCGGACGACCTACGGCTCGAGGTACGGGACGTCGGGCCAATCGCAGTTCCCGTGCCTGTCCGGCAGGCGAAGCAGTTGTGCCTGGTCGGCCGGCCGGCCCGGTTCGGCAAGGGCGAGCAGACGCTGCTGGACCGCGGCGTACGAGATACGTGGGAGATCCCGCGGAGCCGCATAAAGATCGACAAGCAGCAGTGGGACAGGACGCTGCGCCCAGTGCTCGATAGGTTGCGCGCCGACCTCGGCCTGCCGACTGGGTGCGTGCTGAACATGAAGTTCCACGCGATGCTTGTATACGGTCCGGGCCAGTTCTTCGCATCGCATCAGGACTCGGAGAAGGCCGACGCCATGATCGGCACCCTTGTCGTGATGCTGCCCTCGGACTCGCAGGGTGGCGCCCTGGTCGTCCAGGACCGCGGGACAAGCGCGACTTATCGGGCGTCCAAGACGTCATTGTCGTTCGTCGCGTTCTATGCCGACTGCCGTCATGAAGTCCGACCGGTCACGTCGGGCTACCGGGTCGTGCTGACCTACAACCTGCTGCTCACAGGGGACACCACCGGTTCGGTCGCCGCCCGTGTCGATCCAGCCGTGACGAAACGGCTGGGTGGCTTGCTGGGCGAACACTTCTCGACGCGTGTGCCCGCCCGGTATGGCGACACCGACCGCGATCCGCCGACCCGCTTGGTGTACCTGCTCGACCGCGAGTACACCGAGCGCGGCCTGAGCTAGGCCCGGCTGAAGGGGTCCGATGCCGACCGAGCGGCGGCGGTGCGGACTGCTGCCGACGCGGCCGGGTGCGAGGCCGTGCTAGCACTGGCCGAAGTGCACGAGACATGGCACGCGTACGGCGAGCCCGAGCCGTACTGGCAACGTCGCCGCGGCTGGGATGACGACGATGACGACGAATACGGCGATGGTTCACCCGGTGAGCCCGAGCTGCACGAACTGATCGAATCGAACGTGCACCTCGACCGCTGGCTGAGCGACCCGGATTCCCCGGCTTCCCCGACCTCGCTGGCCATCGTCGATGACGAGGTCTGCGCGACGACACCTACGGTGAACCTGACGCCCTACGCCTCGGAGTACGAGGGCTACATGGGGAACTACGGCAATACGATGGACCGCTGGTACCGGCGGGCCGCGATCGTGGTGTGGCCGCTGCGGCTGGCGTTCGCCGTGCGGGCCGAGGCGTCCCCGGAGTGGGCGCTGGACACCCTCGCCAGACAGCTCCGGGCACGCGACATCACCGGAGCAAGGACGGCGGCCGCCACGCTGGCGCCGGCTTGGAACAGGTCGGCCGGTGCCACGCAGCGGAGCGGGGTGCTGACCAAAGCCTTGCGGGTCGCCCGGGATCTGTACGACGCTGACCTCGCGGCGATGCTCCTAATCCCGTTCCGCGTCGAGACGCTCGCGAATGGGCACGCGGCGGTCGCCGCCAGAATCGTCGCCCGCTACGGCGAGGTGTGGGCTCGCCAAGTCGTCGGCGTCTGGTTCCGCGACAACGGCCGTTGGCGAGTGGAGGGCGGCGCCGACCGGCGTGCCTGGCTGGGCTCGTTGCCGTCGCTGTGCACAGCTCTATGTGCGCACTCCGCCGACGGAACAACCATCGCCGCGATGTTGGCTGTCCGCGCGTCGGCCTGGCTGAGCGGCGAGATCGACCGGTCGAATCGCGAGGCGACGCCGTCGCGGCGGGCAGCGTTGCTGGGCGAGCTCGGGCCGAGTGCAGCTGCCGTCCTGGCCAGCGCGGCGGCATGCAACGCCACCGATGTGCGCGACGGAGTCCTCGGCAACCTCAGCCAGGACAACGACGATCTACTTGCGTGTCTGCTACCGGCGCTGCGCTCGGCCACGGCACTCGACCCGCACGTACGACCTGAGTCCGGCCTAGAGACGCTTGCTAGGCACTCCGCCACCCGACTGACGTCCCGACTCGCCCGCCCCACCCGGGCCGCCGACGACTGGTCAGTCACGCCACCCACCGGCTGCAGCTGCGCGCTGTGCACCATACTCGCCACGTTCCTGCGCGACCCGACCCAGCGGTCGTACGACTGGCCGCTCGCCGAAGCCAACCGCAAACACATCCACCACATCATCGACGCGGCCGAACTGCCGGTCCGTCACCAGACCCGCCGTCTAGGGCGGCCATACACGCTTGTGCTGACTAAGACCGAGGAGCTCTTTGACCGCGAACGCCGCCAACGCGAACAGGACACGGCTGATCTGTCCTGGCTCACCGCCACCTACGTCGCCGGAGCACGCTCGAAAGTGAAGAAGTCACGCTCCGCCGCTGGTGGCCGGGGGCAACGAGAACGACTGTGCCGAGGCATCGCCCTCTGCACCACGCAGGCCGTCAGTTGTTCGGCGGAGCGGAATATACCGCCGAGGTGAATCTGCTCACCTCGCCAGCGCCAAGATGTGTCGCCACATCGGCCTCGCTGATGACTCCAACTACTCGTCGGTTCTCCGTAACCGGCAGCCTGCGGACCTTGTGCTGCTCCATCACGCCCAGTACGTCGCTGATGTCGGAACCGGCATCCACCGAGACCGGTGTTCCCAGCGACAGCTCATCCACGGTCGTCGTCTGTGGATCACGGCCCTTGGCCAGGCCGCGCACCACAATGTCGCGATCGGTGACGATTCCCCGCAGCCGATCATCAGCGCCGAGGATGGGCAACGCACCAACGTGCAGATCAGCCATTTTGGCTGCGGCGGAGGTGAGCGTCTCGTCCTGCCGTACGCACTCCGCGCCCATATGCATGATCTCCCGAGCGGTGGCCATCTCGCTCCCCCGTTTACTGTCTGGCAACAACCCTCTCCCCGGTATTGGGCCGAGGGCTCCGTGCGAACTCGTATCTGTGCCATGTGAAAGGCGCACCGCACGCTGCCGCGTATGTGGGTCAACAATCGGGTGCGCACACACAGCCTAGCCAGTCCGACGCCGTGGCGATGGCGAATCGACAGCACCACGGTGCCGCAAACGTGACGAGCTCGCCACGGTTCGGCACGCCAAACGCTGGTCGAAAAGACCGGAAGCGACGGGTCTGCCGTGCCGGATCACGTTAGGCTAGGCGCAGCGGGAAACTTCGACAGCCGCGCACACGCCAGGCAGGGGCAGCATGACCTCGATCCGCACGCCGGATCAACGGCTCCGCGTCTTCGTCAGCTCAACGATGAAAGAGTTGGCCGACGAGCGTGCAGCGGCGAGGCGTGCGATAGAGCGGCTACATCTGACACCGGTGCTATTCGAGCTGGGTGCTCGCCCTTACCCGCCCCAAGATCTCTACTTCGCCTATCTTCGGCAGAGCGACGTCTTCATCGGGATTTACGGTGAGCAGTACGGTTGGATCGCGCCGGGCCGTGAGCGCTCCGGGCTGGAGGATGAGTACCTCGCCGCGTCCGACAAGCCCAAGCTTGTGTACGTCCAATCACCCGCGCCGGACCGCGATCCTCGCTTGGCGGACATGCTCGAGCGGGTTGGACAGGGCGGCCTCTCGTACCGCAACTTCAGCAGCGCCAAGGATCTAGGCGGGCTCATTGCCGACGACCTGGCGCTGCTTCTGAGCGAGCGGTTCGGCGGCGCGATCGAGCCGCAGCACGAGGCAGAGGCCATTTCTGACACCATCGCAGCGCCCGACACCGCAGCGCCCATTCGGTTCGATCGCGGGGGGCCTGGTGTCGCCAACCAGTTCATCGGCCGCCGGCAAGAGCTCGCGACGCTGAGGGAACTGTTGGTCAATTCGGAGACTCGGCTGGTCACGCTGATCGGGCCGGGCGGCATCGGTAAGACCAGGCTGGCCATGGAAGCTGTGGCCACGGTCGCGCCGCAGTTCGAGACGGTCGCCGCAACCGAGCTCGAGCACGTCTCGCCGGAGGCGCCGCTGGTTATCTCGGCGATCGCCTCGGCGCTGGGCACCCCCGACACAATTGGCTTGCCGCTCCTGGATTCGGTCGCGGGCTACGTCGGCTCTCGCCAGATTCTGCTCGTGCTCGACGGGTTCGAACATGTCGTTGAGGCCGCCCCCGTGGTCGCCGAGCTGGTGGAACGAACGACCCGCCTAACGCTGCTGGTGACGAGCCGCGAGCCACTACGACTGACCGGCGAACGCGTCTTCGACGTGGCACCCCTTGCGGTGCCGACCTGGTCCGACGGCACCGAGGCGGCGCGTAACTTCGATTCGGTGCAGCTGTTTGCCGACCGCGCCATCGCCGCGGGAGCACTCCTTCGTCTCGACGCCGCTGAGGTGCGCAGCATCTCCGAGATTTGCCGCCGGCTCGACGGCCTTCCGCTTGCGATTGAGTTGGCCGCCTCGCGGGCGAGGATGCTCGACCTCGAGGAACTTGTGAGACGGCTCGACACGAGCCTCGCCACGCTGACCGGCGGTGCGCGGGATCTGCCTCCTCGCCAACGGGCGCTGCGCTCGACGATCGCGTGGAGTTACGACCTGCTGGACGAGCCGGACCGGCGCTTGTTCGAGCGGCTTGGCGTCTTTGCCGGCAGCTTCGCGCTCGACGCCGCGGAGGTCATCTGCGCCGGCGACGTGGTATCCGCCGTATTCGATGGAGTCTCCTCCCTTGTGGACAAAGCGATGTTGCGACCAGACCACTCATTGCCCGGACAGTCCCGTTTCGCCATGCTGCAGGTCATCAGGGAGTATGCGATCGAGCGCCTAGCGGCAGCCGGCGAGGCAGACCGGCTGCGTCGCGTGCACGCCGGACACTATCGTCGACTGGTAATCGAGGCGGCGCTGAGACTTCGGAATGGCGATATGCGGCCAGTCGTCGAGCAGCACCTCGCTGACCAGGGCAACATCCATGCGGCCATGCAGTGGTTCCTCGACACGCACGACGGCGACTCCGCGGCGCAGATGGGGCTCGCGACGTGGCCGCTGTGGTTCACGGAGGGCCGGTACACGGCGGGCCTGGAGACGATGGAACGCGCGCTCGGAGCCGAGTCGATGCTGACCGACGACAATCGGGCCAACGCTATGCTCGCGCTTGGCATGATGGCGTTCGAGGGCGGCGACTACGATCGGGCGAGCACCGTTCTCCAGCCAGCCTTCGACCGGTACATCGAGCGCGGCGATGAGCGTGGCATGGCTACCGCCTCCGTCGCGCTGGGTGTCATGGCCGCGCTACAGCATCCGGGCGAGGGCGAAGATGTGGTGCGCCAAGCCGTTGATCGCTTCCGGCAGCTGGAGGACCGGTGGGGCCTTGCGTTCGCCCTGCTCGCTCTCGGCACGATACTCCTGCACGCCCACCGCGAGGTCGACGCAATGCCTCCGCTCGAAGAGGGTGCACAAATCGCCCGTCAGGGCGGCGAGGGCATTCTTCTCAGCAACGGGCTTATCGCCCTCGGGTGGGTCTACTTGGGGCGGGGAGACGTCACCGCTGCGGGCCAGCGCCTCGGCGAGTCTCTCGATCGTGCCGTGGCGTCAGCCAACCGGGAGACCATCGCCCGCGCGCTCGACGCGCTGGCCGCAATGGCCGAGCAGACAGGCGACGCCAGTCATGGCGCGACGCTGTTCGGCGCGGCTGACGGCGTGCGAAGCTCCGTCGGCGCTGAGGTGTGGGTCATCGACCGTGCGAGTCATGACGAAACCGCCAAGCGGCTCCATGCGCGACTCGGAGACAGCGCATATCAGCGACTGGCTGACCGGGGTGCCACGCTCGGTCTTGACGAGATACTCGAGATCGCGTCCAGTCGATAACTGTGCCCGTCGACCCAAAGCGCCCGGACCTTCGACCCTGGCCCCGCCGGCCGTGGGCCGAGACCGTAGGCACATGACCACTGGGCCTGTCGACCACCGTGACCTTGCGGCGATCATCGAGGGGCGAATGCGGGCCGATCAGGTGCCGGGGCTGTCCGTCGCGGTGGTGTCCGACGGTTCCGTGTGCTGGCGGCGCGGCTTCGGCCGGGCCGATCTGGCCAGCGGCGCCCCCGCCCGCTCGGTGACGCCCTACCTCTGGTTCTCGATGACGAAGATCGTCACAGCGACCGCGATTATGCGTCTGGCCGACCAGGGACGCCTGGACCTCGACGCCCCCGTCACCGAGTACCTGGCCCAATTCGGTGTAGTCCGCCAACCAATTCCGGTGACGGTACGGCACCTGCTCAGCCACAGTTCCGGCCTGGCCAACCCGCTGCCGCTGCGCTGGGTGTACCCGTCCGGCGCGTCGGCACCCGATCCTCGCGCCTTTCTCGAGCGCCTGCTGGCCCGCCACCCTCGGCTGAGGTTCCGCCCAGGCAGCCGGGCCAGCTACTCCAACCTCGGCTACCTCGTACTCGGCGAAGTGATCGCACAGGTGGCCGCGGTCCCGTACCGCCAGTTCGTGCGCGAACACGTGCTGGCGCCGTTAGGCATGGCGCACACCGGGTTCACATACGAGGAAGCGGGCGGCCAGCCAGCCGCCATCGGGTACCAGCGTCTGGCCGCCCCACTCACCCCGCTGTTGCGCGCACTCCTGCCTGCCGGGGTCATCGGAGACCGCACCGGGCGGTACGTCGCTTACCACCCCTTCTACGTGACCGGCGCTGCCTACGGCGGACTCGGCGGCGGGGTGGACGACGTCGCCCGCCTCGCCCTCCTGCATCTCAACCATGGAACCGTCGACGGAACGAGCCTGCTCTCTCCCGAGGCAACCAACGCTATGCAGAGCATCATTCCGCGCGGCGGCACGCTGGACGTCGGCCTTGGCTGGTTCCGCCGCCACGACGCCGGTGACGCACCGACCTTCGTCGAGCACATCGGCGGCGGGAGCGGGTTCTTCAACGTCCTACGCCTGTACCCCGGACGGCGCCTCGGGATCGCGTTGATGGGCAACACCACCCGCTACAACCACGAGGCGATCCTGGCCGCGGTACTGCGCACCGCATGGTGAGGCCGGAACGTCGCGTAGGCGATTCGACACAACGTCACCGGCCCGCCGAGCGTGTCGTCGCCTGTCTGGGGCTGAGATCGTCAACCGCCTCCGCCCGCGGTGTTCGTCTCACAGCCGCTTGGGGACTTGCCCGTGCGGGTGAACACGAACCGCGTCGCCGTGTGCCCGAGATCGGCGGCGGGTCGAACATGAGCGGGCGGACCCCGTTGATGACCGTGATCCCGTGTTGGCGACTGCATGCGGCGGCCATGTTCGCCTCTATGCCCTGCGCAGGGATTGGGGCGCCGCCAGGGACTCGAACCCCGAACCCGCGGATTAAGAGCGCGACCGAGGACGTGCCGGGCGGTGATGAGTGATGTCAACGTCTGCCGTTTCCGCAGCTCAGGGCACCTCCGCATCAACCGGTCTGGAGCGGGGGCAGCCAAGCCTCACCGGCGGCTCCGTTAGCACCTCGTTAGTACCGTAGGGGTCGGGCCACGCAGGCAACGGGCGTCGGGGGAGTAGCACGTCGATTGCGTCCGCCGCATCCTCGACACCTCGGAGGCCGGGCATATCGTCAGCGGACCTCGCAGTAACCGAGGGCGCACGGCTTCGCGCCATCGAGAGGCGCTTCTGTTCGCCATCCAGACGATCGTGTTCGGCGACCGCCACACTCCTGCCCGATCTCACCCCCGCGAATGCGAGGTGCTGACGTACGTCGCTGCCGGGCACACCTACCGCCAGATCGCCGGCGAGATGGTGATCAGCGAAAAGACCGTGAGCATGCACATCTCCAACCTGAAACGCAAGACCCGCACGTCCAACCGTATCGAACTGGCCCAGTTGGTCCGCCGCCTCGCCGGCCCAAAGTCTGACTAACCCTTAGTCAGGGGCGACGAGTTGGTCGCCGAGAACCCGATCGTGGCGATGAAGCCGCCACGACCCCCGCGAGCCACTCGACGGTCTCAGGAACGGAGGTACGTCAGGACTGCCAGCACTCGGCGATGGTCGTCGTCGGTCGTGGCCAGATCGAGCTTGATAAGGATGGCTCGAACGTGCGATTCGACGGTGCGCGCGGTGAGCTGCAGGCGGGTTGCGATCGCGCGGTTGGACCGACCTTCGGCCATGAGGGCCAGGACATCGCGCTCTCGATCGGTGAGACGGTCGAGGGGATTCGGCTGTCGTCGTCGGCCGAGCAGCGCCGCGACGATGGCCGGGTCGACAACCGACCCGCCAGCCGCAACGCGGCGGATGGCATCGATGAGCTGTGAAGGATCGGTCACGGCATCCTTGAGCAGGTAGCCTAGCCCGGCCGGCGACCCGTCGAGTAGCAGCGCCGGGTACTCCGAATCGACGTATTGGGAAAGGACTAGTACACCGACTCGGGGATGGCGATCTTTAATGGCGCGCGCTGCGATGAGCCCTTCAC
>JAXIPB010000299.1:0-26594 GCA_045403155.1 Micromonosporaceae bacterium
CCTCCAGGTCATGATCGACGGGGAGGTGGGAAGGCCGGCGGCCGACTGGCGAGCCGAACGCCATCCTCATCCGGCCGGACGGATGGTGCCCGGACGAGGCCATTGCCGTACCGTCGACGCGTCCTGGGAACTCCGGTCCGCCGTGACCGACGTTGAGGGAGCGCAGATGCGGGCAGTTGTTACCGAGGACTACGGATCACCGCCGACGATGGCCGAGGTTGAAACCCCCACAGCCGGCCCTGGCGAGATCAGGGTAAGGATCCGCTCGTCGTCGATCAATGGATTCGATAACGCCCTGGCGCGTGGGTACCTCAAAGGCATGATGGAGCACCGGTTCCCGATCGTTCTGGGTCGAGACTTCGCGGGCACCGTCGACCAGGTCGGTTCGGGTGTGACCGATTTCGCTCTCGGGGACGACGTCTTCGGGTTCGTGGTTACTCAGCCGCTGAACGCTGGCGGATTCGGAGAGTATGTCGTCGTCCCCGAGGATCACTACGTCGCACGCATGCCGGCCGGCCTCGAGCACGCCACGGCGGGTGTCCTTGCGCTGGCCGGCTCGGCCGCGCTGGCCTCCATCGACGCGGTCTCACCAACTGAGGGCGAGACCGTTCTCGTGTCGGGAGCGACCGGCGGCGTCGGCGCCTTCGTCCTGCAACTGCTCGCCGCAAGGCGGGCGACGACGATCGCCACCGCCACTCCGGGCCTGGAGGCAGACCACGTGCGCCAGCTGGGCGCTGCCCACTTGGTCGACTACTCGCAGGATCTGGCCGCGCAGGTACGCGAAATCGCGCCCGGCGGTGTTGACGTCGCGCTGCACTTCGCGGGTGATCCGCTGGCTCTGGCCGGACTGGTACGGGACGGCGGTCGGTTCGCGTCGTTGCTGGGAGTCGGCCAAGACCAGCTGACGGGCCACGCCCTCACCGCCACATCTGTTATCGCCGGACCGCGCCGCGATCAACTGGACACGCTTGCCGGTGAGGTCGCCAGCGGTCGGATCAGGATCCCGGTCCAGCGCTCGTACGCCCTAAAGGACGTGCCTCAGGCGTTTGCCGACTTCGCCGCCGGAACCCTCGGCAAGCTCGCGGTCAGGATCGACTGAACTCTGCACACCTGGTGCGGATCCTCGGATCATTCATCCGGCGGTACCGTAGGGCACCCGCCCGTTCGTCGCCACCGCAGTCACGCGCGGGGCCGAGCCGGTCGCGTCAGCTCTCAGCCGACGGAGTCTGCCCGGGATCGTCCATCGGTGGCCGCGTCGAATACATGCGACCACGCTTCGCCGACTTGCTTGTGGAGTCCATGGATGAGTATTTCGCGGCGCGGGCGATCATCCCGCTCTCGGTCTGCCTGGCCAGGTACTCCAGCGCCTTCGCCTCCTCCGCGAGGTCCGCGGCCAGCGACTCGGGCAGGTCAACGGACCGGGCACCGGCAACGACGTCCTGGAGGGCTCGAATGTCGGCGAGCGCGGCGTCGGAGTCTCCAGCGGTGAGGCGCCCGGAGACGCGTCGCTTGGCCTGCTGCACCCGCTGGTAGATCAGCTCGGTCCGCACGACTGGGTCGGGGATGCGGCCGGCGGCCTGATCGCCGGGGACAACGTTGACGTGCAACGGCACGGTCACCGTGTGCTGCTTGAGGGCGGGCAGTTCTGTGTAGGTGAACTCGAGCACGGCGACCTCGGTCAGTCCGAGGGCGGCCAGCGCGGGCACGTCGAAGACGAGGAGGAGCTTGCGCGTCTCGTCGGCGTAGAAGCTACCGAGTTCGGCCACGACGCTGCCATCGGTCGCCGCCACGGGTAGGTCGTTGACGACGTGTACGGCCTGCACGTGCTCCGAAAGACGGATGCGCACCGACGCGGCCTGTGCGACCTGGGCGAGCAGGCCCTTGACCTCTCCGGCGATAAGCGCGACAGCGGTGTCGGCCTCCTCGGCGAACAACTCATTGCCGGCACCGCCACGGGCGATCGCCGACATGATTCGCTCGTCGTAGCCCAGTCCGAACCCGAGCGTGGACGTCGTTACGCCGTGCCGACGGGCGTCGGCGGCGATTCTGGACAGCGCCTCAGGGTCGGTGACGCCGGCGTTGGCGTGCCCGTCGCTGATGAGCAGCAGCAGCGTGGCGCCGGCCGGTCCGGCCACCCGGCGGGCCTCCTGCACGCCGCGCAGGTAGCCGGCGGAGAGATCGGTGCTGCCGCGCGCACCGAGAGCCGCGATTGCTCTCTTCGCCTCGTGCTTGTCGGCCAGCGGGCCAGCGGGCACGGTCAGCTCGACCCGGTCGTCGAATGCGACGAGTCCAAAGTGGTCTGATGGATCGAGCCGATCCACCAACCGGTGCAACGCGGTGATCGCGCCAGCGAGGCGGCCGCCGGCCATCGACCCGCTCCGGTCGAGCACAACCTGCACCGTGCGCGTCGGTCGGGGTTCGCCGTCGCCGGGCGGAGGGGCCGAGGGGGCCGTCAGCTCGACGAGCACCGAAACCTCGTCCGCCGTCTCCAATGCGACAACGTCAACGTCCAGATGAGCGTTGATATGCATCTGTGCCTCCCTCGAATCGAACCCGCATCTCTGTGAACAGTACACGGCGGACGCAAATGTTCACAGAAGCCTGGCACGCCGAGCCTTTACTTGTGAATAGTGGCGATTCGTGTACTGTGCACACCGTGGCGCACGAGGTGACGGCGGCCGACATCGCCCGGCTGGCGGGCGTCGGTCGGGCGGCGGTGTCCAACTGGCGGCGCCGGTACCCAGACTTCCCTCGCCCCGTGGGTGGTCAGCCGACCAGCCCCGCATTCGACCTGGATGAGGTCCAGGCGTGGCTGCGCGCCAACGGCAAGCAGGTCGACGACGCGCGCACGGAATCGACCATGCTCCCCGCTCCGGCGCGTGCCATCGGGAGCGTGCAGACCGATCTCGTCTCCGTCGTGGCGGGACTGCTCCCGCCATTACGACGGGGCGTCGTGCTCGACCCGGCGTGCGGCCCCGGCACCCTGCTCGCGGCCGCAGCTCACCGGCTGGGGCCGGGCACCCGGTACGCCGCGCAGGACGCGGATCCCGCCAACGTCCAGGCGGCTATCCGCGCCCTTGCCGACGCCGGAGCACAGACGGCGGAGATCGCCGTCGGGTCGCCGCTCGACAACGACACGCTGGCTTCCTATCGCGGGCTCGCCGACCTCGTCGTCAGCCTGCCGCGCGGCAAGGCATTGCAGCAGGATGAGTGGAGCTTCTCCCAGTCGTGGGAGTTCGGCCTGTCGCCGTCGGTCGATCGACCATTGGCCTGGTTGCAGGTCTGCTACTCGTACGTCAAACCCGGTGGCCAGGTACTGATGCCCATGCCGCACGCTTCGTCGGTGCGCAGCTCAGGGCGTCGAGTCCGGGCCGAGCTCCTCCGCTCGGGTGCACTGCGCCAGGTGATTGCGCTGCCCGAGGCGTTTGGCGGTCCGGCCGGACCGTGGCAGATCTGGACCGTGCGGCGACCGGAGAACAGTCCGACGTACACCGTGCGGCTCGTGGACCTCACCGACGCCGATACCGAGGACATCCCGACCGATGCGAGGGGTTGGCAGACGGTGTACGGCGACGACGCGGTCACTCGGGAGGTGGCATCCATCCAGCTTCTGGACGAGGATGTGCTGCTCGTTCCGGCGAGGCACATCGAGCCCCCGTTGCGGGATGTCGGCAGCGACTACGCGAAACTCCGCACCGGCCTCGCCAAGTCGGTCGCGAAACTGGATGGCGAGATGCCGTCGTTTCGGCGAAGTCCAGAGCCGGCCACGTTTCCCATGACCACGATCCTCGACCTGCTCCGTGCCGGTGCGATCGCGTTCGTCGACAAGGACACGAGCCTGCACCCCGGCGATCTGCTCGTCCCGAGCGGCTCGGATGGCTTCGACGCCACGGTGGTCACCGAGTCGATGCCGGCCGGAGTGGAACGCGGCACGGGCGAGGTGATCCGCTGCGACGAGGACCTGGTCGACCCATACTTCCTGGCGTGTTTCCTGCGGTCGAAGGCGAATCGACGGCAGGCGGCAGGGACGGTAGGCGGAACGTACCGGCTTGACCTTCGCCGCGCACGTATCCCGCGCCTGCCGCTGGCCGACCAGCGCCGCTACGGCGCGGCGTTCCGGCGGCTCTCGGCGGTCACCGATCGGATCGAGAGCGTCTCCGCGTTGGCCACGGATGCGCTCAGCTCGGCGGTGTATGGACTGACCTCCGGCGTCTTCGTCCCCGAGGACACATGATCCGGTAGAGGCCCGGCCCAGGGCACGGGACCACGCGGTAAGCGCCGGAGCGCTGGTCGGACAGTGGTCAGCTCGCCGGCGTCGCGTAGGTGGCCGCCGCACGGGCGTCGAATTCATACGCGACAAGGCGTTCGGGTCCGACGACCCACGCGTCGTGGCCAGGTTCGATCACGTAACACACGCCCGGGCCGATCTCGGCCTCGCTGCCGTCTTCCGCCAAGACGTGCATCTGTCCAGAAACGAGAACACCGAGATGGCGGACCTGACATGTGTCGGTGCCCACGATCGGCTTGACCGAATCGGACCAGCGCCAACCAGGCTCAAGGCTGAAGCGGGCGACCTTGGTCCCTTCCAGGTCGACGATCGCGACGCTCGCCATGGGCGGTGTACGCAATTCGTCAGGCTGGTCGAAGCTCTTGCTCATCATCGCCGACATTGGCACGCCTTTCTCTCGGACGGACTCAGCGTCATCCTCCCACGGTGCTGATCTTCCGCGCCGGCGGTTGGCGCGATGGTGGGCAGCCGACCCAAGTCGTACGTCCACTCCGCTTCGAAAGCCGGTCGTCGATAGACACTGGGGTTCCCGACTTGTCGGGAACCCCAGTGGTTGCGAGCGAGTGATTACGCGGGCGCGCCGTAAACGGCGAGCTCGGTCGAATCCATGAAGGTGCACCCGGCAAAAGCATCCGGCGTGATGGCGCAGTCGCCGCCCAGGTCGATAACCTGCGTGCCCAACATGGTGAATCGGATGTACTGCACACCGGCCGTGCTGCCCGGTGCCATCGTGATGGTGTGCAGGTGCCGATCGGCGATTCCGAAGTGGTTACCAGAGTTGGCTGTCGTGTAGACGATGCCGTCCTGGGATGTCTCCACCAGGTAGTCGCCGGTCGAGGCGCTGCCAGGGTCCCCGCACGTGTTGGCCGGGTTGATCTGCAGGTCGTCGATGTTGACCTTGACAGGCAGTTTGATGATGATGTGCTTCGGACCAGGCACAAAGCCGGCCGGCGGGTTCGGAGCATCGCTGCCCCAGCCGGAGCCCTGCGACTGGTCGATCAGCTGGAGCGGACCGCAGCCGAACGGCGTGTAGTCCGGCGGGCTGAACTCCGTAACAGTGGCGCCGCCGCTCGAAGCCGCCCAGTCACGCCGGAGTGGCCAGTCGACGGTGGTTGTGCCCGACGAGACGACGACGGTCTTCACGAGCGCGTCGTAGCCGACCCCGCCGCGCGAGAACACCCTCGGGTAGGTGCCCGTGAAGATGCCCGTGATGGTGTACGTACCGTTGGCGGCACTCGTCGTGGCGTAGCTGCCCGCGAAGCCGGAGTTGTGGCCGCCGAAGGCCACCACCGCACCGGCAATCGGAGCACCGGTGGCCGAGTCGCTGACCGTACCGGTAATGGACCCCTTCGGCGCGTTCGGCGCCGGAGGCATGGAGAAGTCCTCCGTCGGAGTGCTGTCGTCGCCGTCGACCGAGCCGGCGAACCAGCCCATGCCGCGATGGGCGAAGACCTGCCAGATCGCGTCCTGGTTGCCACCGTTGTTGACGACCATGTCCGCCGCGAGGATCGAGTTGCGCTCGTCCAGGAAGGACGGGTTCGCCGGCGACAGTTCCATCGCCCGGGTCACCAGTGACTCGGTCTTCGCACTACCGAGCGCGTTGCGCAGATCCCACAGCGTCTGGCCCCAGATCTCGCCATCGTCGTGCACCTCGGGACCATTGCCGACCCGGCCGAAGTCGCCATAGGTGTAACCGCCGGATCCGGCACCGGGAGTGCCCGGGCACCGCGCCTGATTCGCACCCACGGAGCAATCCATCGGCTCGGTACGGATGAGGTTGTTGCCCGCGCCGACGTACTCGCCGACGCGCAGGTCACCGTCCTGCTCCCGATCGACGAACTGACCGGTGTTCACCAGGTAATCCATGGCGTACCAGTCGCTCCAAGCCTCGCCCATCGAACCGGCCTGGACACCGCCGAGGGTGGAGATGCCGTTGGCGTCGACCACGAGGCGGTTGGAGAGGCCGTGTGTGTACTCGTGGTAGACGATGTCCGCCTCGTCGCCGGAGTTCCCCGCGATGAAGGGGTCCTCATCCGGGTAGCTCGTGCCTGGCTGGTGGAAGAGGTACATCTGCATCCGCGGCGGGATTCCGTCCGGCGGAGTCGACATGTTGGCGTTGTCGACGTGGCCGCCGTCGGGCAGGCCGTTGCCGTTGCCGAGCGCGCCATCAATCGCATTGCCGTCGACCGCGTCACGACCCTCAAAGTTGCCGGCCGCCGGGGTGAAGCCGATGGGGGCGGCAAGGAGGTGGTCGTGGAAGGTGCCGAGGAAGAAGAACATCTGCACGGCATCCTGTTTAGCGTTTGCCTGCCAGGAGAACGCCACGTTCGGGTCCCAGGAGCAGACGAACTTGTTCGCGCAGTTGTCGCCTCCGAACGGCGTGAAGCCATAGGCAAACGAGCTGGGACCGCTCGGGCCGATTTCCTCACCCTTGTCAGCCTGGTCGTTGTCATTGATGTCAATCCACACGTGAGCGTTGTTGCCGCTCAACGTCCTTGAGTGGTTCCGCAGCCAGCCCGGCGCGGTGAGGTCGACCGACTGCTGAGTGCCGCCGACGGCTGCGCCCGGGTAGTTTGTCCAGGCGTTGCCGTTGTCCTTCGCGACGATGCTCTGTCGGAACAGCGTGCGACCCGACTGCGCGTCGATCACATGAACGAAGCCCTCGCGCATGGTCAGCGTCTGCCAACCGAGCCGCGGTCCGGCCAGCGTCTGAAACACAACGAGCTTCGCGTGGTCGTGCCCGGAGAACTCAGTGAACCGGTCTGCGCCAGTGGACCGACTGATCACCGTCGCTTTGGACGAGCCGAAGACGTCCTTGACTGCCTTATCCCGTGCGGCGTCGGCGGAGAAGCCGGGTCCGCCGAGGCTAGACGGCAGCGCCGCGAGTGGAGACCCGTCCACCTGGACGAGCTGACCCTTCTTCGTTACGTGGGCCCTGAGGCCATTGCCGAAGACGGTCACACCGCCGACGCGCTGCACGTAGCTGAGGTGGCTCGTGCCCCCGATGTCGACGTACGTCTTGCGCAGCACGAGGGAATTGATCTGGGCTGAGCTGAGACCAAAGGCATCCGCGTGCGCCTTGAGGTATCCACGGGCGACTTGATCGGCCGACCTGGTGCTCGGCGTGGTAAGGAAGCCGTCGATGCGAGTCACCCGTCGGGGCGTTCCGGTGAGGGCGTCGAGCTCGACGATGCCCTTCATGCCGAGTTCGTTGCGCAGTGCCTTGACGCCTGCGCGCGGGTTTGCGTTCATCTTGGCGGCTCGAGTGGCCAGCACCTTGCTGGCCGAGCTGTCAGTGCGCGCGTCGTAGTTTTCGACCTGCTCCCTCTGAGCGTTGGCTGCGGGCGCACTGCCCGGCGCGACCGTGGCCAACGCCAGCCCGGAGGCGGGAATTAACCCTACGGTCAAGA
Organism: Micromonosporaceae bacterium; assembly: GCA_045403155.1. GTDB lineage: Bacteria > Actinomycetota > Actinomycetes > Mycobacteriales > Micromonosporaceae > JAXIPB01. Next base: position 7,699 of record JAXIPB010000299.1, read on the forward strand.
CGACGCCACCCGCCACGGCAAGGAGGCGAGCTCTGGTCCTGCGATGATTCATGTGATCCCCTTTGATCCAAACGGGAGCGAATGCGACCGCCTCAGGGGTAACCCTCAGCGATGGATTTGTGCCGCTCCGTAGCGAGATGCGGCCATGGCTCGGGCACGCGCTTCTGGACTCTCGTGGCGATCGAAACGGGTCCCTACCGCATTGTCAAGGTTTGAAAGTTTCATACATCGACTTGAACCGTTGGGCCTCGGCGTGCGTTCTTCTCTAGCCAAATCGATAATTGTTGGCGTGTGCACGTCTCGTCGGGCAGGCATCATGGTTGCCGCGATCGTTGTCCTGTATTTCGGAGCTATCGCGTGTGCCACGGGACCGCGAGCCGCGGCGCCGCCCGGCCCGACGACGTCGCTCCCCAACCCGAGTACGGCATCGGCTAACCCGGCCAACGCGAGTACGCCGGAGCCGAGGCAGAGCACATCCGGCGGCGTGCACGCTATTGGGACTGCCACGATCACGAGAACCGGTGGACTGGCTGGGGTGTCGCAGCTGCTTGTCATCGCCCCGGATGGAGCGTGGGTCTTCACCGACAAGCGCTCAGGCGCCAGCCAGCAAGGCAGACTCACTAGCAGTGATCGGCAAAGTCTGACCGAACTCTTCACCAATCCAGCGCTGGCGCAGGAGGCGAAGCGTACGTCGGGCCCGGGAACCTGCTCCGACGGATTCGTATACACGATCAGACTGAGCGACGTCTATGTCTACTACGATCAGTGCATGTCCGGGACCTCGCGACCGTTGACCGAGCAGATCATCGCGCTCGTCTCGGCCACAACGCCAATGTGACTGAGCGTCGCCACCCGTGACCGGCTGATGCGGACTCGTGCCCGAGACTTCGGCAGCGCACCGATCGACGACGTCATCGCTCAGCTCCTCGACGAGCACGCCGATCTGGCACTACGGGGCCAAATGCGGGCCGATGCCGAACACGCCCGGAGCAATGCTGAAGACATCGCAGAGGTCCGCCGCGTTCAAGCCGACATGGACGAGATCAGTGCGTGGTGACGTCTACCGTTTACGCGCGCCCCGCGACGCCGTTGGGCACGAGCAGCAAGGCCGACGGTACGCGGTCGTCCTTCAGTCCGACGATCTCAATCTATCGACTGCAATGGTTGCTCCGACCTCAACTACGGCACACCCATACGTGTTCCGCCCCGCCATCACCGTGCGCGGCGAGCCCACAAGACTGATGCTCGACCAACTCCGCGCCGTCGATGTCGAGAAGGCCATCGGGGATCGCATCGGACGGCTGAGCACGGCCGAACTCGTTGAGGTCAATCGCCTCCTGCGGGCAGTCCTCGACATCCTCTGACCGCCGCCCCCCGACTCAGTGGTTGGCTAGAGCGTGACTGCACGTCGCCCGCGGATTCAGTCCACGGGTGGATGGCCAACAGCAGAACAGTGGCCTACCGTGACCCTGTTATTTCGTGCGCGAGGATCGGACGCGATGGTAACGATCGACGAGATGCTGCGCCAGGCACGCTCGGGCCTCGAGCGGATGACGCCGGAGCAGGCCTGGGCGGCGATGCAGACCGGCGCCGTGCTGGTCGACATTCGGCCGGAGTTCCAGCGTCGGGCGGACGGTGACATCCCAGGTGCCGTGGTCATCGAGCGGGTGCACCTGGAGTGGCGCTGCGACCCAGCGAGTTCGGCGCGCGTGCCCGAGGCGGTGGACTACAAGGTCCGTTGGATCATCTGTTGTGACGAGGGCTATTCGTCGTCGTTGGCGGCCGCGTCGCTACAAACGTTGGGCCTGCGTGGGGCGACAGACGTGATCGACGGGTTCCGAGCCTGGCGGTCCGCGGGGTTGCCGGTGACGAATCCGCCACACCCGGCCCAGCCCCGGCTGCACAAGGCGTGACGGATTCGGCCAGCCACTTCGTGAGCTGGTCCGTGGTCGGCACGTGGTAGACGTTCGGATCGAGCTGACCGACCGGGTCAGTCACGCTCGGGCGGCTCCGTCCGCAAACGTGCGGACGGCCGCGGCGAGGAGGTCGGCGGCGTGGTCGATGTCCTGCTCGGTGCTCCAGCGACCCAGCGTTAGTCGGAGCGCGGCGAGGCTGCGGTCGCGGTCGAGTCCCATTGCGTGCAGCACCGGAGAGGGGTCAGTGGTGCCGGCATGGCAGGCCGAACCGGTGGACGCAGCGACGCCGGGGGTTGCGGCGAGGAGGTCGTCTCCGCGTACGCCGCCGATGCTGACGTTGAGTGTGTTGGGCAGGCGCTGCGTTGCGTGACCGTTGAGGTGCACCCGGTCGGGCAGCGCCTCGACGAGACGGTCGTGCAGGCGATTTCGCTTGACGGCAACCCGGAGGTGACCGCCGTCGTCGAGTTCGGCGCGGGCAAGGTCGGCGGCGGCGCCGAGGGCTGCGGCGAGGGCCACGTTCTCGGTGCCCGCACGCAGGCCGCGTTCCTGACCGCCGCCGTAGATGACCGGCTCTAGCGCCACGCCGGTACGGACATAGAGGGCGGCCACGCCCTTGGGCGCGTACATCTTGTGGCCCACGACGGTAAGCAGGTCCACCCCTAGGGCGGTCACGTCGACCGGGACCTTGCCGACTGCCTGGGCGGCGTCGGTGTGCATCGGCACACCGTGGTCGTGGGCGATGCGAGCAAGGTCGGCGATTGGTTGGATGACGCCGGTCTCGTTGTTGGCATGCATCACCGACACCAGGGCCGTGTTCGGGGTGATGGCCGCCGCGAGGGCGGCTGGGTCGAGCAGGCCGTGGCCGTCGACCCGCAGGTAGCTGACCTCCACTCCGTGCAGCCGCTGAAGGGCACGGCAGGTTTCCAGCACCGCAGGGTGCTCGGTCTGCTGAGTGATCACATGTGGACGGTGACGGCCGCTGGCCAGGACGGCGCCGCGGATAGCCAGATTGTTGGCCTCCGACCCGGAGCCGGTGAAGACAACCTCCGCCGCGGTGGCGCCGATCAGTTCGGCGATCTGGTCGCGGGCGCGGGCCAATGCCTGGCGGGATGGGTCGGCATACGGGTGGGCGCTCGACGGGTTGCCGAAGTGGATGCCCAGGAAGGGCGCCATCGCCTCAAAGACACGCGGGTCGATCGGAGTGGTGGCGTTGTAGTCGAGATAGACCGCCCCGCCGTCAAGGAAGGGACTCGGGCCGGTCACGCCGCTGCCCCGGTGGCCACGGGCAGGTCGGCCAAGCGCCATTCCAGCATGCCGTCGGCGAGGCGGCGGGCCCGGCGCCCGCGGGCAAGAAGTAGTCGGACCGCGTCGTGAGCGAGGACGCAGTAGGCGCCGCGGCAGTACGCGACGATCTCGGCCTCCAGGGGTAGCTCGGCGAGCCGGTGGGCAAGCTCATCGACGGGCACGCTGACCGCGCCGGGAATGTGGCCGGCGGCGTACTCCTCCGCGGGTCGAACGTCGAGAACGGTGACGTCACCTGCCGCGATACGCCGAAGTAGCTCATCCCGACCGACCGGCTCGGAGTTGATCTCGCGACCGAGGTAGCTGACCCGGGCCGCCTGAACGTCGGGTAGGTGGGCATCGGCGACGCCGCGAAGCCTGGCGTACAGGTCGGCGACGTCGGGGCCGGCGAGGCGGTAGAGCACACGGGTGCCGGCGCGACGAGTGCTCACCAGGTTGGCCTGCCGCAAGATCTGCAGGTGTGCCGAGGCGCTCGTCATACCCAGACCGGCGGCGCGGGCCAGGGCGTCGACACTTCGCTCGCTCTGAGCGAGCAGGTCGAGCAATTCCAGCCGCTTACCGCTGGCCAGGGCCTTGCCGACCCGGGCGAACTGCTCATACAGCGCCGCCTTGTTGGCCGAATCACCCATCGCCGACTCCTCCAAACTTCTATGGAATAGTGTAGAGGAAGATGCAGGCCGGTCCGAACGCAGGGGAACACATGGGCACGGATCAGCTGATCCCAGTCGTCAACGAGGGCTTGGGCAACAGCGCATACCTGCTCGACCTGGGTGATCGTCGCGCGTTGGCCGTGGACCCCTCGCGGGACCTTCGTGCCGTGTACGGCGCCGCCGACCGACGTGGTCTTCGCGTCGCCTACGCGGCCGAGACCCACCTGCACGCGGACTTCGTCTCCGGCGCGCGCCAGCTGCACGCCGACCACGACGCAACGATCCTGGCCTCGGCCACCGGTGACCGTCTCTTCGACCATGTCCGCCTCGGCGACGGCGACGAGGTGGACCTCGGCGGGCTCACATTGCGCGCTCTGCAGACACCGGGGCACACGCCGGAGCACCTGTCCTACCTGATCCTCGATGCCGGGACCGAGATTGGCGTCTTCACGGGGGGATCGTTGATCGTCGGTGCGGCCGCGCGGACCGACCTGATCGGCTCGGAGTACACAGTGGAGCTGGCCCGGGCGCAGTACGCCTCGTTGCGACGCCTGGCAACCCTGCCGGATCAGACCGCCGTCTGGCCGACCCACGGCGCCGGTTCGTTCTGTTCCGCGCCACCCGGCGCAGATCGGGTGAGCACGATCGGGCGCGAGAAGGCATTCAACCCGTTGCTCGGTGCGCCGGACGAGGACACGTTCGTCCCGCGGCTGCTGGCCAGTTTGGGCTCTTACCCGACGTACTTCGCCTACCTCGCGGAGGTCAACCGCCGCGGGCCGGGCCTAGTGGACCCCAGCCCCGCTGTCGCCGAACTGACCGCGGCCGGGACGCGGCGCATGCTCGCCGACGGGGCGGTGCTCGTTGACGTACGGCCAGTGCGCGACTATGCCGCGGGTCACATCCCCGGCTCGCTGTCGATTCCGTTGCGGGACCAGTTCGCCACTTGGCTGGGCTGGTTGCTCACGCCAGGGACACCCGTCGTGATCGTCCGTAACCCCAACCAGCACCTCGCCGATATCGTGTGGCCCGCTCTCGCCATCGGCTTCGAGCAGATCCGAGGCGAACTCGGCGGCGGTGTTGCCGCGTGGATCGCCGAGGGCGGAGACCTGCGCTCCAACCGCCTGCTCACGCCCGACAACGTCGATGCGGGATCGGTCGTGGACGTACGACAGAACAGCGAATACGAAGCCGCCCATATACCCGGCGCCCGGCATGTGGAACTCGGCGATCTGACGCTTCGCGCGTCCGAGCTGGCGGCGCCGACTGCGGTGATGTGCGGACACGGCGAACGAGCCACAACCGCGGCGAGCCTGCTTGAGCGGGCGGGGCAGCACGACGTGGCGGTCGTGGTCGGCGGACCCGACGACTGGGCAACCAGGACCGGCCAGGCCTTGGCCCACGGCCGATGAGCACTCCCACGACCGCGCCGATCCGCCTTGGCCTTCGCGCCAACCTGCCCCAATTCGTACTACTCGTCGCGATCAACGCCCTCGTTGGCGGCATGGTCGGCCAGGAACGTACCGTGCTGCCGCTGCTCGCTGAGCAGGTCTTCGCGCTCGGCGCGTTCACCGCCACCCTCACCTACATCGTCGCGTTCGGCATCACCAAGGCGCTGACCAACCTCGCCGCCGGGACGCTGTCCGACCGGTACGGCCGCAAACCCGTCCTGGTCGCCGGCTGGCTCATCGGCCTGCCCATCCCGCTCATGCTGATGTGGGCGCCCAACTGGGGTTGGGTCGTCGCCGCCAACGTCCTTCTCGGGGTCAACCAGGGGCTGACCTGGTCAACCACCATCGTCATGAAGATCGACCTGGTCGGTCCGTCCCGGCGCGGTCTGGCGATGGGTCTCAACGAGGCGGCTGGCTATACCGCCGTCGCCGCGACCGCGCTGGCCACCGGTTGGCTCGCCGCACAGTACGGGCTGCGCCCTGCCCCGTTCTACCTCGGCATCGCCTTCGCCGCGCTCGGCCTCGGATTGTCCACAGTGCTCGTTCGGGAAACCCAACACCACGCCCGGCACGAGGCCCGCCATCACCCCTCCCGAAGCGATGCCACGCTCGACACCAGGCAGATCTTCATGTTGACCAGCTTTCGAGAGCGCGCCTTGTCCGCAGCGTGCCAAGCCGGCATGGTCAACAACCTCAACGACGGCCTCGCTTGGGGATTGTTCCCCATTCTTTTCGCCACGTCCGGGCTCAGCCTGACCCGCATCGGCGCCCTTGCCGCGATCTACCCCGCGGTCTGGGGGCTGGGCCAGACCGTCACCGGCGCGCTATCCGACCGGTGGGGCCGCAAATGGCTCATCGCCTCTGGCATGCTCGTACAGGCCGCCGGCATCACCCTCGTCGCGATAGCCTCCAGCTTCTCCGCCTGGGCCGTTGCCGGTGTGCTCATGGGCGCCGGCACCGCCATGGTCTACCCCACCCTGCTCGCCGTTATCGGCGACGTCGCCCACCCCGCCTGGCGGGCCCGGGCCGTCGGGGTCTACAGGCTCTGGCGCGACGCCGGCTACGCCGTCGGTGCGCTCATCGCCGGCGTCACCGCCGACCTGCTCGGCATCCGCGCCGCCGTCTGGGTTGTCGCCGCCATAACGGCCGCCTCCGGCATCGTCGTCGCCGTGCGAATGTACGAGACACACGCTCCCAAGAGGATCGCGGTCGAGACCGGTTAGCCTTGTGTGGCGGGCTTGTGGGCCGCTAGGCGCTCAATGAGGCCCATCCACAGACGCTCTCGCCGCTCCGGCACGAATCCCTGGCGAACGGCGAGACCGGCCGGCCGTCCCCGGATCCATCGACGTTCAACGTGGTCGAGCAGGAGCAACAGACCGTCCGGACGCAGGACCCGGTACATCTCGCCGATTGCGGCGCCGCGATCCGCCACCGAGCAGACGGCCAGCGTGCAGACGACCGTGTCGAAGCTTGCATCTGGAAACGGCAGCATCTCGGCGTTGGTTTCACGCAGGTCGATGCGGCGGCCCAACTCTGTGGCGCGCCGGTTGGCCATTGCGAGCATGCGTGGGTTGAGGTCGACACCGGTCAGCTCGAGATCACGGCCGTACAGCGGAAGGTTCAGCCCGGTACCAACACCGACTTCCAGCGTTCGCCCCTGCGCCCGGGAGCAGATCCACTTCCGGCTATCGCGGATAGTCCACCGCTCCAACGGGAAGCCCGCCCGGCGGTCCCAGCGGCGACGCTCGACGTCGACCGTAACCATGCGACCCATCCTTCACGTCGGCGTGAACGGGAGACCGAGCTCGATCCTAATGTGCGGTCGGTGTCGCCGAATCGGTCGAAATACCCAGGTCTGGGTGGCCACGTGACGTGGCTATTTCTGTGTAGCGGCCGCCCCCACCCGGGCGACGCTGCGACGCTCAACCTCCGAACGCCGCGTAGCGCAGGTACCAGAGGCCACGACCGGGAGGGCCACGTCCATCGGTGCCCCTCCTATCGTCTTCGGGCATCGGCTTTCAAGATGGCTGGCTGCTTGGCTCCGTTGCGCTCGGACGCTGCCTGCCTGGTTCCGGGTGGTCTGACTGACTCAGCGGTGAGCGGAGGCGAGCCATGCGGTTTCGTTCATCACCACGCCGCCCGGTCCGGCGAAGCGCTTGACGGCCTCCCGAAGGGCGTCGACCGCAGCGGCCACGCTGGCCTCGGGCTTACCGGCGAAGAGCTCCCGGCCCTCTCTCAGCGAGGTGATGAACGCGACGACGTCGTCGGCATCATCGCCGAGGCGGATCGGCCTGGTGACGGCCTGGACCGCGACATCACGGAAGCCGCCCGCCTTGACCACCCGTGCGAGCCGGTCGCCGTCGGCGAACGCGAACGGGCCCGGAGCGCCCGGAGGCCCCATGTCCGGGACTCCCACGTGGGGTGCCGCGGCGGCGAAGGCCACGGCGACCCATTCGCTCTTTGGCGGATTAGGGCACACGATGACCAGGCGGCCATCCGGCCGGACCCCGCGGCTAAGGTTGCCGAAGGCGGCCTCGGGGTCATCGAAGAACATCGTGCCGAAGCGGCTGATCACCACGTCGAACACCCCCTCGTCGAAGGGGTAGACCTGGGCGTCGGCCTCCAGGAACGTCAGGTTGCCGATCCCGTCGCCGGCGCGCTTCCTGGCCACACCCAACATGGCGGCAGAGATGTCGATGCCCACAGCCGCCCCCGATGGCGTCACCCGGCGAGCCGCTTCGATGGTCGTAGCACCAGTTCCGCAGCCCACGTCGAGCACCCGTTCGCCCGGCTCCAGCCGGGCAGCGTCGAGCATCACCTCACCGAACGGACCGTTCATCGCATCGATGCGCTCGGTCTCGCGGACATACAGCTCCCCGTGGATCCCGTCGGCGGCCCAGAGCTCGCGCTGCTGGGCATTGGGAGCACCGCCCGAGCGTCGCTGATCGTCCAGGTGTGTCATGGTCGTCTCCCCTCCCAGAGCGAGGGTTGGCATCGCCCTCGCATCCGTGTGATGTGGGCACGACGCTAGGCAACCGGCTGGGACGTCGCTTCGGGAGAAGCCCGCAATCGGGCCTGCCGGGCATGGGTGGTTTCCCGTATGCCCGCGCCCACAGGAGCCCGCGCCTACAGGAGATGGTGCTGGTACGCGTAGGCCGTCGCCGCCGCGCGCGAGGGCACGCCCAGTTTGGTGAAGATGTTGCTCACGTGCCGTTCCACCGTCTTCTCTGCCAAAGTCAGGTCCGCGGCGATCGCGTGGTTGGTTTTGCCGGTGGCGAGTAACCGAAGCACCTGAAGCTCGCGCAAGGTCAGCCCGTGCGCAGGCGTGTCGGTGTTCTGCTCGGAGAGTCTCTCCAGTGCGGCCAGGTCCGGCGCGGCGCCAAGTCGCAGAAAGACATTGCGAGCCGCGGTGAACTCCATTGCCGCGGCGTCCTTATCTCCCACGGCCAGGCAGGCGAGTCCCACGAGGACACGTGCACGTGCCGCCTCGTGTGGCACGTCGAGTTCGTGCCAGACCCGCCACGCGCCTCGCAGCGAGTTGAGGGCGGCACCGGCGTCGCCATCGGCGAGGAGGACCGCGCCACGGCAATGCAATGCCAACGCCCTCAGCGCCGGCGTGGCGAAGCTGCCTGCTATTTCAGTCAGCTCGCTCGCGGCTTCGCGAGCCGCTTCGATGTCGCCGACCGCAAGCATGATCTCGACGTGGGCAGGGAGGAGCTTCGCTCGCATGAGGCTGCCGGCCGTCTCGGCGACGACACGGCGGATCGCCGCCTCGGCGGTCTCGACGCGGCCCTGGGCAAGGCGGAGCAGGGCCAAGCCCGGCTGCGGTTCCCGCCCCCATTGGCTGGCCTGCTGGTACGCGTCCGCTGCCGCCGTGAATTCGCCGCGGGCCCGGTGGAGCTCCGCCTGCCGGTAGAAGGCCGCTCCCGCTGCGTACTGATCGGCGGCGTGGGAGAACCGCGCACACGCTCGCTTCGCCTCCTCGATCGCCTCCGGCCAGGCCCCCCGCAGCTGCATGATCTCGGCTCGGTGCGCGAGACACTGACCGGTGAAGGTGATCATGTCGGGCTGTTCCCCGCACCACGTCGTCAACGCTGTGGTCCACTCGTGGGCGCGACGCAGGTCGGAGATCTCCTGGCAGGCATCGATCATCGAGCAATAGATGTTGCCAGCTACGTAGGGCGAAAGCTCGCCGGCGACGACAGCCACCATCGCCTCGTCGAGCAAGGCGAGGCCCTCGCCCATACGGCCATCAGTCACGAGAGCCCGACCGTGGAAATGTAAGGCAAGTGCGAGAAGGTCGGCGTCGCCAACGCGAGCGCCGATCTCGGCCGCGCGGGCCGCGGCGGCGGACGCCTTCGCGTAATCGCCCATCATGATGGCCTGAAGAACCTCTGGAAGCATCAGGAACCCATGCTCGGCACACTCACGCCGCTCATGCTCCAGAAGTCGGCTCGCTCGGGCGAGCCAACCACTGGCTTGTGCGACGTCTCCTTGCAGGAGCAACGTGAATGCCACCCAGAACACGCACCGCGCCGCCCGCCGCGGATCACCGCTTTCGACATGCGCGCGAGAGGCGCGCTGCATTGCCTTGTGGCAGTCCTCGAGGCGGCCCAGCAGATAGGCCGCTGTCGCCATGAGCTCCAGATCCGCCGCGGCCAACAGCGACGACTGGTCGGCGAGCGCAAGGGCGGCGTAGGCATCCGCCCATGCAAGTCGATGGGCAGCCTCACGGGCCCGCGCGATCTCACCTGCCCCGTCCACCCTGCCGCTGGCCTCCGTCGAAACCCTCCCGCTATGGTCTCTCGTCCCCAGGTCAAGACGCGCCGAGGACTGCCCGGATCACTACCGAGACTGCGACAGCGTGATGCTTCTCCACTGGAATGAGCTGTCTCATGAGTCGGATGACATTCTCGCTGAACAGAGGGTATAGCGCGCAGTCGTCGATGCTCAGCGGCTCGCGGTGCACTACCTCCACGTCGTCGAAGCCGGCCTTCTCAAGTTTCTGCACGAAGTCGTCCTCCGCCAAAGCTCCGGCGACGCAACCCGCCCACGCTGCCGGCTGGGTGAGGATCTCTGGCGGGAGGTCGCCCTGTTCGACGGTGAGGTCGGACACGCAGAGCCGGCCACCGGGACGCAGTACCCGAGCGCACTCCGCCATCACTCTGGCCTTGCGCGGCGAGAGGTTTATGACCCCGTTCGAGACGATCAGATCGACGCTGGCGTCCGGGCGCGGGATGGCCTCCATCTCACCGTCGACCGTCTCGACGTTTGTGAGGCCAGCCTCGCCCGCCGCCCTGGCGGTCCGCTCGAGCATCTCGGGGAGGAAGTCGAGGGCGATCACCCGACCGGAGGCCCCGGTGCGCCGAGCGGCGAGGATGGTGTCGATGCCACCCCCACATCCCAGGTCGAGAATGGTCTCGCCAGGTCGAATGTTGGCAAAGCGCAGGTGATTGGCCACACCCAACGCCCGTTGGATCGCGGATAGGGGCACCTGCGCAAGCTCCTCGGCGCTGTAGAGCTTGCGGGCCACGGCATCCGTCGTTGGCGGGACGTGTCGGTACGCGTCGCGGACCAAGTCCTTCACCTCGGCACTTCGCATCAGGTCCCGGGTCATGGTCCCAGCTCCTCCAGCGTCTGGTTCAGGCGACGCATCACGTCGTCGGGCAGATCCTCGTGCGCGGAGCTGACAAGGAATCGCCGCAGCTCCTCGGCGAACTCGAGCTCGCCACAGCACTGGCGGCAGCGGCCAAGGTGCTCCTCAACCAGGATTCGGTCCGCTGCGTCGAGCGCGCCGTCGAGGTACTCCCAGAGCTGCCGCACCGCCTCAGGACAGCTGATCATGACGCGCCTCCAGCAGCAGACCGCTCTGCTCCGCGTAGTCCCACATCTGCCTCTCGAACAGCTTGCGCCCCCGGTGTAGCCGCGCCAACACGGTCCCGAGCGGCACATCGAGCATGCCGGCCACCTCCCTGGCAAGGAACCCGTCCATGTACACGAGCACGAGCGGGACACGGTAGAGCTCGGGCAGGCTCAGCAGCACGATCCTCACATCTTCGGGCCCGAACTCACCGAGAAAGTCAAGATGGAGCGAGTCCGAGTACGGGAAAGGATCCTCGTACGCGATCTTGCGATACAGCGAGAACGCTTCGACCTCGTCGAAGTCGATCTCAACCGGTCGCCTCGCCTTCGCGCGACCGCGGTCCCGGCAGCAGTTGACCAGGATGCTCGTCAGCCACGCCGGTCCCGCCGCCGCCTCGTTGAGCTGGTCGAATCGCTGAAAGGCCTTGAGTAGGCAGTCCTGCAGCGCGTCCTCCGCGTCATCGCCGACGAGCCGTCTGGCGATGGAGTAGAGGCGCGGAAGCTGATCTCGCGCCAGGTTGCCAAAGCTCTCGCGCCGGTCGGTTCGGGAGCTCTCCACCCTCACTCCAACTCTGAGGCCCACCAATGCCACATCCTGGAGACGCTTGCCGGGACTCCCCTATTGCACCTCTCGCGCTGAGCCAACACAGCGGCGCCGCCCGAACGTCTCTCCAACTGTGGCCCGCGATCCATGGAGGCTGGAGGACGTGAGCCCGATTCACCTTCTCGAGGCCGCGGCCGCGGCGTCAGCCTGCGAACGCGGTTGCGGCGATGACCTCGCTGCGGTCGACGAAGTCGTCCGACGGGAGTTTCTCCAGCCGCGCGCGTACGTCGCGAAGGAAGGCGGCCCGAGCCTGCGGCGAAAGGTCGGCGATACGGCGGCCGCTCGCGCCCAGCGCCGCGTTCCGTGTCACGAACTCGTTCAGGCGGGGGCGGTGCGACCAGGAGATGAACTCGATCCGGGGCTCGTGGAACCCGGCCACGTCCAACAGCGACCGGACCTTCTCGGGCGTGTCCATGAGGTGGTGTCGGGCGATTATGGGCCCCGCGGATGGGGCACAGTACCGGTCGAGCTCCTCGTTCCAGATCTCCCGCGCCGGGACGACGGCGTCCCTTCCCCATACGGTGAGCCCTACGCAACCGCCGGCCCGCAGCACGCGACCCATCTCTCGCAGCGCCGCCGGGGGCTCGGGCACATGGAAGAGGACGAACGCCATCACGACCACGTCGTACGAGGCCGCGGCGAACGGAAGCTGTGCCGCGTCCGCCACGACACGTGGGGACCCCGCCCGGGAACGGCGCAGCATGCCCTCGGCCCGATCTGCGGCGACAACCAACGCGGAGGGCGCGGCCCGCCGAAGGGACGGCAGCAACGTCCCAACCCCGGCACCGAGATCGAGTACCCGACGCGCGGAACCGAGCGGCAGCCGGTCGAGCAACTGCGCGCTCGCGGGGTGCAGAGCGGCGGCCCACCACTCCTCATACGCCTCCGCGGTCGAGGAGTAGTAAGCGGACAGCGCGCGGACGGCGCTCGGCGGCGGGATCAGAGCGACCGCCGTGCTGAGAGACGGTACGGCACATCATTAAGACGCCCCGCGAGAGCCACTTAGTGCCTGTCGCACGGACGCACTAACACTCGTTCTTCGGACGTCTTCCTAGCCATGGACGCGTTCGACGCGCGGTCCGGCGATCCGAAGGGAAGTGTTGCGATGGCTGTCGTTGATAGTCGGGAGCTCGAAGCCAAGGTGAGGGACATGTACCGACATGTGGCCGAGGAGCCGCACGGCACCTACCACTTCGAGATGGGACGACTGCTGGCCGATCGCCTCGGCTACGTCCCCGACATCCTCGACCTCATCCCGGCCGGGGCGGTCGAATCGTTCGCCGGGGTTGGGTACTTCTTCGACCTCGCCGACCTGCGCAAGGGTGAACGGGTGGTCGACCTGGGCAGCGGCTCAGGGATGGACGTCTTCTACGCCGCTCAGTTGGTGGGGGCATCGGGTCGCGTTGTCGGAATCGACTTCACACCCGAGCAACTCGGCAAGGCTCGCCAACTGGCCGCCGACACCGGCGTCGATCAGGTCGATTTCCGTGAGGGGCGTATCGAGAGTCCACCAGCAGAGGACGAGAGCTTCGACTGTGCGATCTCCAACGGCGTCATCAACCTCTCGCCGGAGAAGGAGCGGGTGTTCGCCGCGGCGGCCCGCGTGCTGCGGCCGGGCGGGCGGCTGGCGATCGCAGACATCGTCAGCGAGCGACAGCTCAAAGACGCGATCGTCGGCGATGCCGACCTGTGGGCGTCATGCATCGGCGGGGCCGCCCAGGAGGACGCCTACCGCCGAGCGATCGAGGCCGCCGGTCTGCGCATCGAGAAGAGCCGCCAGAACCCGTACCAGTTCATCTCCGAGCGGGCGCGCAACGCAAGCGGCACGTACGGGGTGAAGAGCATTTCGCTTCTCGCGGTCAAACCCCGCCGCTGAGCTGTCAGCTCGAGGGGCCCGGCGCGTGTTCTTGAACTACCGTGCGTGGTCGCGCTGACCAAAATCGAGCAGATCCTGCCGTCGGCCTTGCGACCACCGTCGAGGCGATCGATGCGCACTCGTGCCTGCTCGATACCGGCGCCGACTCGCGCGACACGCTCGCCGTCTACCTGGGCATGCTCGCCGTCGAATTCTCGGTGTCCGATCCGCCGGAGCTGCTTGACCATATGCGCACATTGGCCGACCGGTATCGTCGGGCCTCCGCCGGCGCGAGCTGACCCAGGCGGCTGATGGGATCGGCACGAGCGGAGTGCGGCGCGGGCTTTCATGGCCGAGGCGCGCCGGACTTGTCCTCGTCGAATGGGGCGAGCCGCACCGCCTCCGTCGGTGACAGCTGCTCTCCTTTGCCGTGGTAGCTGTCGAAGGCCGTGGCGCCAAGCGCCTGTTTGAGGGACCGGCGGAACTCGTGGTCTTGGGGCTGGATGGGTCGCATGTATGCGGTGGCCGACTCGCGCGCACTGTGCGCTGCGCCGAGCAGCACCGCAGCGGTACGTGGTCGGCGCTGCGCAGAGAACACGGCGGCAAGGGCCTCGAGCGCCCAGACGAGCACGAGCGACTGCCCGGCGAGCGCGACGGCCTCGACGGAGGCGCGCAACAGCTCCTCGGCACGGGTCAGGTTTCCATTTACCCGGGCGCGGTCGCCGAGCATGAACAGCGCCCGGCCGGCGCAGCGCCGATCGCCGAGCCGGCGCAACGTCGGCAGGCACTCCTCCATGAGTTCCGCCGCGTGGTCATGATCGCCGCGAAGCCACGCCAACTGAGCGAAGCCGACGGTGGAGTGCAGGGTATCTCCGTCGCTGCCGGCTGCCTCGGCCAGCGCCCTGCTCTCGGTGAGCCATTGGTGTACCTCGTCATCGCCGATGCCGGCGTATATCGACCGTTGCGCCATGAGGAACAGGGTGTTGGCCGCGTACATGTGGTCGCCGACGCTGCGAAACAAAGCGACGCCGTCTCGTCCCCATTGGAGCGCTTCGCTGAGCGCGCCGGAGGTGCTCGCGAGTCCCTGCATCGTCAGCGCGCTCTCCCATGGGTGGTCGTCGCCGAACCCGGCCAGCGCCTCCTGCAGTGCGGACCGGGCATGCTCCGGTGCAACCCACTGTGCGCTGATGCCGACGGCACGTGCCGCCTTGGCTCGGGTGAGGTCGTCGAGGCCGGCCGCCAGCTGTTGTGCCTGCCTCGCGAGGTCGAAGGCGGCTCGAGAGTCCAACGGATGCAGGATCGCGCTGGCCGCGGCGAGTCCGGCGACCGCGGTGGGTGTGGCGGGCGGGTCACTGATGGCCAGCGTTCGCCGGATCCAATCGTGTGCCTCGCGGCGCTGTCCGGTGACATCCCAGAATCGCTGCAGCGCGGCGACCGATCGCCAGGCGGAATCGATGTCGCCCGCGTCGATGCTGTTTGCCAACGCCACGCGGAGGTTTGCCTGCTCGGCAGCTAGCCGGGTCAGCCAGATGCGCTGGTCTGAGGTCTCCAGCCCTTGGGCCGCGTGTTCGGCCAAGGCGATGTAGTGGGCGGCGTGGCGGAGCCGTGCCTCGGGCTCCCCACCGGAGGCTGCCAGCCGCTCCGCGGCGTACGTCCTGATCGTCTCGAGCAAACGGTATCGTCGCGTGTCGCGGCCCACAGTGGACACGAGCGACTTGTCCACCAACCTCGGCAACAGTTCTATCACCGCACCGCCGCCGAGGGCCTCGGCTGGGCACACGGATGGGACGGCCTCGTAATCGAAGTCGGCGGGAAACACCCCGAGTTGATCGAACAGGGCCCGTTCGTCGTCGTCGAGCAGGTTGTAACTCCAGTCGATTGCGCTGCGCAGGGTCCGGTGCCGCGGCCCAGCGGTTCGGGCACCGCCGGAGAGCAACTCGAAGCGTTGGTCGAGGTGATCCACGAGTTCAACCGGCCCGAAGGTGCGCGTCCGGGACGCGGCCAGCTCGATGGCCAGCGGCAGCCCATCGAGCCGTTGGCACAGCTCGGTCACGGCTGGCGCGACAGCGTCAGTGAGTGTGAAGCCGGGTGACGCCGAGGCCGCACGGTCGACGAACAGGCGGACGGCATCGTAGTTTGCGACGCTGTCGGCTCGGACGGTGGCGCGCAGTGCGGGTACGGGCAGGGGCTTCACCGGGTAGGTGGCCTCCCCAGATACGCCGAGTGGTTCGCGGCTGGTGGCAAGCACCCGCAGCTGGCCCTCGGTACCGAGCAGGTTCGCGACGATCTCGGCGACGTCCGTCACAACGTGCTCGCAGTTGTCGACGAGCAGCAAGGAGGCCATCCCGGCGGCCACCTCGCTAAGTATGTCGCGTAGTGACCATCCTGGCTCCGGTACGACGCCCAATGCCCGCGCAATCGCGTCGCCGACCAACTCCGGCTCGACCGGAGCAAGATCGGCAAACCGGACGCCGTCCGGGATGTGGTCGCCATGGACCGTGGCGACGCGCAGCGCAAGCCGGGTCTTGCCCACACCGCCCGGGCCAATGAGTGTGACCAGGCGGTGGGCGGCGAGTAGCGCGGTGACTTCGCTCGCGTCATGATCTCGGCCGATGAGGCTCGTGATCGGCGCGGGGAGAGCGGCCCCGGTGCGCGCAGCACGACGCACGTTCGCACCCGTCTCGGCCAGCGCCGCCCGGTCCCGGACGTCGAGCTTGCGCAGCAGGGCCGCGATGTGGCTCTCCACGGTACGCACGGAGACGTGGAGCCGCTCGGCGATCTGGCGATTTCGTAGCCGTTCGGCAACCGCCCAAAGCACCTCGGCCTCCCGTTCGGTGACCCCCGCGCGGGCCAGGCGATCAGGCATGGCGTCCCCATGGCGTGTCATGCAGGCATTGTCCTGCCGCACTGACTCTCAGCGGTACGGAGGTGGGCGTCCGTACAAAGATCCGTGCATCGCACGGATGAGCTACCGCTCGCAAGCGGCGACGCTGGTGATGCGAGCAAGCCACCCGACATTTGGAGAACGGACCATGCACACCATCGGCTTTCTCGGCGTGCCCGACGACACCGCCGAGGCCCAGAGGATGTTCGACGAGGATATAGCGGACCTGGGTTACGTCATGAACACTTCCCGCCTGTGGGCCTATCAGCCGGCGACGGTGACGGGGCTGTTCAGCCTGCTGGGGCAGGTGAACTCCGAGGACCGCCTGAGCCTGCGTCAGCGCTCCATCCTCGTGACCGCGTGCGCGTCGGCGTTCGGCGACTCCTATTGCTCACTCGCATGGGGAAGCAAGCTGGCCAAGGCGAGCGACGCACGGACCGCAGCCCGGGTGCTGGGGGGCGTCGACGACGGCCTAAGCACCAGCGAGCGGGCCATGGCTGTGTGGGCCCGCAAGGTCGCGCTGGACCCGAGCGGCACCACCGCGGCGGATGTACAGGAGCTACGTGACGCCGGGTTCAGCGACTCGCAGATCTTCACGATCACGGCTTTCGTGTCTTTGCGGCTGGCGTTCTCGACCGTCAACGACGCGCTCGGTCTGCGTCCTGACGCAGCCCTTCGCTCTACCGCGCCAGCGAGCGTACGCGACGCTGTCACGTTCGGCCGTCCGATCGAAGACGAGGCGTAGTCGCGGATCACGCGGCCTCATTTGACCGATGCGGGCCGCCGCTACGCGCGGCAGCTCGCGGCGGATCCCAACGCTGGCGGTGACGCCATCGGCTGATTGCAACTCCGGTTGAACTCTTCCTATCCCTGACTAGCAGACGTGGAGTCACCGCCCATGCCTACCAACCACCGCCATGACGTTGTCATCGTTGGGGCGCGTGCCGCTGGGGCGGCAACCGCGCTGCTTCTAGCCCGACTCGGCCATGACGTGGTGCTGCTCGACCGGGCGGTCTTCCCGGCTGACACCCTCTCGACACACCAGATCGCCCGCACGGGCGTGGTGCAACTACATCGCTGGGGAATTCTTCAGGCGGTGCTCGACAGCGGCGCTCCCGCCATCCGTCAGGTCACGTTCACCGTTGGAGACGAGTCCACGATCCGTGCGATCAAGGACAAGGCGGGGGTGGATCTGCTCGTCGCTCCGCGTCGCTACATCCTCGACACGCTGGTGGCCGAGGCGGCCGCCGGGGCGGGCGCTGACGTGCGGCTCGGCGTCACGGTCACCGGAGTACGACTTGACGACGCCGGACGCGCCGTCGGCGTATACGGTCATGACCGCGCCGGAACCCCGCTGGAGATCGATGCGCGGTTCGTCGTGGGCGCCGACGGTCTGCGGTCGCGGGTGGCTCGCTCCGTCGGGGCCGAGATCATTGAGGATCGCGGCGATGATGGCGCTGTTCAGTACGCCTACTACACCGGGCTTGCCTGGGACGGTATCGAGCTCATCGTCGCTGACCGCGCACTCACCGGGGTCTTCCCAACCCATGACGGTCAAGCGTGCATCTGGATCTGCAGCCCCTCCGTGGACGCCCACGAGGCACGCCGTCGAGCCGCATCCCGCGAGGAGGCCTTCACCGCCTACCTGGCCAGAACGGCGCCGGAGCTCGCCGGACGGCTACGCGCCGGACGCCGCACGTCCGCGGTCACCGGCATGCTCCGTACCCCAAACTACGTGCGCACGGCCCATGGTCCTGGCTGGGCACTGGTCGGTGACGCCGGCTATCACCGCGACGCCGTCACGGGCCATGGACTCAGCGACGCCTACCGCGATGCCGAGCTCCTCGCTGTCGCGCTTGACCAGGAGCTGCGCGACAACACCGAGGAAGGCCCCGCCCTGGCCGGTTATCAACGCCATCGCGACAGCGGTCTGCGCGACATCTTCGATCTGACCTGTGCCCTGGCCAACTATCCGCCCGTCCCCGAGTTCGTCGAACTGCAGAAGAAACTCAGCGTGGCGATCGACCTCGAGGCGGCCACGGTTGCTACCGCCCACGGCCCGGGGGAACGGGAGCTCGCCCGCGCCTAACGCCAGCAGGCGCCACACAGACCTGCGCGCCCGCGCAGCACCACACCGAAGGGAAACAGAGACAATGACCACTACGGTCAACGAGTCGACCCGCACCGGCGTCGACACCGCCACCCTCTTCGCCACCCTCGACGCGGTCAAGGCCGCGCCCGAGGCGGCGAAGTTCCAGTTCCGCGCCACTAACGAGTGGCTCAGCGGCACCCACAACCGCAGCACGATCCATGGCTACTTCGGCGTCGGCGAGGAGCGCACTCACGACCGCGTCTTCAATTTCGACGCCGACCAC
>JAXIPB010000013.1:0-72258 GCA_045403155.1 Micromonosporaceae bacterium
GGCGCTCGGCGCTAGGCCAGTCGCCAACCGCAAATAGCGCAGCCGCGGCATTCTGGCTGAAGCTCACTGCGGCATGGCTATCTGAAGCGCCAAACCGCGCTGCTAACGCGAGTCCGTCCTGCGCGGTCGTCAACACGTCCGAGACGCGTCCCCTAAGCACTGCGAGATCGTTCAGCGCGACATTCGCATCAAGAATGGCCTCGACGTCACCACTCGCCGTCGATATTTCGATCGCCCGGCGCAGCACCTCCATGCCTCGTCGCGGATTGCCAGTCCTCGTTAGGGTCACCGCCAGCACCACCGACGCGCGCCCCTCAAGTGCCGGGTCCCGTAACGCTTGGGACATGTCGACCGCACCGACGGCGTACCGGTGTGCCAGTTCGTCCTCGCCGAGGAAGTCGCACACAGAAGCGAACCGGTCGAGCACGGTGGCGCGCGTGCTGGTCGGCGGATCGGACGGAAGGAGCGCCAGCGCGCGTTCGTAGGCGGCGCGGGCGGCGGACGTGTCGCCGTCCAGCATGCGGAACACGCCCTGTGTGGCCACGAGTGCGCCATATCGTGTCGGATCATTGTCGGGGTTGAGTCGAGCGAGCACTCGCTCGCCAAGATCGCGTGCGTCGGCGATTTCCCCACAAAGACTCCCGGCTCCAGCCGCGAATTGGGCGATCTCGATAAGGTCCCATCCCGGCCCAATCTCGTCGGCTGGCCTCCAGCCGGACCGTAACCACCACCGTATGGCTCGACTAAATTGGTCGAAGGCCTCGGCGAAGCCGGCCGAGCCCAACGCGGCGACCCCGGCGGATACGAGGGCGGGGATCGCCTGCGCCGGCTGCTCGGCGTGACCCCAGTGGTGGGCGAGGAGCGCAAGGTGGGTAGCGTCGAAATCGACGTTGCATCGCACCGGTAGGCATCGGGCGATGGCCGCGTGCGCGGCCACTCTCTCGCCCGGAAGCAGTTCGCCGTAGGCGGCTTCCCGGACGAGCTCGTGGTGGAACTCGTAGGCCAGTCGCCCCGGTACTGGGCGCAGGAGATGAAGTGAGATCGCTGGCCGCACGAGGTCGGTGATCTCGCCGGCGCTCAGACCGCCGGCAGCGCACAACAGCTCCTCGTCGATCCGCCTGCCAACGGCAGCCGCCGCCCGTACCAGTCTGCGGGATTCGTCCGGTAGGTCGTCCAGCCGGCTTGTGATGGCATCAAGCAGCGTCGACGGCAGTTGGCCCGGTGGCGAGGGGCCGGATGCCACCAGCTCTTCCACGTGAAGCGGATTGCCGTCGGCTCGGGCATTGACCGCATCGACGAGTTCGAGGTCCGGCGTCGTACCAACGATGCCGGCGATCTGTTCGGCGACCTCCTCTCGGCCGAGCGGTGCCATTGGCAGGGCAACTGAGCTCGGAACCCGACGCAGCTGCACCACCCATCTGCGCAGGTCGGGCTGCCGGTCCAGCTCGTCCTCGCGATAGGTCACCACGAGCATGAGTCGCTCATGTATGAGCGCGTGCAGGAGATACGCGAGAAAATCTAACGTGGACCGGTCGGACCAATGGGCATCCTCGAGAACGAACACGACCGGTGCGATACGGCTCAGATCTATGAACGCGGCACCGAGCCGGGCGAAGAGCGATGCCCTCTGCTCAGCGGTCCCGGTTGTCCTCGCCAGGCGGTCGGGCACCGCACCCGAGAGTTCGGCCGGTAGCAGTGCAGACAGCGCTGCGACGCCTGCGGCGGGAAGTGTGCGGAGGTGCCCCCGGAACGCTTCAGCCAACGGCTCGTACGGCGGACTGATGCCGGTCAGCGGAAAGCAACCCCCGCCAAGCGTCAATCCGCCAGAATCTCGCGCCCGCTCGACGAACTCGGTGACAAGGCGGGTCTTGCCCGCCCCGGCTTCGCCGGCAACGAGAGCCACCGTGCCCGAACCACGGTCTGCCTCGGCGAGGGCGTCTACAAGTGCGGACAGCTCGGCGTCGCGCCCCACCATACGCGGAGAGGACGGCCGCCGATGCATACGGGCAGTATCCGGTATCTAACGCAGCCGGGGCCAGCGACTAATGGTCTGCGTTCAATGCCCGAGGGCGGGCTGGAGGGTGGACCGGCCGTCGGGTTGCACCACCCCGAGGTCTGGTGTGGACCGTGTTGAGGTTGGTTACGCCCACAGGAGTCGGCTAATAGCGAGTTCGGGGCGCTCTTCCGGCAGGAAGTGGCCGCACCCGGCGACGAACTCGACCTCGAGCGCCGACGCGTGCCGCTCGTACCCGGCGATGTACGACTTGGGCACGATGACGTCATCGTTGCCGAAGACGAGTTGAGTCGGCACGGCCAGGCAGTCCGAATCGTACCGGCGGCGCAGGAAGACGTCGGCCGCGGTGCGCAGATAGTGCGCGATACAGCAGACACGAGGCGCGGGCCCGTGCTGGATCCATGAGCGGGCGTGCGTAGATCTGGGCGTCACCGGCGCTGAACAGATGCCGGCGTCCACCGAGCCCGACGAACCAGGGTATGAAGCGTTGATCAGCGACGATGCGTGGCCCGAGCGCGCTCGCGATCGCCACGGCGTACCAAGCGCGCCACATCGAGGCGATCACCGTCGGCGTGAGCGGAGCCAACAATGGTGGTGCGTTGAACACGACGATGCGCGTGAATCGGTCCGGCTGGGCGACGCCGAGCAGAAACGCGGTAAAGCCGCCCCAGTCATGACCGGCGAGCCCGACGCGGTCAAGGCCCAGTCGCCAGCCTCCGCGAGGTGTATGCGCAGCTGGCCATCGGTCCCGGCTACATCCACAAAACGATGTGTGACACCCGGTACCCATGGAAGATCGACGTTGCGAGCACCGGCTGTATGCGCTTCCGGCATGTCCGTACTGTCGCACGCTGCCGGCGGGGACACTTCAGGGTCTGCACTGATGAATGCGACCCGATCGAGTGCGAGACTGCGGACGTGGGAGCGTTGAGTGCCGATCTCGATGCGGTATTGGTGTTTTCCCCGATGCCCGTCGATGGCTCAGGCTCTACCGTCGAGGCATCAGCCGCAACGGGTATGGCGGAGGGGGCGAGATCGATGCACCGCTGGTCGCCGGGCGTGGATCACATCGATCTGGGCCGAAGGCATGTGGCCGTCATGTTCGCCGACTTCGCTGGGTGTGCCGGGCTGGTCGAGTCGATCGGTGCCGAGAGGGCCGTCGCGCGGCTGGCTCCGGTCATGGACAAGCTTGTGGCACTCGTGCGCGCCCACGCGGGAGTTGTTCAACACATCGTGGGCGGCGTCTCCATGTCGGTGTTCGGCCTGAATTCAGGGCACCCGGACGAGGCCCGGCGAGCGGTGCGTGCGGGCGTTGCGTTGGTGTCCGCGGCCTCCGTCCTCCCGGTGCGCGTTGGCATCGAGTGTGGCGAGGTCGTGGTCAGCCGGTCCTGGGAGCCGGCAGGGTTCGCCGTCTGGGGTGACGCGGTTAGCGCCGCAAAGCAACTGTGCGACGCGGCTAGTGCCGGCACCATTGTGATTGGTCCCACGGCCTTCGGGCGGGCGGGACATGTGGACGGTGACGTCCACCCAACCGTCGCTACTGCGCACGCAGCACAACGAAGGCCGGCGGCGGGCGCGCTCACACCTGCCGAGGCGGCAGTCGCTCGGCTCGTGGCCGAGGGGTTGTCCAACCCGCAGATCGCGAATCGGCTATACATCTCCCGACACACGGCCGAGACGCACATGAAGCACATCTTCGCGAAGCTCGGGATCGCCTCCCGGGCCGAACTGGCCGCCAGGGTCGCCAGCCGCCTTGTCGCCGGCGTGGCGTGAAAGATACCGGAACTCGGGGATAGTGCCGGATCTGAGCATCGAACAGGCTTGCGACATGCATGCCACTGTCGCCCATGACCGCTCTGCTCTTTCCGTAGCGACCACCTCGAAGATCCGCCGACTACCCGGCGCTTCACGGCCGGCGCTGGCCTTGTTGGTTGTCGTGGCGCTGCTCGGCAGCAGTTCGGACACGCACGCCTCCGCTCCGATGTCCGGCTCATGGAATCAATCACCGGGCATCCTCATAGCCGGCGCGACCATCGTCACGATGGATGACGCGCACACTGTCGTTCCACATGGCCGGGTGCTCGTCCGCGATGGTCGGATCGTGGCTGTCTGGAGTGGACCGCAACCACCGGACGGCGTGGCAGTTGGTGACGCGACGGTGATTGACGCCGGGCCGCCGGATCTGCTCTTTCCCGGACTGATCAATCTACATAGTCACCCAGCTCACAACGTGTTACAGGCTTGGCTGCCGCCGAGGTCGCACGGCATCCCGACGCAGGGAAAGGCGGGCACTGATCCATACGCGAACCGCTACCAATGGGGAGCCGGCGGGTCGGCAACGTCGCCGCCGGAGCTGCGGCGACTGGTCAGCAATCCCCGCAATGTGCTGGCAACCGGCCTCGGCTTGGGTCTGCACGGCGAAATGGTCAAGTACGCGGAGGCCGCGGCGCTGCTCGGCGGCGAGACCGCGATACAGGGCGCGGACCGGGATCCGGAGAGCGACGGCGTCCTGATCCGCAACATCGAAAACGACGTCTTCGATACTCGGATCGCTCCCCACACCGTTGCCCCAATCAACACGTTGAGTGGCCCTGGCCTGGACACCCTTCTCGATGGAGCGCGCAACGGCCGGTATGACGCGTGGATGATCCACCTGGCCGAGGGCGTCCGCGACGCCGGCCGCCGCCCGGGCGACTCGCTGTCCTCGCGAGCCGAACTCGAGACGCTGCGAGCCAAGGGCCTGCTGACCGACATCACCGTGATCATCCACGGCACCGCACTGGAGCACACTGATTTCGCCGCCATGCGCAGCGCGCCGCCGGCTCGCATCGATGGGGTCGGCGACGGGCGCGGCGCGAAGATGGTCTGGTCGCCGCTGTCGAATTTGCTCCTTTACGGCAAGACGACCAACGTGTACGACGCGTTGGCGGAGGGCGTTCTCGTCTCGCTCGGCACGGACTGGACACCCAGTGGGTCTCGCACCCTGCTGCACGAGTTGAAGATTGCCGACGCGGCGCTAAGGGACGCCCGAGTGCTCGGTGGCGACAGAAACAAGGTGAGCGAGTTCGCGACCGATGGCCGGGTGGGCCTGGCACGACAGCAGGCCGAGGCGGCGCTCGACCGCGCACTCGTCGATATGGTCACCCGAAATCCCGCCCTGACCCTCCGCTGGTACGACAAGGTCGGCTCAATCGAGGCCGGCAAGGTCGCCGATCTCATGCTTCTTCGTAGGCCAGAGCGCTCCCCCGCGCTCGGCCTGCCGGACACGGTGTACCGCGCGCTGATCGATTCAACCGAGCGCGACGTCTCGCTCGTGCTTGTGGGTGGCGAGCCCCTGGCCGGACGAATCGAGCACATGTCCGCGTTGAAACCGGGCGACTTCGAGGTCGTCACCAGCATCGGGGGCGGTTTCGACAAGGCGGTCGACGTGACCTCGACAGCACCCGTTTCCGAGGCGGAGGAGAGCCTCGCGCAGATCACCACCGAGCTGAACCTGGCTCTAGTCGCCTTGGGCGGCGACAATCCACGTCCCGCCGGCGGGCCGGGCCCGGCCACCAACACCTACAGCTATCTCAAGGCCCGCGTCTCCGGCGGAGCGGCCGCAGGCCTACCAGATCCGGTGTTCCGCACCCTGCTAGCAGCGAACGTCGGGATGCTGCCGGACGGCTCGATCAACCTGGAGCGGGTACAACTCATTCCTTTGTTCCAGGCCGACGACGACTTCCTGGGCCACCTCCTTAGCGCCAATATCGAGCCGACCACGGGGCTGCTCGCCGACCCAACACCGCCGTACGCCCTCTATCTCGCCAACCTCAATCACCTCGGAACGCTCGGCAACCCCCTTGCGATCCAGTTTGGACACGCTGACTAGGCAACAGGAGGTGAACCGGTGTCAGCCGCTTGGGTGCGCCCATTCTCAGTAACCGTCGGACTCACCGTCATGCTCGCAGCGACGTTGACTCATCAGCCGACGCCGGCTGCTGCCAGCGCGGGCGCGCTGGATCCTTACGTCGAACAAGAACTCACCTGGCGCGAGTGCCTTCCTGGCCGAGGATTCCCGTTCTTCGAATGCTCCGTCATCGTCGCGCCTCTCGATTGGGCCGACCCGGCCAAGGGCGAAATCCAGGTGGCGGTCTCCCGAATCCGTGCCACCGATCCCAGCCGGCGCCGTGGGATCGTGTTGACCAACCCCGGCGGGCCGGGAGAGCCAGGCGTACTGGTTCCGCTCCGGGGATACCTTGCCGAGCCGGACGTGGTGGCTGTCTACGATGCGATCGGGATGGACGTACGGGGTGTCGGTGCCAGCACCCGGCTCAGGTGTCTCGATCCCGCTGCGTTTGCGGCTTCATTCACGATCGACCCGCGTGATCACTCCCCGCGGAACCTGGAGGCCCTGGCTGAGTTCGACCGGCTTTTTCGCCGATGCCTGCTCACGCGACCCACTGGCGCCGTACATCACAACCCGGCAGGTCGTGCGCGACATGGATCTCGTGCGGTCCATTCTCGGTGAATCCAAGATCAGCTATCTTGGCCTGTCCGCGGGCACGTGGCTCGGCGCCGCCTACGCTTTCGAGTTCCCCCACCGCGTCGACCGTTTCGTGCTCGATGGTGTCGTCGACTTCACCACCTACTGGGAGGACGTTTTCCTCCGCCAACCGCGGGCGTTCCAACGCCGCTTCGAGGTCGACTTCCTTCCCTGGATCGCCCGATACAGCGACCGCTACCAGTACGGCGCAACGGCGGCTGCGGCCAACGCCATGTACGAGGCGCGGCGCGCAGCGCTGGGGTTGCACCCGCTCGACATGGGGAACGGGATCGTCCTGACACCGGCGCTGTACGACGTCGTGATCCAATCTGGACTCCGCGACGCGTCAAGCTTCCCCACCGTGGCGGCGATGCTCGCGGCGGTCGAGCACTGGCAGATCGCCAGTGTCGCTGAACAGGCCGCCGCCCGGCAGCTCGTGGCCAGACGGCTTGACCCGACATCTGCCAGCGTCGGGATCGCGAGCGCGGACTGCCGTGCTCATCCAATTCGGGTGGGCGCTGCCGGCCCTGTTGCTGGCGACCATAGCGCTTGAGGCACTCACGTGGTCGAATCCGGTTCGGCCGCTGGGCGACTCTCGCGCTTCGGACCTAGCATCGGCGGTCGCATTCTTCGTCTGGTCGGCGGTCGGGGGCCTGGTGGTGGCGCGCCGAGCAGGCAACCGCGTTGGCATCATTCTGCTCATCGCCGGCCTCGCCGGCCAAGCCTGGCTGCTGCTGGCGTACTACGGCGCCTGGGGACTATCTGTGCGCCAGGGTCTGTGCCCCTGGCGGAATGGGCCGCGTGGTCATCGTTGACCTGGCTTCCGACCTTCACGTACGGACTGGCGTTCACATTCCTGTTCCTGTTGTTCCCCGACGGGCGATTGCCGTCGCGGAGGTGGCGACTCTTTGCCTGGTTCGCTGGCGCGGCGTTGGCATTCATCATGCTGACGTGGGCAACCG
The DNA here is from genome assembly GCA_045403155.1 of Micromonosporaceae bacterium. Taxonomy (GTDB): domain Bacteria; phylum Actinomycetota; class Actinomycetes; order Mycobacteriales; family Micromonosporaceae; genus JAXIPB01. The sequence continues at coordinate 7,502 of JAXIPB010000013.1, forward strand.
AGCCCGGCCCAGTGGGTGGCGCTTACGAATTCGCCAACCCTGCTGGGGTCGAGTTCATCGGCACGGTCGTTCCCGAGGCGGCATGGATGCTCTTCGTCCTGGCCATCCTCGGCTCGGTCATCGCCCCGGTCGTGCGCCTTCGCCGATCGTCCGGTGTGCAACGCCAGCAGATCAAGTGGTTCACCTACACCGGCGCCGTGGTGGCGGTGGCACTGGTGACCGTCACGTTCAGCTCGACTGTGGGACCGCCCCTGACAACCATCGCCGCCCTAACATATCCCGTTGCGGTCTTCGCCCTTCCGCTGGCCGTCTTCATTGCCATCTTCAAGCACAATTTGTACGACATCGACGTCGTGATCTCCCAGACCATCGTTGTCGGAGCGCTAGCAGTACTCGTAACCGGCGGCTACGTTGCGATCGTCGCCGGAGTGGGCACGGCCATCGGGCGGGCCGGCGAGACCGGCCTGGGGCTTTCTATACTCGCCACGGCCTTGGTGGCCACGGCGTTCCAGCCCGCCCGTACGCGGTTGCAACGACTGGCCAACCGCCTGGTATACGGCAAGCGGGCCACGCCATACGAGGTGCTGACCGTAGTCGCCCGCCGCATGGGCGACGCATACGGCGCCGAAGACCTCCTCCCCCACCTGGCAAGACGCTCGCCGAGGGCACCGGCGCGTCCCGGGCGGAGGTGTGGCTACGCGCGGACCAACGGCTGCATCGGGTGTCGAGCTGGCCAGCGGACTCACACAGGTCCCCGGAGCTGCCGCTCGAGGATGGCCCACCGAGAGTGCCAGGCGCCACCGAGGTCGCGGTGGTGCGTCACCAGGGTGTGCTGGTCGGCGCGCTGGCCGTGACACTCGCCTCTGGACACGCGCTGAGCGCGGTCGAAGAACGGTTGCTCACGGACCTGGCGGCGCAGGTCGGCGTCGCGTTGGACAACATGCGACTCGTCGAGGAGTTGAAGACCTCACGAATGCGCATCGTGGCGGCCCAGGACGAGGAGCGGCGGCGGATCGAACGCGACATCCACGACGGCGTCCAACAACGCCTTGTCTCCCTGACCCTTGCGTTACGAATGACAGCCGGTCAGCTGAGATCCAGTCCGCACGACGAGGCGGCCGGCGCGGTTGACGACGCCGCAGAGGAGGCGCGGGCAACGCTCGACGAGCTGCGGAGGCTGGCCCGGGGCATCCATCCGGCCATCGTCAGCGAGGGCGGGCTTTTCGCCGCTCTCGAGTCGCTGGCGCAGCGTTCCTCCGTACCGACGGACGTGATCGGTATGCCGATAGAGCGGCTGCCGGCGCCAGTCGAGGTCACCGTCTACTATGTCGTCGCCGAGGCCTTGGCCAACGTCGCGAAGCACGCCAACGCCACAGCGGTGAAGATCAAGGTCGATCGGTACAACGGGTGCGTCCAGGTCGTCGTGGCCGACAATGGCGTCGGCGGCGCCGCGCCCGGAAGCGGATCGGGACTGACGGGTCTGGCCGACCGGGTAACGGCTTTGGACGGCGCATTCGAGGTGGACAGCCCGCCCGGACGGGGTACGAGGCTGCGAGCGGGGATCCCATGCGCGTCGTCATAGCGGACGACTCGATTCTGTTCCGCGAAGGTCTGGTCGGCCTGCTACGAGCCAGAGGTGTGGAGATCGTCGCCCAGGTCGGCGACTCCGTCCAACTCGCCGAGGCCGTACGTACCCTGCGCCACCACCCTGCGATCGTGGACATCCGGATGCCACCCAGCAACACCAACGAGGGCCTGCTCGCCGCGCTGGAGATTCGCCGCCACCACCGGGAAATCAGCGTGCTCGTGCTCTCGCACCACGTCGAGTCCACCCAGGCGGCCCGACTGCTGACGGACAACCCGCGTGGGGTCGGCTACCTCCTTAAGGACCGTGTCACCGACCTGGACGAGTTCATTGACGCGCTCAAGCGGGTCGCTGCCGGAGGATCCGTCATTGACCCAGACGTTATCGCCGGTCTGCTGAGCCGCCAACGCGCCAACGACCCGTTGGCGCGCCTCACTCCCCGTGAGCGAGAAGTTCTCGCCCTGATGGCGGAGGGCCGCTCGAATCCCGCCATTGGCGGGATGTTGTTCCTCACCCCGAAGACGGTCGAGACTCATGTCGCCCGCATCTTCACCAAGCTGGGATTGCCTCCCGCCACCAGCGACCACCGGCGCGTGCTCGCGGTCATCACATACTTGCGCTCACTCGGCGGTTCTTCGACTGCTCAAGTTGACGAAGGTGGCAAGTAGCCGCCCGTTGACTGGCCCGATCCGAGGGTGCAGCCGCCCTACCCGACCCTCGCGGCTTCAGCGGCGGATCGGCAGCGCGTCAGCGGCGCTTCAGTGGTCGGTTCGAGTCAGCTGTCGGTGGGTGTCGGAGCATGTTGCGCCTGACCGCGGCGCGTCATGCGGTCTGGTCGAGGAACTGCGTGGCGGCCAACTCGGCGTAGAGATCGTCCCTGCAGACCAGCTCGGAGTGGGTGCCAATCGCCCGTACCGCCCCCGCGTCCATGACCACGATTCGGTCGGCCATCGTGACCGTCGAGAGTCGATGCGCGATGACCAGTACGGTCGTCTCGGCCGCTACGTCCGCGATGGTTGCGCGAAGCGCCGCCTCGTTGACCGCGTCGAGCTGGGATGTCGCCTCGTCGAGCAGGAGCAACCGCGGCCGACGGAGCAGCGCGCGGGCGATCGCGACTCGTTGGCGTTCGCCGCCGGAAAGTTTCGTGCCACGATGGCCGACCTGCGTCTCCAGCCCGTCGGGCAGGCTGGCGACAAGACCGTCGAGACGAGCGGTACGCAGAACCCGATGCAACTCCTCCACGGATGCATTCGGCGCGCCATACAGAAGGTTTTCGCGCAGTGAGCCGGACAGTACCGGTGCGTCCTGTTCGACGTACCCGATCGCGGCCCGCAGCCCGGCTAAAGGCCAGTCCAACACGTCCTTCCCATCAAGGAGGACGCGTCCGGAATCCGCGTCGTAGAAACGCTCGATGAGGGAGAACACCGTGGTCTTGCCGGCGCCGGATGGACCGACGAAGGCCGTCATTCCGCCGGACGGTACGGCGAAGCTGACTCCACGGTGGACATTGGGCAGCTCGGCGCGGTACCGGAAGCGGACGTCGTCGAAGGCAACCGTGGCCGGCACCGCTGGCTTCGTGGCCGTCGGCGTCCGGCGGTCACGGCGCTCGACCGGGAGCCGCTCCGCCTCAAGGATCCGGGCGACCGCCGCGGCCCCGACTGGGTACTGCGTGACGGCCCGCACGAGCTGCCCAACCGGGGCCATCAAGTAGAAGACGTAGAGCAGGAAGGCGACGAGGGTGGCCACGTCGATCGCGCCGGTGGCCACGCGGACGCCGCCGACGCTCAGCACCGCCACGAACGCGATCTGCGCCGCGACGCCCGCCATGTTGCCGGCCAGAGCGGACCACTTAGCCGCCCGCACGCTGGCCTGCCACGCCCCGACGGCCGCGTCCTCGACCCGTTCGCCTTCGCGCTCCTCGGCGCCCGACGCCTTGACCATCCGGACCGCGCCGAACATGCGCTCCAGGGCAGTGCCCATGGCGCCGACCGACTCCTGCGCTCGCTTGGCCGCGCTGTTGATCCTCGGCACGACAAGTCCGATGACCACCCCGGCCATGGCCAGCGCCGCCAGGGTCACGCCGAGCAGCACGATATCCATGATCGCCATGAGGACCACGGTCGCGACGAGCGTGAGCGCCCCGGTCACGCCGCCCACCAGCGACGACGTGGTCACCTCGCGCAGGAGCGTGGTGTCCGCGGTCACGCGGGACATGAGGTCGCCGGGCTCGCTCTGGTCGACGGCCGCGACCCGCAGTCTAAGTAGACGCCCAACGAGGCCCCGCCGCGCGGTGAGCACTACGGACTCGGCGGTTCGTTGCAGAACGTAACTGCCGATCGCACCGATGGCGGCGTTGCCGAGCACCAGCGCGGTCATGACCACCAGCGGGCCGGCCACGGACGTGCCGGCGGACAAAGCCCCGATCAACTCCCGGGCGACCAGCGGGAGCGCCAGTCCGGTTGCGCCGGTGACCAGGCTTAACAGGCCACCGGCGAGGAGCGCGATTCGGTGTGGGCGCAGGTACGCGAGGAGCACCCGCCACGCGGGCGTAGCGGGCGGAAAGATGGCGGCGGGGGCGAGCGCGCCATGCGGAAGGACCGTGTCCACGACCAGACCTTACGGCCCGATCACCGCCGCATGAAACGATCATCAGTCGGGTCTCAGGATCGGCGATCTATAACGGCCACTGCGATTTGGCCGGCACGATACTGGTCTTTTGGGGCAAATTACGTGCGCCGGTTACCCTCGTGCGCTTCGCTTCGTCATAGCACTGAGTTCGTCTAGTACTGACAGTGTTCAACGCGAGTGAGGAGGGATCCAACCATGGCTCTGCAGGTGACCGCCGTCATGATCGGTGTCAACGACCTGGCGGAATCGAAGAAGTTCTATGCGGACGGCCTCGGCTGCTCGATCGCCCAGGACTACCCAGGATTCGTGTCATTCAACTTGGGCGAAGGATCGTCATCGCTCGCCCTCTACGCACGGGAGGCCGCAGCCCAGGACGCGGGTGTCTCGTCCGAGGGATCCGGATTCCGGGGAGTTTCACTCCACTACATCGTCTCGTCGAGCGGGGCCGTCGACGAGGTCATGGCCAAAGCCGTGGCGGCCGGTGGTGACGAGGTGAAGAAAGCGGCAGCGACGAACTGGGGATACTTCGGATACTTCAGCGATCCGGATGGATACCTTTGGAAGGTCGCGTCCTCCTCATAGCTAGGTAACCAACGTCGTGCCATGATCCGCCAATGTGGACCCCGTGCCCTGTTGCGTGTCGTGGAATCACGTGAGAGGCTGCCCCTCGGCGTGGCTGCAGGCGTTCCCAAGCGAGCGACGATAGGGTGCAGCTGTCCGTCCCCTCACGGCAGGAGTCAGCGCTATGGGTGTGTTCGACACCTTGTTCTTCCTTGTGGGCATTCCGATGTGCCTGGTCGCGTGCGCGGCCGCGCTCACCGCGCTGCGGCGCGCCGTCTGACGCTGGCGTACCCGGCGGCTCGTGACAGACTCGCGGCATGTCAGGTGCCCGCAACCTTCGCGAGACCGAGGCCACCGAGCGCGCACGTCTGCTCGACGTCACGTCGTACGACATCGTCTTGGATCTCGCCGACGCTGGCGGGGGAAACGGCGAGCGGACCTTCCGGTGTCGGACCGAGGCCCGGTTCTCCTGCGCAGAACGGGGTGCCTCGACGACCATCGAGGTGGCTGCCGACACGATCCATTCGGCGGCACTGAACGACGTCTCCGTCGACGCGTCCAGCTGGTCCGCCGAGGGTGGGCTGGCGCTGACGGGACTCGCCGCCGAGAACACGCTCATCGTCGACGCGGACTTCGCGTACTGCCCGACCGAACAGGGGCTTCACCGAGCGGTTGACCCCTCCGACGCCGAGGTCTACCTCTACACCCAGTTTGAGCCCGCTGACGCCCAGCGCGTCTTCGCGTGCTTCGATCAACCCGACCTCAAGGCGACCTTCACCTGGCACGTCACCGCTCCAGCCGCGTGGCGCGTGGTGTCCAACATGCCGGTGGCGAGGGAGGAACCGGGCCCGACCGGATCCCGCACGGTCCACTTTGAACCATCGGTGCGGATGAGTACCTACGTCAACGCGCTGTGCGCCGGGCCCTTCCACGAGGTACGGCGGATGTACGACGGAATCGACCTCGGGCTGCTGTGCCGCGCCTCGCTAGCGCCGCACCTCGACGTCGACGTCCTGTTCGACGTCACCACCCGCGGCTTGGACTTTTTCCAGGCGAACTTCAGCGTGCCCTACCCGTTGTCGAAGTACGACCAGGTCTTCGTTCCCGAGTTCGCCGGCGCCATGGAGAACATGGGGTGCGTCACCTACGCCGACAACCAGTCTCTGTTCCGTGACACACCAACCGAGGCGCAGCTCCAGTTCCGCTCGATGGTGATGCTCCACGAGATGGCACACATGTGGTTCGGCGATCTCGTCACGATGCGCTGGTGGGGTGACCTCTGGCTCAACGAATCGTTCGCCACGTGGGCCGCCGCGTGGGCTCTCTCCGACAACCGGCGGTTCGCCGACACGGCGTGGCCCTCGTTTCTGGTCGAGTGGAAGGCCGAGGGCTACGCGGCCGACCAGTTGAGCTCGACGCACCCCGTGAGCACCGAGATCGTCGACATCCACGCGATGGAGGTGAACACGGACCGGATCACGTACGGGAAAGGCGCGGCCGTCCTCAAGCAGATCGTCGCATACGTCGGCATCGGACCATTCGTCGCGGGCCTGCGGACCTACTTCGAGCGCCACGCCTGGGGCAGCACCGAACTCGATGACCTGCTTGCCGCGCTGGAGGCCGCCTCGGGCAGGCCGGTACGGGCGTTCGCGGCCCAGTGGCTGCAGACGGCCCAGGTCAACACGCTGCGCGCCGAGGTTGACATCGCTCCGGACGGTACATACGGCGCGGTCGCCATCCGGCAGGAGGCGCCGCGGACGCACCCGACGCTTCGCACCCACAGCATCGCGATCGGGCTCTTCGACCGGCGAGGCGAGAGTCTCGTTCGCCGCGACCGCGTCGCCGTCGAGGTGACCGGGGAGCGCACCGCGGTGCCAGAGCTGTCCGGTGTTCCCGCGGCCGATCTGCTGCTGCTGAACGACGACGACCTCACCTACGCGAAGGTGCGCTTCGACGAACGGTCAATCGACACCATCATGGAGAGCCTGGGCGATCTGACCGAGCCGCTCGGCCGCGCACTGTGCTGGGCGGCCCTGTGGGACATGGTGCGCGACGCCGAGATCGCAGCCCGCGACTACCTTCGGGTCGTCGCCACCGGGCTACCGCGCGAATCCGACCCGAGCCTGGTGAGGACCACGCTCGCCCACGCCGAGAGGGCGCTGAGCTATTTCGCCGACCCCGATTGGGCGCCAACTGGATGGGATCGGCTGGCCCAGTTGGCCAGGGAAAACGCCGCAGCCCCGTCCGCCTCCCAGCGGACCTGGGCGATGGTCTATGCGTCCGCCGCCCGCGGAGACGCCGATCTGTCCACAGTAGCCGGTTGGCGCGCGGGCGTCGGCGTGCCCGATGGGCTCCAGGTCAAGTCCGATCTGCGATGGGAGCTGCTCCAATCGCTTGTGGCCGCCGGTGCGGCCGGCCCGGCCGATATCGACGCTGAGGCGGCGGCCGATCCGACCACCAGCGGCATGGTCGCAGCCGCATGCTGCCGCGCGCTCATCCCGTCCGCCGATGCCAAGGCCGCCGCGTGGGCGGCCATCATCAATCCCGCGACCCCGATGAACACGCGCCGGGCGATGATGGAGGGCTTTCAGCATCCCTCGCAGGTCACACTCACGGCACCGTACGCGGCGGCGTACCTCGACGCACTCCCCAGCATCCTTCAAACGTGGGAGTTCCTACCTGCACAGATTCTCACGGCGATAGCCTTCCCAACGCACCAGGTAAACCGGGAGACCCTCGACCAAGTCGACCGGTGGCTGGCCGACTCCGATCCCTCGCAAGCGCTTCGTCGGCTCGTCTCAGACCGCCGGGACGACACGCTGCGGGCGATACACGCTCGTGCCCGCGACGCCGCTTCACGGCGATGACGACCTTTCCGACCAACTACTCCCCGGCGTCGGGATACTGAAAGACGTCATCGAGAGAAACTTTGAACACCCGAGCGATCTGAAAGGCCATTTCGAGGGACGGGGAGTAGCGCCCCTGCTCGATCGCGATGATGGTTTGCCGAGTCACTCCGACCCGACTAGCGAGCTCCGCTTGCGTCATTTCGCCGTTCGCGAACCGCAGGATTCGGATCGAATTAGTGACGCTGGTGGGCTTGCCCACGGCTACAGCCCTCGGCGGTACGCGACGAGCTTCACGGGCGAACTGACGAGCGAGGACACGACGAACACCGCGTATATCGCGTTGGCGATCCAGAAGTAGTCAACCTCCATCATCGCCAGGACCAGCGGCACCACCATGCCGGCGCCGAGGACGATCCCGCCGACATACTCGCCGAAGCGGTTGATGTCCCTGTCCCGCACATCGGTCTTGTCGGCCTCACTGGGCTTGGCGATTGCGACCGCGATGCGTCCGACGATCGACAATACAATGGCGATGCCGATGGTCCAGAGCATCGTCGACACGTAGGGCACCTCGGTCAGGGGCTCGCCGTCCGCCCGCCCGAGGATGATGGCGAGGTACGCCGCGTAGGTACCGACACTGACCACGAGGTAGACCCACGTGCCCTTCTCCTCGAACGACATACCCACTCCCCTGACTGGCCGTTAGCGACATCGGCCAATGTACAGGAGAGCAGACACAATGTCAAGTATCTTTGACGTCCGTTCCCGCGGAGTCGCGTTTAGAGCAACTCGTGGAGAGCGGGGTTGTCGATGTCCGCGCCGAGCAGTCGAGCGGACGCGAGCGCGGACTGGTCGCCCAGGCGGGACCGGTGCAGGTGGCTACGCACCACAAACTCGCGCATGTCACAGCGCGCGGCCAGCGACGCCAGGGTCCCGACGAACGCACGAGCCCGATCCTCGTCGTGGTGATCCAAGGCCGTGGTGACCGTGGCGTCCAGGGCGTATGCGTGGACCCACTGGTAGCGGTCGGATACGCGGATGCACCGGGACACCGCCTCGCCAAGCCATTCCGTGGCGGCGATTCGATCGCCCCGACCGGCGTGGAGCAGGCCGAGACCACGGGCGGCCATGCCCTCCCAGCACGGATCATCAAGCTGGCAGGCCAGCCCCCAGGCCTGCGCCAGTCCATCGGCCGCACCGTCGAGGTCGCCGGACCTCAGGTCGAGCTCCGCCCGAAGCGCCTGTGGCCAAGGCAGGAACGCGATCCAACGCTGCTGATGCACCAGGTCCAGCGAGCGCGCCAACGCGGCGGCGGACTGGCTGCGTTCGCCGCGCAACAGGTGGGCCCGGGCCAGGATCGACAACGACCACGCCTGCTGCCGATGATCGGCGCAGCGATCGGCGTGCCCGACGGACTCGTCGAGGTATGTGAATGCCGCGGGATAGTCGCCGATGTCCGAGGCGTTCATGCCCCGTACGCCGAGTATCGCGGCGAGCTGCTCGTCGGTCTCGGCCATTGACTGGGCCTTGCCCAACCAGGAGTCGGCGGTCTTGCGCCGACCCGCCTGCACCTCGACGAACCCCAACTCCCGATGGGCGGTCACCGCCGTGGCGCGGTCGCCAGCCCGCGTAGCCAGCTGGATCGCCTCGTGGAGCGCCACCGCGCCCTCCTCGTCCCGACCCCGGGCGGCGTGGACCAGCGCACCGCCGAGGGCGGCCAGCGCGCGGGCCTGCAGCGTGGCATCCCGGCAGCGCTCCGCCTCGACCACGGCCCGGCGCAGACTCTGTAGACCGGCGTCTACCGCGCCGGCCACGATGGCGGCGCGGCCGGCTTCGAGCTGACTCTCGGCGGCCGCGCGGCCGCCGACGGGGCGAGCCGTCAGCGACGCCGAGCCCGCGGGCCGCGGCCTCCCGTAACGCCGCGGAGGCTTCGACGCCGAGCTCCCGTCGCATGATGTCCTCGCAGATCGCGACCTGCTTCAGCGCCGCGGCTCTATCGCCATTGGCGGCGAGGCACCGGACCAACAGCTCGTGATTGCCTTCCTCGAGCGGGTTGCGAGCCACTGCCCGCGAGGCGAGTGCAATTGCCGCGTCGGCCCGCCCGGTCGCCAGTAAGGTGACCGCGGCCTGACGCAGCCGCGCCTCGATCGCGGCCGAGACGCGGTGTCGTGCCACCACCAGCCAGGACTCGAACTCCAGGCAGGAGGCCAAATGAACGCCCTCGAGCAGCTCGCCACCGCCATCCGGGAATAGACCGTCGTCGGCGATCTCGCCGGTCAGCACGTCGACATCGACGACCGTGTCGTCGCCGAGCGTCGCGGAGACCGGGTCACCGCTGAACGCGTGCGGCGCGCCGAGGGCCCGCCGCAGCTCGGCGAGCGACCAGCGCAACGCGCCCAGGGGATCGTTGGCGTCGGCGAAGAGCAGTTCGGCCAGGTGCCGTCGGCTGGACGGCCGCTCCGCCAGGAGCACGTAGCTGAGGAGAGCCCACGCCTTTCGCCCCCGCGGTGGCTGGACCGGCCGGCCATCGCGCTCGATGGCCGGCACTCCCAGCAGCCGAATGGTCAACACGGACTCACCTCCTCAACGGAAGCAGGCGGGCTGGCGTGCTTTACCCGCGCCGGACGCCAACGGCTTCGAGGTACTCGGCCGCGGCTGCGACCGTCCTGTCGTCGGCCCGATTGTACGTCCGGGCGACGTTGGCAAGATCGTCGGCGAACCGCTCCAGATCCGGTCCGGACAGATTGCCGGCCAGCCTCGTGATCGGGCCGTAGTAGTGGCGGAACCACTCCGAGAAGTGCTCGGGTGAGTGGTACCGAAACACGTACTCCCGCTTTGTGTGGCTGATCCACTCAACCCGGTCGCCGAAGAGCTCGGTCAGGTACTCCGGCGTTCCCCACATCACCGCTGGGCGGACGCCCGCCGGCGGTGGCGCCCAGCCACCCACCGTCTTGAACAGCTGCCCGATCATGCCGCTCGGTGTCCAGCTGGCCAATGCGATCTTCCCGCCCACGTTGGTCACTCGGACCAGTTCGTCGGCGGCCCGCTGGTGGTTGGGGGCGAACATCACGCCGACCGTGCTCAGTGCCAGGTCGAAGTAGCCATCGGTGAAGGGCAGCTCCTCGGCGTCGCCCTCGGTGAATGTCACCGGCACCTGTACGGCGGCCGCCCGCTCTCGGCCCTGCGCCAGAAGGTTGGTGGCGTAGTCAACGCCGGTGGCCTCGGCGAACCGCAGGGCCGCCGCGATCGCCGCGTTGCCCTGTCCACATGCGACATCCAGAACTCGCTGCCCGGCACGAATGTCGGCCGACTCAACCAGCCGTTCGGCCATGATCTGCAGTGTGTTACCGACGCGCGTGTAATCTCCCGTCTCCCAGCCTGCGCGCTGTGCCTTCTTGATCGCATCGAAGTCGATCATGGTGCTCGTCATGACATCCTCCTTCGCCGCCGGCGGCGGCTACGAGGCCAGCGAACACCTTCGCCGTGTGACGGCCCGTGTGAGCACGAGCGTCCGCCCGTGTGCGCCGGCTCACACAGCCGTTCACGCTGGCTGACGCAGCGCGGTCGTGGTCAGCGGGCCGACGATGCCGTCCACCTCGAGCTTCCGTGCTCGCTGGAACGCCCGGACGGCGGCGTCGGTGCGGGGCCCGAACACGCCGTCGGCTGGCCCCGGGTCGAACTCGTGCATCTGAAGGCGCCGTTGAATCCAACGGACATCCTCACCGCGGTCCCCCATGCTGATCAGCCCTTGGCGGGAATTCGCGCGGCCGCGGTCGAGCCCCGGTATGAACCCCGCGTGGGTCCACGGGCGGCCGCCGCTGGAGAAGACGTTGACGCCGTACGCAGTGCCGCGCGCCTCGATCGTCTTGCCGTCTCCGAGCGAGATGGCGACATGGTCGCCACCTGGGCCCTCCTTGATCCGGAACAGCAACGCTCCGCGGGTCCGGCGACCGGTGTCCACATCGATCAGGGTTCCGGCCCGTCGGCAGGCGTCCCGCTGATTCTGTGCCCCGTCAACGAAGCGGACTCCACATCGGCGAGACGCCCACTCACACAGTTCAGAACAGTCGAACGCGTCCGGATCGGGGTCATTGAAGCTGGCCTCGGCGCCGAAGATGTAGGGGTCGCCTCGCTGGGAAAGCGCGATCGAAACAAAGTCATCCAGGGTTGCCATCGGTCTCTCACTTTCGTTCAGGGCGGGATAAGACTCCCGGGAGTCTCGAACTACGAGTCCACATTGGTCCCGACTGCGTCATACTGTCTCGCGCGCTGCCTCTGAATCGCGGCCGCGACGGCCGCCACAACGGCACGGCGACGGGACACGCGAGGGGTTTCGCGCGGGGTTTCGCGTTGAGTAGCGCGCCTAGCGGCTCGCTCGGCAATGCGTTCTTCGCGTTGCGCGCGCCGCGCATCACGTGCCACGCGAGACCGAGCGGCGTCGGCGTGCATGTCCGCGCGACGCGTGGCCGCCACCTGCGCCATTATGTGGTCGGAGAAATTCATCGTAATCACCTCCTCGTCTCACCTACATACAGACACAAGGACGGCCGACGGTTTCTCACGATCCTCGAAGTTGATTTGTGCAGGGGCAAAGGTGCGACCGTGCGACGATCGACAATGGACGCAAGGACCCCCTCCGCGGAGAGCCACCAACCACTCGCGGAACCTCCAGGAGGACTACGACGCCACTGCCGTCCAGGAATTCGAGCCCGCGCCGGAGCCTGCCGACCCCGCGCTCTGGGACGTCGGCCAGGTCCCGAGGTTTGGTCGAGGCGAAGAGGGTCACGTCACTCGGGATCGGTATTCGACTCGCGATCCCAGCGGCTGCGGCTGCTCTGACGTGCTGGCATCGTCACTGTGTTCTTCCGCGACGACAGAAGGCGACGAGCCAGGGTCGCCAGCATCAGGGCGTGGCATCGCGGCAGTCGGTTTCCGTGTCTGTTGGGCCCCAGACGGCCGAGTGACGGTTGATTACAACCAAAACGCCGATACGTGTCGAGTGCCGTCCCGCATAATGTCACGCGCGGTGGCTCAGGCGCACGACGAGGGAGTGGCGATGCGGAGAGTGCGTCTGGCGGCCCCAACCGTCATTGTTGTGATGGCAGCATTGCTGGCCGGGCCGGTGCCTGGGTCGCCGAGGTCGGTGGCAGCTTGGGCGAACGATGCGCAGCCGCAGAACGCGTTGTCCGATCCGGCGTGGCTACAGGAGATAAACCTCTATCGAGGCGCGTCGGGCCTGGCACTGGTCGCGGAGGAGCCGGCTTGGTCAAACGCGATCATGCTTCACCTCACCTATCTCGCCTACACGCCCGCTCAGTACCGCACCGGGCAGTACGCCAGTCCGCACTCGGAGAATCCGACGAGCCCGTACTACACGGCCGAGGGAGCCCACGCAGGCGCCGTTAGCCTGCTGATCTCGGGCGGCTTCTTTGACGCGAAGTCCAATATCGATCTTTGGTTGGGCGCGCCGTACCACGGGGCGGGTATGTTCTCGCCACAGCTGACCAAGGTGGCGTACGCCTACCTCCTAGGCTACGTCGGCCTCAACGTGGGCGACGGGCTTGACTGGACCGTGGAGAACCCGACGGACGTGATCGTCTTCCCAGGCGCCGGAATGACCACGAACCTGTACGCGTTCTCCGGCAACGAGACTCCGAACCCGCTCGCCGCATGCGGCTGGCCTGAGCCTGGCTGGGGCGACGAGCCCGTGGGACTGCCACTCATTATCCTCACCACCGCCGAGCCGTCCCTGAGTCTCAGCGCCACGCTTGTCGCCGGCGACGGCCCTGATTTCAGCACAGCCGACGGCAGTCTCTGTGTCGTCGACGTTGCGCACCCGTCGGGCCAGGCGTCGTCCCTGGTTAACTCTCCGGCAGTGTCGCCGTCGCCGGGTGCGCGGAGCATTCTGAGCGTGGCGGTGCAGTCGGGTGGCTATTACGAGATCTTCCTCCTGCCCCGCCGAGGCTTGACCTTTAGCCGCTACCGGGCGACGGTGACCCAGTCTGGTCAGGCGCCGATCAGCTGGTCCTTCGTCGTTGCTCCACCATTCGGAGTTGGTCCCAAGAAGCCGCTTGTGCTCCACGTGACCGACAGTGGCGCTGACACAGTGATGGGCAATCTCACGGTGACAGGGCCAGACGGTGTTGGCTACACGACGGCGTACCCGTGCCTGAACGGCCGGCCCAATGCCTCCAACAACAACTACGTCGCAAATCAGACCATCCCGAACTTCGTGGCCGTACATCCCGACGCGAACGGTGATATCTGCCTGTACACACACGCCTATGCCAACATCATCTGGGACCAGGTTGTAGAGACCGACGCGTTCACCGCACACAACGCGGTACGGATGCTTGACACCCGTGCCGGCTCTAAGCCTGCAAATGGGGCGGTCAAGAGGCTGCACGTCACGAGCAGTGGCGCGGACACCGTGCTGGGGAACCTGACGGTCACGCAGCCCGCGGGCCCCGGGTACACGACGGTATACCCGTGCCTGGCTGGGCGGCCCAACGCCTCCAACAACAACTACGTCACCAACCAGACCATCCCGAACTTCGTGGCCGCTCACCCGGATGCCAACGGTGACATCTGCATCTACACCAGCCGCAGCGCGCACCTGATCTGGGACCAGGTCACCGAGACCGACGCGTTCACGGCACACAACGCGGTCCGCGTCTACGACACCCGCTTTCCGAGGTCGTTCTACTAGTTGGCGTCAGTCATCGCACCGACCTTGGTGACCTGCCCGCGGCCGAGAGCGTAGCGACGGCGTGGTTATCGCTCGAAGCGCGCAGCCAGGGTCGGCGCGGGCCGGCGGGTACCTCCGGCGGCGACGCGATCGCCAATGCCACCGGCTGGTCGGCCGACGAGGGATACGAGGTGGACGCGGTGCCATCCATGCGGATGATCGTGGATCTGTCCAACCTGGACGAATCCCGGTGGATTCAGTTCACCGGGAACTCAGGACACGCCTTCCACCGCAACTACGACGACCAGTTCGAACTTTGGCGTACGGGACAGAACCGCGTCTGACCGCGCCGCGTACGTTGGGGCGGGATGCTATGCCTGAGGGATCCAAAGCCTGTTGGTGAGCAAATTGACGCGCTCCGTGCACCAATGGTCCCAGGCTTCGGTGAGTCTCAATCCGCCGGCCGTTCGCGTAAACCGATAGCTGCCCTGTGGCGCGTTACCGCAGGTGTCCGCCGAGAAGAGCGTTATCACGATCGTTGATCCGGCCTGCGACCAGGACGCACCGGCGACGACGCCGAGATAGGTCTCCGGCGCCTGCACGACCAACCGGCCGTCGGCGTGGAAGGTCAGCCGCCAGGTGCCCCAGAGGCGCTCCCGTTGTATGACAAGGCCCTGATTAGGGACGGTCGCGACGAAGGTGCCCAGCAACTCCGACGTCGACTGCTGCGCCGTTGACGTCGGTGAGGTCGATGGCGAGACCGACTGCGATTCGCCGGGATCGGGCGATGGGCTGCCGCCGGAGCGGGCGACCGCCGCAACAGCGACGGGGATCCCGACCACGGCACAGATGGCCGCGACGGCCGCCGTCTTCCTCAGCGCCAATCGCCGCTGGCCGCGCGCAGTGGCCTGCGTGAGCAGCGGGGCGATCGCGGGGTCGATGGTGTCGGCCAGTTCGGTGAGGCCCTCGCGAAGTCGATGATCCAAAGCGTCAGTGAACATCATCGAGCTCCCGTTCCTCGAGTCGCCGCGCCAGATCCTGGCGTGCGCGGTGCAGTGTTGCCTTCGCGGCTGGCACGGAGCAATCCAACAACTCGGCCACCTCCGCCATCGGTCTGTCCTCGTAATAGAAGAGCACCACCGCCGCGCGCTGCCGGGCCGGCAAGGCGGCGACCGCCTGCAGCAGATCAACGTCGGCTGCCGCGTTTTCCGGGTAGGGTTCGGCCTGGCGGAGCGTGAGCATCAGCCCGAGATTTTCGCGGCGGACTGCCCGGACGGCCAAGCGGATGGCTACTCGCCGGACCCACGCCTCTGGACGGTCGAACTGCGAGACGCGTGGCCAATGCAGATACAGCTGCACGAACGCGTCCTGGGTCACGTCGTGGGCGCGTTCGCGCTCCCGAACGATCAGGTAGACGGTCTGTGCCACCCAGCGAAACTGGGCAGCATAGAACGTCGCATACTCCCCGTCGCGCCTGGCTGCCACCGCCCAAACCCCTTCCGGCAGGCTCGACGTCCCAGAGCGAAGTGTCCGCGTGCACGCATGGCGGTCACAAGGTTCCGGTTCGCCAGATCTGTTCTCTTACAGACCCGAGCACCGGTAATGGTTACGCGGGAAATCGGGTCGGCTCTCAGCCCGATGGTGATGGCTGTGGCCGTGGACCCGCTACCGGGGATGTGGCGATCTTCGGCACCCGGAACGTGCGGTTCTGGGGGTCGAGTGCCAAAGCCGACGCCGCGCCGATCATGAACTGCCGCCAGATGGTGGCGGCGTGCGTCGATCCGTAAACGTCGGACCGACCGTCCTTCGTGGTCAATGCCTTGCCGTCGGTGGTGCCGAGCCAGACCGCCACGGCGAGCGCCCTGGTATATCCGACCATCCATGTGTGGGCATTCTGGGTGGTGCTGTTGGCGGCCTGCCACGTGCCGGTCTTCCCGGCGGCGTCCCAGCCGTTGGCCAACTTCGCGGACGGTACCTGGCTCAGCGTCCACGTCAACTCGTCAACCTGCTGTTCACTGAGCCCAATATCGGATTGCGTGAGTCCTTCGGCGTAGACCCGCTCGCCATGCTTGGTCACTTCCCGGACGAAATGCGCCTGTGCGCGCTTGCCGCCGGCCGCGAACGTCGCCAGTCCATTGGCGTGGTCGAGGACGGTCACGCCGTACTGCCCGATGCCGACCTCGGTCCAGAACTTACCCACGCCCGTCGTTGACGCCGAGGTTGCGACCAGGTCCTTGCCGGCCCGGCCGCGAAGGTCAACCCGGAGTGGTTGTGGCTGGCCCTTGTTGTCCGCCCACATCGAGTCGATTCCGGCCCGGCTGGCCATGTCGATGACGTTGGCCGGGCCGAGCCGCTCGGTTAAATCGAAGAACGGAACGTTCAGTGACGCGATCGTCGCCTCGACGAGGGTGCAGGTCGGTTGGCATTTCGCCGTTGACGCGTTGCGGACCGGCCCAGCCTTCGAGCCTCGTGTACGTCCGCTGGCCGGGAACTCCTTCACGGCCGGCGCCTGCCAGCGCGACCACAACGAGATCTTCTGCCGCAGCGCCTCCGCCAGGTCGTAGACCTTGAACGACGAGCCTGGCGGATGCTGGCCGAAGCCGCGCGCGTTGCCGTCGTCGTCGTAGAACCATCCCGCGTGGTCGGCGCCGGTGCCCGTACTGCCACCGTAGTACGCCAGGACCCGTCCGGTTCCTGGCTCGACGGCCACCAGGGCGGCCTGCCAGTTGGCCGGTTGACCGCGGACGGCGGCCGGTGCGGTCGCGCGTCGAATGTCGGCCGACGCCTCGGCCACGTCCTGAGCCCGTTTGTCCAGCGTGGTGATGATCCGGAAGCCACCGCTGCGGATGTAGTCGGGCGCCTTGTCCATGAATGGATCGCGCTGCCGGAGCTCACTCAGGACGTGGTTGACCACCAGACCGGTCGGACGGTCCAACCCGTCCTGCGACGTGCTCGCGTCGAGGGCACGAACCGTGTACGGGTACTCCAATTCGGCCGCCTCGACGCTGGACAGGAAGCCCAACGACACCATGCCCTCGCGGACATACTCCCAGCGCGAGACCGAGTTCGCCGCCGCCGTCCCGCCTCGCGCCGGGTCGTAGCCCGGGTGGCCCTCGGGATCGTACGGATCAGGCTCGGGCTGCTTGACCAGCGAGGCGAGAATCATCGCTTCCGCCATGGTGACCTGCTGGTCCGCGGGGGCCGTCCACCTCACCGTCTTAGCAAAGAAGGCCTGCGCGGCGGCCTCGATGCCATAGGCTCCCCGGCCAAACGGGACGGTGTTGAGGTAGAACTCCAGGATCTCCTCCTTGGAGTACTTGTTGTCCATCTTCCAGGCCAGCATCGCCTCGCGTGCCTTGCGGGCGTAGGTGACCCCGCTGAGGTCGGCCGCGACGCGCGCGTATTGCTGGGTAATTGTGGAGCCGCCCTGCGTGGCCCCGCCGGTGACGTTGTTCCAGGCGGCGCGCAGCACGGCGTTGAAATCGACCCCGTCGTGGATCCAGAAGGTGCGGTCCTCGGCGGCGACGATGGTCTGTTTCACGGCGGAGTTCATCTCGTCCAGCGCCAGAATTGTTCGATTCTCCGTGCCGAGCCTGGCCATCGGAGTCACGCCGTCGCTGAAGTAGATCGTCGTCGACTCGGGCAGCTCGAGCTGCGCGGGCGTCGGTATTCTGTCTACATAGTACGCGCCGACGGCCAGACCGGCCGACGTGACCAACATGGCGATCATCGACGCGACGAGCAGACGGCGCCGCCGGATTCGCCTGGCCCGATCCCGTTCGACCAACCGCCGGACGGTCCTGCGCCGGGCCGCCTGGCGCTGGGCCGCCCTGAGCATCGCTGCCTTCTCGAGCGCGGCCCGCCTCGCGGCTTCGCGGCGGCGAGCGGATTCGTCCCGTGCGGCAGCCCGCGCAGCGGCGGCAAGGCGGCCGCGCTCCCGCATAGCGGCGCGCCACCGCGCCGGAGAGCGTACGAGCGTCGTGACGACGGCGGCCTTCCGATCGACCGTGACCTGGACGGAGGCGGCGCGCGCGAGCCTGCGCATGACTGTCCGCTGGGCGGCAGCGGCCCGAGCGGCTCTGCGAACTGCGGCCGCTTGCGCTTCGGCCTTGCGTTCCGCCGCGGCCCGGACGGCAGCGGCCTCGCGTTCCGCCGCGGCCCGGGCGGCAGCGGCCTCGCGTTCCACCGCGGCCCGGGCGGCAGCCTCGCGTTCTACCGCGGCTCTGGCGGCAGCGGCCTCGCGTTCCGCCGCGGCCCGGCCGGCAGCGGCCTCGCGTTTTGCGCGCTTGGCGTCCCTTCGTGTTGCGGCCTTACGCTTGACCGCCGCCGAAGCCTCCTTCGCGGCGAGATGAACGGCAGCCGCCTGCGTGGACGCCGCCCGTGCGCCCCGCCGCACCGCCGTCGCAAGAGCGATCACATTTCGCCTGGCGGCCGCGGAGCCGACTCGCACGGCCTTGCGCACCGCCGAAATCAACCCCGCGCCAACAGAACTGTTCCCGGGGTCTTCGCTTTCCGGGTCCATGCGTGACACCGTCCCACGTCGTCCTCAGCAGAATCAACGACATGAGTCGCTGGATGCGAGAGTGGGCAGTTCTATCCTATTTCTCGCCTTTCTGGAATATAGGAATTCATGGACAGGGCCTCCCGACATTGGGCGCCTCGGGTCGGTCATCGAGGCAGAGGGCATCAAGGCAGAGGGCATCGACGCCGTTCCCCCCTTACGGACCATGGCGTGGGAGGTCGAGGCGACCGAGACTGAACGGATGCGGTTACTCGAACGGGAGTCCCCGTTGGCGTCGCTCGCCGAGTACGCGGACGAGGCGCGACACGGCGATGGGCGGCTGGTGCTTGTCGCCGGGGAGGCCGGCGTCGGCAAGTCCACGTTGGTGGAGCAGCTTCAGCGCGACGTGCCGGATGCCCGTTGGTTCTGGGGTGCCTGCGACGGCCTCTTCACGCCACGGCCACTGGGGCCGCTGTTCGACCTCGCTGGCCAGCTTGGAGGTGAGCTCCTCGAGCTATGTCGAATTTCTGCGACCCGAGATGCACTCTTCGATGCGGCGCTGCGCCAGCTCAGCGAACCGGGATTGCTGAACATCGTCGTGATCGAGGACGTCCACTGGGCCGATGAGGCCACAATAGATCTGCTGCGGTTTCTCGGTCGGCGTCTGCGGAACGCCCCCGTCTTGCTCGTTGTCACGTACCGAGATGAAGGCTTGGCATCGACTGATCCGCTCCGCATCGCTCTCGGAGAACTCGCCTCGCACCGGTCGACGAGGCGGATATGGCTCGCGCCGCTCTCGCCGGACGCGGTTCGCGTTCTGGCGAGTGAATGCGGGCTCGATGCGGGCGAGCTCTACCGCCTCACTGTCGGGAACCCGTTCTTCGTCACCGAGGTGATCCGGGCCGGCATGGGCGCGATTCCGGC
Organism: Micromonosporaceae bacterium; assembly: GCA_045403155.1. Classification (GTDB taxonomy): domain Bacteria; phylum Actinomycetota; class Actinomycetes; order Mycobacteriales; family Micromonosporaceae; genus JAXIPB01. The sequence goes on from JAXIPB010000013.1 coordinate 27,238, forward strand.
CTCGGCTCGGGATGCGGTGCTGGCCCGGGTCGTGCGCCTCAGCGGCGAGTCTCGTACCGTCCTTGACGTTGCGGCGTTGATCGGCGCCCGGGTCGAGATGCGGCTGCTGGAAACGGTCACCTCCTGTTCGCCATCGGTCGTCGATGAGCTCGTATCGTCCGGGCTCCTCGCCGGCGACGGCACGTGGCTGAGGTTTCGTCATGAGATCGCTAGACTCGCCGTGGAGGAGGCGATCGCGGCACACCGCCGGGCAGCGATTCACGCTCGAATCCTCGACGCCCTGCGCTCGCTCGGAAGTGACGACGACGCTGGCCTTGCCTTTCACGCGGAGCAGGCCCTTGACGGCGAGGCCGTGCTCCACCACGCAGTTCGCGCGGCGCGGCGGGCCGTGGAGCTGGTGTCGCACCGCGAGGCGGCGGCCCAGTACGAGCGGGCCACGCGCTTCACGTCCGGCGCCGAGCCGGCGTTCGTGGCTGGACTCTACGACGGACTCGCCGACGAGCTGTTGCTGGTCGACCGATGGAAGGACGCCGCCGACGCCACGGCTCGCGCGCTGGCCCTCTGGCGCTCGATCGGCGACCCGCTACGCGAGGGCGACACGCTGCTCCGGCTCGCGAAAACGATGCAACGCCAAGGTCGCGGCACCGAGGCGGCCGCGACGTTTGAAGCCGCCGTGGCCGCCCTCCAACCGCTCGGCCCGAGCAGGGAGCTGGCACGGGCCTACGGCTCGATGGCCATCGAACGAATGGTCAAGGGCGCCAACGACGCGGCCATCGAAGCGGCCGGGCGGGCTCAGGCGATCGCCGAACCGCTAGGCGTGTCCGAGGCGCTCATCGACGCCCTGATTGCGCAGGGCGTCGTCGCCGCCGATACGGGCGGCGACTGGATTGGGCCGATGGGTCGAGCGCTGGAGATCGCAACCACTGGGGGCTTCGAGAATCATGCCGGCCGGACATTCGCCGCCATTTACAGCAATTATTGCCAACAGCGACGATACGCCGAAGGCGAACGGTATTACGTGGACGGTCTCGCCTACTGCGACGAGCACGACACCACCGCGAACGGCAACTGGCTACGCGACGACCGCAGCATCGCACTCGAAAGGCTCGGGCGCTGGGACCAGGCACTGGCCCTGGCCACGGAAACCCTGGCTCGTATCGGGCCCTCCCCGCCCAACCGGATGGGGTCGCTGACGAGCCGCGGCATTATCGGAGCGCGGCGCCGCGACCCCCACACGTGGGACCATCTCGACGAGGCCATCGCGGGAGCTGACGGGACCGACGAGGCGCAGCGGATCGTGCTGGTGCGGCTGGCCCGCGCCGAGGCGCACTGGCTCGCGGGAGACCACGACTCGGCGCGGCAAGAGGCCGAGCTGGCCGCGGACCGATCGTCGGCGTGCGATCCCTGGGACCGCGGCGCGGTCGCGGCCTGGCTGCGCCGCACCGGCTCGACCCGCTCCATCGTGGGAGCGATCGCCGAGCCATATCGGCTGCAGGTCGAGGGAGATTGGGAGAAGGCCGCGCAGCTCTGGTCCGATCTCGGGTGTCCGTACGAGGTCGGGCTCGCGCTGCTGGACGCCACCGAGGAGACGGCGCTGCGCCGGGCCCTGGGCATCTTCGCCGAGCTTGGTGCCCCGGCCGCCGCCCGGATCGCCCGGCAGAGGATGCGCGCGCTCGGCCTGAGGTCGGTCAATACTGGGCCGAGATCCGCCACTCGGGAACACCCGCTGGGACTGACGAGACGCGAGCGGGAGGTGCTCGACCTGATCTGCCGTGGACACTCAAACGCCGAAATCGCAGCGCGTCTGTTCATCTCCGCGAGAACCGTTGACCACCACGTCTCGGCCGTGCTCACCAAGCTGGGCGCCCCAAACCGCACCGCCGCGGCGGAAGAAGCAGCCCGGCTCGGGTTGGTAGGTACGCCGGAAAGATAGGCAACCCGGCAGCGAAATCTAGGCAACCACTCCCGATTTCACGCGCGGGTCCGTCGCCCTACCGTCGCGTCGACATGTTTCGGCGGTTGAGAGACACCGTGTACGCACCGGGAGGTTGCGCGATGAAGGACAGAATCACCCAAGGCGAGGCGCAGGCCGTGGACCGGAACGGAAGCCGCGGCGCCATCCGGCGCCTCGCCGCCTGGGACGGTCGACACCTACGGGCCGGCGCCGTGCTTGCTGCTGTTGTTGGGCTGATCACGCTCGCCGCACCACCGCTCCAGGCCGCTCCCGTGGTAGCAACGCTGCCGAGCTCCGATGCGGTACGAGTGTGGAATCTCCACGCCGTGAACGCGCTGATCAACGCACCTGCCGCAGGGATCCCCGGCGCCGGTCAGACGCCACCAGTCTCGGAGTTGCACCTCGCGATGGTGCAGGGAGCCGTCTATGACGCCGTCAATGCGATCGACGGCGGCCATCAGCCATATCTCGCCGGACTTTCACCGGCGTCGCCGTCAGCGTCGCCGGAGGCCGCCGTTGCCACCGCCGCGCACCACGTGCTCGTCGGACTCGGAATCCCGCCCGTGCCGGCGTTGAACCAGATCGTCATCGATCGACTCGACGCCCTGTACGCCGACGCCCTGGCCGGTATTCCCGACGGTGACGCCAAGACCGATGGGATTATGGCTGGAGCCGCCGCCGCGGCGGCAATGCTCACCGCGAGAGCGGCGGACGGTCGATACCTGCCGTTCACGTTCGCGGTCGGCACCGATGCCGGCGAATGGCGTCCGACCGCGTCCGGCAGTGATCCGTTCGCATGGGTGGCCGGGGTCGAGCCGTTCCTACTCCAGAGCTCATCGCAGTTCCGGACGAAGGGGCCGCATGCGCTCACGAGCGGCGCCTACACCAAGGAATCCACCGAGGTGAAGGAACTCGGCGGCCCGGACACGCCGGACAGCCCCCGCACCGACGAGCAGACCGCCGTCGCCCGGTTCTACACCGTCAATCCCGTTGAGTTGTTCAACCGCACGTTCCGGACGATCGCCGAGGATCGCGGGCTGACGCTCGTCGAGCAAGCCCGGCTCTTCGCCATGCTGAACCTGGCCGGGGCTGACGGCTTTATCAGCTGCTGGGATGACAAGGCCTTCTGGAACTTCTGGCGCCCGATCACCGCCATCCGCGAGGGCGACAACGACGGCAACCCCAACACCGTCGGGGATTCAGGATGGACGCCCTTCGCCGCGACACCGCCGTATCCGGACCACCCGTCGGGATACAACTGCGTCACCAGTTCGATGATGTACACGGCCGAGGCCTTCTTCGGCGAACAGAAGGCGGCCTTCAGCGTCGTCAGGATCGTTCCGAATACGCCTACCGTGACGCGCGTCTACGAGCGATTCACGGACGTGATCGACGACACCATCGACGCGCGCGTGTACCAGGGCCTCCACTTCCGCGCAGCCGATGAGCAGGCGGCCGGGATCGGCGAGGACGTCGCCCACTGGCTCGACAAGCACTATTTCCAGCCGGTGAGCTGAGCCGATACGTTCCGCCTCGGTTGTAGCTGTTCAAGACTCGCCCGGTTGCCGTACGGGGGACCGGGCGACTCTTGAACAGTTGCCCCTCGGGTCCGGCTGTACGGTCCAGCCGGCCCGCCCAGCGCGACTGCCACCGACCGCCTCGCCGCATACCTGGGCCGAGCCATCTAAGGTGTCGGGAAAGGGGGCGGAAAATGCCGATCGATCTGACCTACGACATGTTGGGCAGCCGACTGCGCGCCATTGGCGACGTTCCGATCAGCTACGACCGGATGGGTAGCCGACCCCGCACGGTCGGCCGGTGGACCCTCGACTACGACCGGCTGGGCAGTCGACTTCGTTCCATCGGTGGCGTACCCATCGAGTATGACCGGCTGGGCAGCCGACCGCGAAAGCTCGGACAGATGGCCCTCGAGTACGACCGGCTCGGCTCACGGCTGCGAAGGGTGGGCGCCTACGAGCTGACCTATGACGCGCTCGGCAGTCGCGTCCACACGATCGGGTCGGTCGTGGTTTCGTACGACCATCTCGGCACACGCCCGCGCCAGCTCCACCTGCCCGAGGCCCACACGACGCTACCCGACGAACTCCTCCTCGTCGTCTATCTTGTTCTTCACATGGAAGCCGAGCGACAGAGGAACGCGAACGCGAGCACGTAGCTGCGATGCTCACCCCGTGAACCATCCATTGCCCGCCGGCTTGGTCCTCCGTACCGGCCAACCCACCGACCTCGACCAGATCGCGACCCTGCTTACCGAGCGGGGTGAGCCTGCCGATGCGGTCGACCACCGGCTGGTCGTTGACGATCCCGACGCGGGGTGGGAGTGCTGCGCCGTGGTCGTCGACCGTGACCGCGTGGTGTCCACCGCGATCCTGCTGGACGAGACGCTCGTCCTCGACGGTGTGGCGATACCCGCAGGCCAGGTGGAGCTCGTCGCCACCGACCGCGAATACGAGGGGCGCGGACTGGCGCGGGCGCTGGTGGGCTGGGCGCACGAACGCTCCGCGGACCGCGGACACCTCGCCCAGGTGATGATCGGTATTCCGTACTTTTATCGGCAATTCGGCTACCAGTACGCGATCGCGATGCCGCAGACGCGCGATGTAGACACGGTTCCGCCGCCACCCGACGGTTACACGGTGCGCGGGGCTGGCCCCGCCGACATCCCGGCGATGCTTGAGCTTCAAGACACCGCCCAGCACGGCTACGACCTGCGGATGGCACATTCAGCGGCGTGTTGGCGCTGGCTCGTATCCAGGGACGGCAGCGTCCAGCTGCTCGTCGAGCACGCCGGACGGCCGGTGGCGACCGGGCGGATCACCCCACCCGCTGAGGAAGTCTGGCTCGGCGAGGTCGCTGCCTCGCGTCCCGCGGCGGCCGAGGCACTGCTAGCCCACGCCGCGTTTGTAGCCCGCGCCTCCGGCGACGGCGCAGAAACCGGCGCGGTCAAGGTCAAGGAGCGCCCGGGTAGCCTCGGTGGTGACGCGCTGGAGGGCTACCTGGCGCGGCCGCCGCGGCAGGCCGCCCGCTACTACATCCGGGTCGGCGACACCGCGGCACTGTTGAATCACCTGCGCCCGGTGCTCTCCACTCGGCTCTCCGAATCGGGGCTCGCCGACGGCAGCGGAGAGATCGTCGTGTCCTTCTTCCGCCACCACGTGCGTCTGCCGTACGCACAAGGGATCGTCCTCGACGTGCTCCAAGGTGGACCGTTGCAGGCCCCGGCCTCGGTCGGCGGCGCTGGGGTGGCGCCAGATCTGGTCGGGCCGTTGCTCTTCGGCCCCGACGGCATCGCCGGCCTCGCCGAACGGCATCCAGACGTTTATCCAGGCCCGAACGAAGCCCTGATGATGGCGCTGTTCCCTCCGGTACGGGCCGACCTGCTCACGTTCTATCTGGCGTGACTCGTAGCGACCGAGGCCCGCGGTTGGTTGTCCTCGTTCGATTCCGGTTCATCGTTCCCGAGGGCGCGCAACTGGCTTTGCATGAACGACATCAGGTTGGACCGGTAGTCCCGGTCGAACTGCTTGAGCGCTTCGATTTGCTGCTCCAGCGCGTCGCGCTTGGCACCAAGGCTCCCGACGATGTCGTCGTATCGCTGCTGGGCTTGACGCTCGAGTTCGGACGCATGCGCCTGGGCGTCGTTGACGAGGTCCTGCGCCCTTGCGCGCGCATCGGAGAGCACCTTCTCGGCGTCTCGTCGAACGCCATCGGCGTGCGCCTGCGTCTCTCGCACTATCCGCTCGGCCGTTGCCCGGGCATCCGTCCGAATGTTGTCAGCATGGTGCTGTGCGCTGGCCACATGCTCATCAGCGGTTCGTTGGGCCAGAGTGAGCACCTGAAGGGCCCGCTGGGCGTCCGGATCGGGACCGTGATACGCCTGATCCGCTGGCACGTCGTCAGGGCTGGCTCCTCCGAGCAGTCCTCTGACACGACCCTTCGTCCGGCCATCGGCCATAGGACCACCTCCGTAATTGAGATCGTGCGCAGGGACAGCAGGACTTAGGCGGCGGTATGGTACCAACCTGGCCGCCATCGTTCGAGTGCAGAAACGCTGCGTGATCAGCGGATCACCGGGAGTTCGTGTTTCGACCGGCCGACCTGATGACGTGGAGGGCATGACGTGGAGGGCCGCACATGACCGACACCATCACATCGCAGGTCCAGACGGCCGCGGCCAATGAGGGGCTCGGTCAACTCCGGCAGCGCTACCACGGCCGGTTCCGGCTCAGCGCCATCTTCGTGATCGCGCTGGCGGTGCTGTTCGGAGCGGCGGTCGCCAGTCAGTTCCTCACATCGTCGACCGACACCGCCGCCGTCCTCCTCCCGTTCTACATTCCGTTCCTGGCGATCACCATCTGGTTCTGGCGCTGGGAGCACCGGCACTCCAGCGATGACCTCTACCTGTTTGACGGCGGCATGATTCACGTCGATCGGAAGGGAGTGCTGACGTCCTACCCGTGGGCGGGCATCATCGAGGTCCGAACCCGCAGAATGGACCTCAGCGTCGAGAACGTTCCGGTGCGGACTGTGCACTTCATCAAAGTCGTACGCGGCGACGGTGCCTCGGTCGCGCTCAACAACCGGTTCCGGGGCATCGCACAGCTCGGCACCATCGTGCAGGAGTTGAGTGCGAACGCGCGGCTGCCCTTCGCCCTCGACGTGCTCCGCGCCGGCAATACGATCAACTTCGACGGCCTCGTCGTCGACCTGCAGGGCATTCGCCACGGAGGGCGCACGCTTGCCTGGCCGACGATCGTATACGTGGGGGCCGCCGAGGGTGCCTTGAGTACGAAGGTGATCGTCCAGACCAGTGCGCGGCGGCGCCCGTACACCCGGCGATTGTTCCCCTCCCGACCGTTTCCCAATCTGCGCCTACTCGGCAACATCTCACAGGCGCTCAATGTGGACAGACGCGAGGCCACCGACGCGCGCGACTAGCATCTATCGGCATGGACGGCCTGGAGATCGCCCACCGTCGGCTGCACAATCAACATCTCGGCGGCGGGCCGCTGCCGGATCCGGTGGCCGTCGTGGCGCACTTCGGCGCCATGCAAGCGCAGGAGTACGCGGTAGCGAAGTGGTCGATCGCCCAACGCACCGCTGGCATTGACGACGCCACGGTGCAGCGGGCCATCGATGACGGCGCGATACTGCGTACCCATGCATTGCGCCCGACGTGGCACTTCGTGGCCGCGGCCGACATCGCCTGGCTCCAGGCGCTCACCGGGCCCCGCGTGCACGTCGGCAACGCCCCCATCTACCGCCAGCACGGGCCGGACGAAGCGACCGGGGCGAAGACCAGCGCCATCATCGCCAAGGCGCTGCGCGGCGGAAACTACCTGACCCGCGCGGAGCTGGCCAAGATTCTGTCCAGGTCCGGGTACGAGGCGAGCGGTATCCGCCTTGCGTACACGATGATGCGGGCCGAGCTGGACGGGCTCGTCGCCAACGGACCGATGCGAGGCAAGCAGCACACGTACGCCCTCATCTCGGAGCGGGCTCCGTCCGCGGCGGTCCTTGAACCCGACGAGGCTCTGGCCGAGCTGACCCGCCGCTACTTCACCAGCCACGGCCCGGCGACGATGAAGGACTTCGCGTGGTGGTCCAGCCTGACCATGGCGCAGATCCGACGCGGGCTGCACCTGGTCGGCTCCGACCTGGAGAACGAGGAGGTCGACGGCCGGCGGTACTGGTTTGCTCCGGCACCGTCGCCGCCGCGCGAACCGGTGCCGACCGCACACGTGCTGCAGGGCTACGACGAATACGTCGTCGCCTACTCGGAGAGCCGGTACCCGGTCGCCAACGTAGCCGGGCTGACCATGCCTCCTGCCAACGACAACGTGCTTACCCATCCGATCATTGTGGACAGTCAACTGGTCGGCTTCTGGCGACGCATCGTCGGCCGCGAGTCGATCGTCGCCGAGGCGCGGACGGCCCGGCGACTCACCGCCAAGGAGTCGCGCGCCATCGGGATAGCCTTCGATCGTTTCGCCACCGTCACCGGTGTCCCCGTGACGATCACCTGGCCAGAGGGCTGAGTCTTCCGGGGAAAGGTTCTCTTTGCGCGATGTTCGGCGGTACTGATCCCCCGGGAGGGCGGCTGGCCCCCGGCTCGGGCGATAGCTCACCGCCGACGAGCGCCGTCGACTGTTCCTGCCGGTCCATGCCCAACGGCGACCTCGCGCGTCTCGACGGGTTGCTGGCGATCGCGATCGAGTGCAACCGATGACGTGCCAACCCGATGGATGCAGGCGACCGCTGCCTACGGGCGCATGCGGCGGCGAGGTATGAGGTCCAGCACCATCGCGCAGCCGACGATGATCACGGCTCCGCCGAGCACCTGGACGATCGACAGGTGTTCGCCGAGCAGCACGGTGCCGACGACGACCGCGATCACGGTCACGACGAACTCGACGCTGATCGCGATCGTGGCGCCAACCTCCGCGACCAGGCGGAAGTACAGGACGTAGGCCAGGGCGCTGCACGCCGCGGCGAGCACGACCAGGTACGCGTAATCCAGCGGCCGGGGCGTGGTTGGAACCGGGACCGCCAGAAGCAGGGGCAGCGTGATGAGCCCACCGAAGATGAACGATCCGATGGTCTGCTCCCACGAACCGACCGCTCGGAGGTGCTTGTGCGCGTAATTGCTCCCGAACGCCGCCGAGGCCGCGGCGAGTATCGAGCTGACGCAGCCGAGCACGAACATGCCGGTGACGGGCACCGCGGGGAAGCCCACCAGCAGGACGATGCCGCCGAAACCGAGGAACAGACCGAGCCGCCCCGGCGGCGTGATGTGCTCAATCCCCCAGACCTGGCCGATCAGCATGGAGAACAGCGGAATGGTGCCGACAAAGATGGCGGCCATCGCCGTCCCGATACGCGGAGTCGAGAACGACAGGCCGATCAACTGCCCCGCGACGCTGGTCGCTCCCACGACGGCTAGCGGCAACAAACGACCGAACATCAGCTTCCGCCTGGTCACCACCGCGATCAGCAATAGAATCGCGCTCGCGATGAATGCACGGAATGTGGCGGCACCGACCCAACCGAAGGCTTGCACGACCTTCAGGACCAGGACGAATGAGGCACCCCAGATGACGGACAGGCTCGCGTAGTCGAAGAGCTGCCGCCGATGCACAGAGGGAGGCTATAGCCCCCAAGGATTCGGTCGTCGACCGCGACGCTGTCGGAGGCCGGCACCGCGTGTCCACGGGACGCCGTATTCATACTTCAGGTACCATCTCAGTATGACTCGACGAGTAACGATCTCTGTGCCGGACGACGTCGCGGAACAGCTGGATGGCATCCCGGCCCGCCAGGTCTCTCAGTACGTTGCCGAGGCCTTGCGGAGGCGTCGCGCTGGCGACGACATGCGCACCGTTCTTCTCGCCGCTGGTCACCCGGAGTTCCCTTATGATCCGCTGGGAGCGGCCCGCCGACTTGCCCGAGCCAGGGTCAGCGCCGGTGCCCGTGACGCCGCTATAGCCCGCTTGGCCGATCTGTTGCACCGGTCAGTCGACGACATTCGCGGCGAGATCGACCGTCCGGTCACGGGTGAGTAGCCCTTACTGGGTGCTCGACACCGGAGCGCTCATGGCTTTCGTCCATGGCGTGGAGCAGGTTGGGCAGATCCTCGTCGACGTTGCGGACGTCGAAGGGACGGTCGCAGTGCCGCTGATCTGCTTGGTGGAGGCCTACAGTCTTTTGCATTACGAGGAGCACGAGCATCTGCGTGTGCTTCGGCGCAATCCCATTGTACAGACGATTGTGCCGTCGTCTGATGTGGACTATGCAGACGACTGTCCAACGATCGGCGGCATGGCCAGGCATGCCCGAAGGCTCGGTGCTGGCCATGCCGCGTACGTGGCATTGACGAGCGCCGCGGCGGTCATCACGTCCAGGGCGGACGACGTTCGTTCCCTGCTCGGCGCCGACTGGGTGATCGTTGAAGTGTAGCCAGAATTGTCACGTCTTGATCGCTGCGTCAACCTGGTCGTGACCGTCGCTGGGCAGTAGGAGCGCGAGCAACGGGCGTGCGGTCGGTGGACCGTTAGGTGGAGGCGCCGCCGAGCGGGTCATGCGACGCTGAGGTCGTTTGTCGTCGCGCTCGTGACAAAGGGGATCGATGGACGCCAGCGAAGAGTCGCTCGCGACTCTGTTCAAGACCGACGTTCGATTCGTGGTCCCGCGCTACCAGCGCCGTTACGTGTGGAGCAAGAAGAATTGGGCGGCGCTCTGGAACGACATCCTGGAAACGGTCGATCGCTATACGGGGCCAGCCCAGGTACCTACGTACTTCCTGGGGGCGGCGGTGCTGTTCAGCGAACCGGTCGGCGGCCCACGCACGATGGTCGAGCGTCAGGTCATCGATGGCCAGCAGCGGCTCGCGACCCTGCAGGTGCTCTTCGCGGCCATCCGAGATGTCGCAGTCGCGCGGGGCGTTGACGACAGGTATCTCAGGACGCTGCGGAAGCTCACGCACAACGACGACGAGATGAGCACCGATGACGACGATCGGTACAAGCTCTGGCCCACCCGTCACGATTGGGACGCCTTTCGTCTGACCATGGACGAGCGTGGGAGTGAAGGCACGAAGGATCCGCACGCGCTCATTCAGGCACATACCTTCTTTGTGCGCGCCGTCCAGGCCTGGCTCGCGCCGGTGCCGGCCGACAGGCTCAGCGCGACCCTCGACCGGCTCCTCACGGTGCTCAACCATGGCCTGCGCCTCATGGTCATCGACCTGAAGCCGGGCGACAACCCTCAGATCATCTTCGAGAGCCTCAACGGGCGAGGCATGCCGCTGCAGACCTCGGATCTCGTCCGCAACCACATCTTTCTCCTCGCCGAGGCGCAGCAGGTCAAAGTGGACCGTCTCTACGAGGAGCACTGGGCGCGCTTCGAGGACGGCTTCTGGCGCCAGGACATCGGCAAGGGTCCCCGGGGCGGCGCACGACTCGACACCTTCCTCGCGTACTTCCTCACCATGGAGCTCAAGGATGTCGTTCCGCACCAGGAGCTCTTTCCGCATTTTCGTCGCTACGTCGCCCCACAGACGAAGCGGCTGCGAGAACTGGTCGCGAGGTTCGCGGCCTACGGCGAAATCTACCGTGCGCTCGACCAGCGGATAACGCTCGACCCGTACGAGCAGCAGTTCATGTCCCGCCTCGATGTGCTCGACACGAGCTCCGTCATGCCCCTGCTGCTGCACGTCTTCGGCGAGTACGAGGGCGAGGTTCGGTGGAGAATCATCGAGCTTCTTGAGTCGTACCTCATCCGGCGCGTGATCGTCGGCGAGGGCGCCAAGAGCTACACGACCATCGCGACGGGTGTCCTCAAGCGCCTCGAGGGTGCGAGCGATCCGGTGCAGGCCGTCCGGGATCAGCTCAGCAGCTATCAGGGCAAGACCACCGCGTGGCCGAGCGACGCCGACATCGTCGAGAACGTGCGTCAGAGGTCGATGGCCACGACCGACGGGAAGCGCATCCGGTTGATCCTGAGCGTTATCGACCAGGGTCTCCGCACACCCAAGAGCGAGCACATTACCTACGACATCGATTGCCTCACGGTCGAGCATCTTATGCCGCAGTCCTGGAACGCGCACTGGCCGCTCGGCACCGCCACCGCCGACGAGCGCCGCAAACTTGTCTACACGCTGGGAAACCTGACCCTCATCACCGGTCATCTGAACGGCGAACTCGGCAATGAGGCCTGGCTGAAGAAGCGGTCCGCGCTTGTTGAGTACAGCCGCCTCCACCTCAACCAAGGCCTGCCCGACAAGTGGAACGAGGACTCGATCCGGGCACGGGGAGCCACGTTCGCACAGGTCCTCATCCGGGTTCTGCCCGGCCCCAGCGCGACCACAACGCTGTTCAGTCCAGTGGACGACCCGGATCTCGACGGCCTCGACGAGGCCGAGGGCGAGACCCTCGCCGAGGAGATGGAACCCGAGGCCCCTGCGGTCGAGCCAGCGCCGATGCCGTTCGCCCACTCGGACAACCCGATCGCCCGCCACGTCTATGAGGTGCTCGGCAAGCATTCGATCGGCACACGCCTGACTCCCCGGCAGATCGCTCGAACCACATCGACCGACTTCCCGCAACAGCGACCGAGCGTAAAGGATGTTGCCGCGCTGATCGAGGGTGGCGCGCTGAGTGGAATCGAGATCACCACCAACAAGTCTGGTCATCGTGCCGTGAAGCTATCCAAGCAGCAGATCCACCCCGAGATGCTCGACGAGGCGACTACCATCCTGCGGGCGCCAATCGGTGCGACGGATGACGACACCGGGAGTGCCGCGTTCCACGTCGAGATGGTGCAGCTCCACGCCCGGGCACGCGACGAGGCAGGCTACTCGGCCTCGATCTTCCTGCACCAGGTCAAGCAGCGCGGCGGCCTCGCCGTCGCGAAACACATCCTCAGCGGCGGCGAGCCTACCGCCGGTTTCCGCAAGCTGCTTGAGCTGAACCGGCTCGACCTGACCGTTGAGGCACTGGCGCTGCGCGAGGAGTTCGCGCGGCTGTTCACCGACGACGAACTCGCGCGCGCCCGCGACCGGCTCGTCCGCCACGGCGGGGTCCCGGACCAGGAATAGCAGGGCGGACTCCACCGCCGAGCGACCCGCCGACGCCCATGACGTACGCCGTAGTGTCAGGCGTCCGGCGTAACCTCGGCGCCGTGGAACTGGACGCTCGATGGCTCCGCCGGCTCGGCGATGAACGGCTGGCCCGGCTGCTCACCCGACGGCCTGAGGCGGCGACGCCAGCACCGAAGTCCATGACCCAACTTGCCCATCGGCTGCAACAGCCGAGCACCGTGATCGATGCGATGCGCCGGCTCGATCTGCCGACGATCGAGGTCGCCGAGGCGATCGCCGCACTGAGCGGCGAGACCGACCGCTCGACGCTCGATCGCCTGCTTGGCGCCACCGACCCTGAGAAGGTCGCGCACGTCGACCGAGCCCTCGACCATCTCACCGACAGTGGCCTAGTGATTACGGACGGTGGGGCGCGAATGCGGCTCGTCGATGCGGCCCGGCTCGCCTGGGCGCGACCGCTGAGGCTCGGCCCGCCGGTCGACCAGCTTGTCGACGCATTGACGGTCGACGACCTGAAGCCCATGTGTAGTCGCCTGGGAGTTCCACCGCCAACACGCCGGGCCGATGTGGTCGCCACACTCATCGCGGCGCTGCGCGACGCGGGCCGAGTTAGATCTATTGTGGACAGCTCGCCGACGCCAGTGGCCGAGATGTTGAACCGCCTCGCGACCAGCGGCGAAACGGTCATGGACCACGAGTACTACTACGGCGGCGCTCGGTACGGGAATGACGGCACAGCGGTGCGGTGGGCGGCAGCGCGCGGCCTGGTCATGCGAGCGGAAGCGTGGGGAACCGAACTCGTAATGCCGCTCGAGGTGGCACTCGCGCTGCGCGGCCCGGGTTACACCGCGCCGTTCGACCCGTGCGCTCCGCCATGTTCTTTGGTGTCGACCCGGTCGGGTCCTGCGTCTCCGGGCGGTACGGCGGCCGGCGGCGACTTCCTGCGGCTCGTGGCCAGTGTCCTCGATGGGGCTGGCCGCTCGCGAATCGCGACGATTCGCAGCGGTGGCGTTGGCGTGCGTGAGCTCCGGCGGCTGGCCAAGTCGCGCGGCGCCTCCGTCGATCAGCTCAAGCTGGCGTTTGCTCTCGCCCATGGCGCTGGGCTGCTCACGACATGGGCGGACGGCGCCACCCCGACCGAGCGCTACGACATGTGGCTGAAGGCGGAGCCCGCCGACCGGTTAGCCGAGCTCATCCGAACCTGGTGGTCGCTGCCCTACTCGCCGCTGGCCGAACCCGCCGCCGCGTGGGTGCCGAGTGACCCCGAGGACGGCACCGCGGACCTGCGGTCCGCGATGCTTCGTCTCTCGGCCGAACTGGGCGGTGCACCGAGTGACTGGGCCGACTTCGCGAAACTCGTCTTCTGGCGCCATCCGTACGTGCTCCGCACCGGCCCGCGCGGCATCATCGCCAGCGTTATGGGCTGGCGCGATGAGGCCATGATGCTCGGCCTACTCGACGCCGGCCAGACCACCGACATCGCCCACGCACTGCTGGGCGAAGACGATGGTGGCGACGTCCGGCTTCCCGCCGCGCTGGCGGGCGTTGGTGAGGTCGTGCAGACCGCGCACCTTCAGACCGACCTGACGGCCGTCGTGACCGGCATGCCGTCCCCGGCGTTGACGGAACTGCTCGACGAATGCGCCGATCGGGAGGCGGTGGCGGCCGCGTCCACCTGGCGGTTCAGCCCGGCCGGCATCCGCCGCGCACTCGCCACCGGACACTCGGTCGACGGGTTGATCGCCAACCTCACTGCGATCGCCGCCGGCGGCGTACCGCAGACGCTCGACTACCTCATCCGTGACGTCGCCCGCCGGCACGGCGCGATCCGGGCCAGCACGGTCGCGTGTTGCCTCCGCGGCGACGACACCGCGCTGCTTGCCGAGGTGGCGGCCGACCGCAAGCTGCGGCCACTTGGCCTTCGCCTGCTCGCACCGACCGTGATCGCGAGCGCGAAACCGCTGGATGAGACGCTCGCCGCGCTGCGAAACGCTGGCTATGCCCCGGTCGAGGAGACCGTCGACGGCGTACCCGTCGTCGAGCAGGGCGGCCGCCGGCGCGCCAAGTCGAGACGCCACCCGGACGACGAGGCAATCGATGCTCGCCTGTCCCGGATGGCCGCGGCCAAACGTCGCGCCGCCCGATGGGATCCCGGGACCGACTCCGCCGCGCGAGCGCTGGCCTCAAGATTGCTTGCCGTGCCGGACGACGGCGAGCTCGCGAGCGGGGTTCCGAAGCCGGACAGGGCGACCATGGCGCTGTTCCAGCTCGACGTGACCGTCGTTGAGACCGCTGAGCGCACGCCGTACCGACCGCCTTGGCAGCGCGGCTATCGACGATGATTTGTCCAGCGCTCGGCGGCCGGCCGCAGTATCTGAAGCCGGGGCAAATGCTGGTATGATATTGTCATACCGAACGGGAGGTCTCCAACGTGGCAGTCAAGAAGGTCGCCGTAACGCTCCCAGAGGAGCTGTACGAACTCGTTGAGAGAGCGCGGAAGATAGAGCATCGCACTCGCTCCGAACTCATCCAGGAGGCCTTGCGGACGCACTTTGGCGAGCCGGTCTACACCCCAACTGAGGCGGAGCGGCGCATGCTCGACGAAGCCCTCGACGATCTGCGGCGAGACCCTGGGTCCGGACGGCCATGGGAGGTCGTTCGGCGAGAGGCTCGTCCTCGGTCGTGAACATCATCGTCCGCCCGGCTGCGGTGGTCGACATCCAGGCCGCGGGCAAGTACTACGACGACGAGGTACCGGGGCTGGCTGACGATCTGATCACCGAGTTGGACCAACTCTTCGAGCGGCTCGCGGCCTTTCCGCGCAGTGCTCCACTGGTCGCAGGCTACGAACCTGTGCGACGAGCGCGCCTGCGACGTTTTCCCTACGGCGTGTTCTACCAACCACGCGCGACGCAGATCGAGGTGTTACGCGTGGTCCATAGGTCACGCTCACCCGGAACGTGGCGCGACATCAAGTAAGCCACAGACTTTCACTCTCGCGCTTGGGCTCGTTGCAAGGCGAGCGGCAAGTCAGCCGGCGTCGCTCTCGCGCTGTTAGTACGACTACTCAAATCAACTTGCCGAACCCTTGCAACGAACGCGAACCTCGGCCGTCGCAAGATTGCTGTCTGGGTGCGGAAAGTGGCGCGACACCATACGCCCGCCACCGAAACAGCGATCTTGCAGCTGTGGGACGCCTAACTGAGCGGCATTGACGCGGGGATACACCAGATCCCGGTGATCACCCATGTCATCAGGTCGCCCACGCAACCCTTCGAGGGCTCTGGATCGTATGTTCACCAGACACGCGAGCGAGAGGCTGGTCATGCCCGAACCGGAAGGCTTCGCCGACTTCGTCCGCGCCTGCACTTCCCGTCTGTACCGGATCGGGTGCCTGCTCACCGGCGGCGACTTCGCCTGTGCGGAGGACCTCGTCGCCGACACGCTCGCGCGGGTCTACCTGGCGTGGCCGCGGGTACGGAACGGGGACGCCTTCGGTTACGCGCGGCGCACCCTGGTGAATCTGCATACCGATTGGCGGCGTCGGCTCCGCCGCCGCGCCGAGACGCTCACCGGCTCCGTGCCCGAGATGCCCGTGGGCGCGGACCACGGCGGCGAACTGGCGCAACGGGACACGATCATCCGATCCCTGCGCCGGCTGACCGTACGAGAACGGGCCGTGGTGGTGCTGCGGTACTTCCTCGACCTCACCGAGCATGACACCGCGATCGAGTTGGGCATCTCCATCGGAACGGTGAAGAGCACCAACGCCCGTGCCTTGGCGAAGCTTCGCGTAGATCCCGACCTCGTCGAGCCGGCGACGTCGACCGCCCATGCACAGCGACACCACAGTGGGAGTCGTGATGAGAGACATCAATGACCTGCGCGATCGACTTGTTGCCGAGACCGCGCACCTGACCGTCGACATCTCGCCCGACGTGATCCGTCGGCGCGCCCGCGGTGTAAGGATGCGGCGGGCGGCAGCAACGGCGGTCGCCGCCGCCCTCACGGTCGCGGCCCTCGTCGTACCCGGAGCCCTGCTCCTCGGCGGTTCAACCCCCGCCTCCGACGTCGGCGGTGGGGACGTGCCGTCGTCGTGCCCGAGGCCAAATGAGGATGCGACGCTCGGCCCCCTGGTTGAGACCGGGACCACGCTCGACGCGCCGAACCTCGGTACACAGTTCGACGTGCTCATCGGGTTCGTCGGAACCCGTGACCAGCCCGGGTTCGTCCTCGCCTTCCACGACCAGCACACCGGGGAGGTCCGGATGTGGGACATCACCGGGCTGGCTCGTGACTCGCTCGGCGACCTTCCGGGAAAGCATCCCGAGGACCCGACCTTCCAATTCCTGAGCAAGCAGCTCACGCTCGGGCCGAACAGCGTGCTCGATGTCGGCCTGTACACCCGGTCGGCCAATCGCATCACGGTCGCCTCCGAGGGACGAGAAACGGATGCCCAAACCCGCGTGAATGCCGAGACCGGCTGGACGCTGTTCTGGGCGCAGCGAACGGCCGCGCCACTGCCGCTGGAGCACAACGTGACCGCCGAGGAGTATCAAGGACCCGAACGTCTGACGCTCACCGCGTACGACGCAGCCGGCCGGCCACAGCACGCAGTCACTGGCGGCCCGTTCGTCGGTCACTATGTGCAGAATCCGCGGGACCATTCACCGATCGTGCCGCCCTCCTCCTCGGCTTCCGCGACTCCCCCGGCGCCGATGTCGTCCCTTGCGGGGAACTGTTGAACACTCGCCCGCTGCGGCACGCCGTACGTGGGCATGTGTTGAACACTCGCGGCTCGCGAGAGTCACGTCTAGCGGGACGCGATCGGTACAGTGACCCGACCCAACTGCGCTTCGGAAACGTCGCAGCCGACCCGAGCATGCCGAACGACGGCTACGGTTTGGTGCTGAAGAGCGGCAATGTCGAAATCACGCTGATCCCCCACTTGTCGCCCAGCTGGCCGACCTTCGCCTCGGCGCAGGGTTGACACGATCGGACGGCGCACTCGTCAGGGCACAACACGCGCGTTTCGTACCGCCGGACGCGAAGGCCGATGCGGGCCGTAAGGACCATGGCGCCGAAGATCAGTGCGACCGACACTATTCTGATGCAGCTTCTCGAACGGGAGTCCGCACTGGCTGTATTGGCGGAGTACGCCCGGGAGGCGGCCGGTGGCGACGGTCGGATGGTTCTCGTGGCCGGCGAAGCCGGCGTGGGCAAGTCCTCGGTGGTGGAACAGTTCCAGCGCGATCTGCCCGACGCGCGATGGTCGTGGGGCGTGTGCGACGGTTTGTTCACGCCTCGCCCGCTCGGGCCGCTGTTCGACCTGGCGAAGCAGATCGGCGGCGAACTGCTCGAGCTGAGTCGCAACCATGGCACGCGGGACGAGCTGTTCGGCGCGGTGTTGGCTCAGCTCACCGACACGGATTCGCTTGATGTCGTCGTGATCGAGGACGTCCACTGGGCCGACGAGGCCACGGTCGATCTGCTTCGATTCCTGGGTCGGCGGCTGCGCAAGGCTTCTGTACTGCTCATCGTCACGTACCGAGACGACTCCCTGACCGCGAGTGACCCGCTCCGGGTCGCACTTGGAGAGCTCGCGACCCAGCGGTCGACGAGACGGATAGGGCTCGCACCGCTGTCCACGGAGGCGGTGCGGATCCTGGCCGATGGAACCGGCATTGAGGCCGACGAACTCCACCGGATAACGGGCGGGAATCCGTTCTACGTCACCGAGGTGGTTCAGGCCGGCATCGCCGCCGTTCCACCGTCGGCCCGGGACGCGGTGTTGGCGCGGACCGCGCGCCTGAGCCGCGAGTCCCGTGCCGTCCTCGACGTCGCGGCGCTCACCGGCGTCCGGGTCGAGCCGCGACTGCTGGATTCGGCCACCGGCTGTTCGCCGTCGGTCGTTGACGAGCTCCTCGCGTCTGGGTTGCTTGTCGCGGACGGCGCGTGGCTCAGATTCCGCCACGAGATCGCCCGGCTGGCCGTGGAGGAGGCGATCCCGACACATCGCCGAGCCTCCGTCCACGCGCGGATCCTTGCCTGTATGGGCGCGATTGGGTACGACGACGACGCGAGCATGGCCTATCAGGCCGAGGCGGCAGGCGACCGCGATGCCGCCCTCGCGTTCGCCCATCGGGCTGCGCGGCGGGCCGCGGATCTAGCGTCGCACCGAGAGGCGGCGGCCCAGTATGAGCGAGCTGTGCGCTTCGCATCAGACGCGCAGCCGGCGCTTGTGGCCGGACTCTATGACGCGCTTGCCGACGAACTGTCCTTGGTGGATCGATGGAACGACGCCGCCGACGCCGGCGAGCGCGCGCTGGCGCTCTGGCGGGCGGCCGGCGACCGACTGCGCGAGGGTGACACGCTGCGCCGGCTATCGAAGACGATGTGGCGCCTGTGCCGGGGCACCGAAGCGACAGAGGCGGCCGAGGCCGCCGTGGCGGCGCTCGAGCCGCTGGGGCCGAGCGCTGAACTTGCGTGGGCATTCGTCACCCTGGCGGGCGAGAGGATTGCGGAGGGCGCGAACGACGAGGCGCTCGCGCTCACCCACCGGGCGAGAGCGGTTGCCGAGCCATTGGGCGTCGTCGAGGTACTCAGCGAAGCGTGGAATACCGAGGGCTGTGTTCTCTCGAGCATGGGCCGGGATTGGGTCGCGCCGCTGCGCAAAGCCTTGGACATCGCAATGGCCAGCGGCCTCGAGCCCCAGGTCGGACGGGCGTACGTCAACATGTACGGCACATACAGCGCCCATCGAAGATTCGCCGAAGGCGAGCGATACTACGTGGACGGACTCGCCTACGTCGACGAACATGAGATCTCGACGTATGGAAACTGCATCCGGGGGGAGCGGAGCAGCACGCTCGAGAGGCTGGGGCGCTGGGACGAGTCGCTGGAACTTGCCTCGGAGGTCCTCGGGAAGGTCGGTCCCTCGCCAATCAATCGGATCGTTTCGCTTGTCAACAGCGGCAAAATCGGAGCGCGCCGCGGCAACGCCGATGCGTGGCGCCATCTCGACGAGGTCGTCGTCTCGGCCGAAGGGACAAACGAGGCGGAGTGGATCGTGCCGACCCGGTTGGCCCGCGCTGAGGCGCACTGGCTCGCCGGAGACGAGCGATCGGCGCGGCATGAGGCCGAGTCGGCGGCGGACCGATCATCGACGTGCGGGCCGTGGGAGCGCGGCGCGGTTGCGGCGTGGCTGCGTCGCACCGGCTCGACCCGCACGACGGATGGCGAGATCGCCGAGCCGTACCGAGTGCTGATCGAGGGCGACTGGGAAAAGGCCGCGCAGCTCTTCACGGACCTCGGGTGCCCGTACGACGCGGCGCTCGTCCTGCTGGACTCGGCCGACGAGGCGGCGCTGCGCCGCGCGATCGGCATCTTCGATGATCTCGGGGCGCCGGCGGCGGTCCGGATCGCCCGGCAGAAGATGCGTGCGCTGGGCTTCAGGTCGATCCCAAATGGCGCTCGGCTCTCGACCAGGGCGAATCCGGTCGGTCTCACGCGACGCGAGCGCGAGGTCCTCGACCTGATCTGTGGCGGGCATGGCAACGCGGAGATCGCCGCCCGGCTCTATATCTCGGTGAAGACCGTCGACCATCACGTCTCGGCCGTGCTCGCCAAGCTCGATGCCCCGACCCGCGCGGTCGCAGCGTCGAAGGCGGCGCGGCTCGGTCTGGTCGGCGCGGCAGAAAATGGGCAACGCCGCTAGCGTCATTGAAGGTCCGTGCGAGTGCGCTCGTGGCGGACCGCGCGAGGTTCCCGTATCCTGTGCGACGCCGTCGCGTCTGCTTGGGCGGCGACGGCTCGGCGGGGGAGGTCGGGTGAAGGCAAGGCTGCGGGTGGTCATCGTGGGACTTCTGCTGATCACGGCGGTTGCGGGATGCGACGACACACGTGACCCGGCCGGGTCGGCGCTCACGACGCCAGCACCTTCACCGCCCGCCGGGGTGTCTCCACTCGTCGGCACCTGGTCGCGGATCACGACGTGTGATGAACACGCCGCCGCCCTGAAACAGGCGGGTCTGGAACGCTTTACGCTCGAACATGCGGCAACCGGCGGATGGTTGCCCGGTGTCACCGAGCCGAGCCAGATCAAGGACCCGAAGACTCCATGCAAAGGGGCCATGCCGCGACGGCACGAACACTTCTTCACTCTCGATGGACAGTTCGGCTCCCGGAACGCCGAGGGCGAACAAGTTGACGACGGTGTGTACCAGCTGTTCGATGATCGGACCGTACTCATCAACGACGTCTCGTTCACCTTCACCATCACCGGCGGTGACACGCTGCGTCTTGACCCGGTGATACCCGACTGCGTCGTCAACGGCTGCTACGCCGCGCAATGGGCGGTCGCAGTCGCCTACCCCGGCCTTACTTGGAAGCGAGTCGCTCAGGCGATGCCCTGAGGACCATGCAAGCACCGTCTACATTGTACGCACGCGCTCCTGCATGAGTGAATGTCGACCGGCCTACGTATGGTGGTGTTGACATCGGGAAGATATCTTCCTAAGATGAGCAGATGCCACCCCGGGTCGGGCTGCTCCCGTTGGAGTTGGCCATCCTGCAGATCGCCGCCGCCGCGCCGGAGGTCCACGGGTTCGCCGTGGCCCGCGCGCTGCGCGACGCGCACGGCGGCGGACTGACCGCACACGGAACGCTCTACAAGGCACTATCTCGCCTGGCCGGTCGCGGCCTGCTCGCGGCCCGGTGGGAGCCACCCGAGGACGCCGAGAAGGACGGCCGACCACGTCGCCGGCTGTACCGGATCACCGACACGGGCCGCGCGACGCTCATCGAGACCGCCGCATCGGCCGAACAACCTGCGGCGGCCAAACTACCCGCGGCAGCCGCGCGTCGAGCGAAACCACGAACGGCCACCCGGTGAGCCGGTCTGTAGCGACGGCAACCGCGCTGGTCCAGGCCTGGACCCGTGCCTACACCGCGGCCGTCCCCTCGCCGCACCGGGCGACCCGGCGGGCCGAACTCGCCGCCGATCTGCATGAGCACCTGCTCGACCTGGCCCATCGAAACGCACGCGACGGCCGAGCCGCGATGGAGATCCTGCGCCGACTCATCGGCGGAGTCCCGGCCGACCTCGCGTGGGCACTGCATCCTGACTGGACGGAGGAGACCATGAACGACCGAAGCCGCACCCTCGCGATCACTGGCTGGATCACCGCACTAGGCATTGCGGTCCTGAACCTGCTCGGAGCGATCGCCGGGCTGCAGAACGGGTTGCGGGAGATCGGCCGGCACTGGTGGTCCACGCTCGCCGTCGCGGGCGTTCTGATCGCCGTCGTCGGCGTCGGGCTCACCATCGCCGTGACAACCGCCGCCCGCCGCCGGAGCTGATCGATCGCTCACCAACCAATTAGTAAAGACTCTTTCATTTCCCGATGGATTGGCTACCGTCACTGAATAGCCGCGCATCTGGGAGGGTGTCATGCGAAAGCCAATCCTCGGTTCGCTTGTTGCCGCGGCGCTCGGTCTGGCCACCGTCTTCTCCGCGACCGCAGCATCAACGCAGGCCGCCGCGCCATCGCCCAGCAGCGCGGCAGCCGTCGCCGCGCCGTACGTCAAGGTCGGTTATTTCACCCAATGGGGTATTTACCGGCGCAACTTCCTCGTCCGGAACGACGCAACTTCTGGTCGTACGACGACCCGCAGGTCATCGCGGCGAAGACGGCCTACATCAAGGCGAACGGGCTCGGCGGCACGATGATGTGGTCCCTCGACGGCGACACGGCCGCGGCAGCCCTTACGACGGCGATCGACACCGGCTTGAGCTAGTGCAGGTGGAACGGCCTGACGACTGATGGAGCGTCGATCGTTGCGTGCGGGGCGATCGCGTGGTAGCTCCAGACGTGGACCCACGTGTTGCCCGTGCGGAGCGTGAGAACCGTCTTGATCATGCCCGGTCCGAAATACTGGAGGACGAGGAAGATCACGCTGAGGAGGCCGGCGCGGATCGTACTGTAGTTTGTCCATCCGTCGAAGAAGTGGACCGCGGCGTACGCCAGTCCGCCGAGAACCACGGTGGCGGGTACCGATCCGGTGATGCGGTGCAGTCGCGGCAGGAGGATGCCGAAGATGAGAATGGCGATGGGCAGCACCGTGCCCACGAAATTGATCGCGAATGACGCGGCGATCGCCTGCACCGCCTGAGATCCGGTGAGCGCGAACAGTTCCTTGCCGAACAGGGTCAGCTCGAACAGTGACTCGACGGCCAAGATCACGAGGATCAGCTTGAGATCCGCGACCCGGTCGGAGGAGCGCAGGTTGAGTTGCTCGTTGGTGTAGCCGCGGCGCCGAAAGTACAGATAGGGCAGCACGGCGTACGCGATGAGGTTGTAGCCGGCCCACGTGAGGGCCCACCCGGCGGTGGGTGGGTTCGACGTACCGAAGAGCGACCCCGGCAGATGCAGGCTGATCGCGTGTGAACCGAGCGCGTGGCCGACCACGAACCCGACGGCCTGGGCGAGAAGGACATAGCCAATGATGAGGCGGACCTCACGAATGGCCTGGTCTCGTTCGGGCGCCCGTGCCGCCATGTCCGGGACGGCCCGGCGCCTGGTCATCGCGTAGGTGATCGCGATCAGGATGCTCGCGCCGAGCAGGTTGAGCCAGCCGTTGACAATTTGGGTCAGCGTCGACACGCCCGCGAGCACGGGGCGATCGAACGGCGGCGTGTCGCCAGCCAAGGCGAAGGCGATCCCGCTGATCGCCACCCACCCGAGTGCCGTGATCCATATGACAAGGCCACGAGGGCGCTGGCGCGGCGGCTTCTCGGTCCTCAGTTGGTCGCTCACGCCGCGCTCCTCGGGCCAGGGAAATGCCTCGATCGTTCTGACTGACAATACCGGCCATAACGCCGTGGTCCATCCGACGATGGTGCCGTTCTTCACGGTCGCCCGGAGAGGTGTACGGTGCAGGATCGTGGAGCCGCATCGCAGCAGTTATTCAGACGAGTCCGACCCGCGGTGGTACCGCGGCGAGCAGCAGCAGCACGCCGAGCCCGAGGGGCCCGGTTGGTTTGAGGGATCCGGGGACGAGGGAAGCTACCGGTCCGCCGGACGTCGGGGCGGCGCACGGATGCCACCGGGAGCCCCGCCGGGGATGGCTGGGCAGATGGGTCAATGGACTGGGGAGCAGCTCCTGCCCCCCATGCCGACCGAGGCCTCCCCGCGCGACGCGACGCAGCATCGAGACCCCGCCACCATGACGAGGGAATCGCGTCGTGCCGCTGGCCGGGCGGCCGGAACGGCCACGGCCCCGGGCGGCCGGCACCTGCCGCGCCGATTCGCCGCCGCGCTGGTGCTCGCGATCGCGACCGCGGTGTTTTCGCTGCCGGTCCTGCGCATCCTGCTCGACAGTGCGACCGGGCCTTCGCTGTCCGCCAGCGGTGTGATCGCCAGCGTGCTGGCGCTGCTCGGGTTGCCGCTGTTCGCGGTAGGCCTGTACGGGCTGGCCAACGGCGCCGCCCGAACCGGCGGTGCACCGGCGCACTATGTATGGCTGCGCCCGCCGCTGGCCTACGTCGCAGTCGCGCTGGTCCTCTTCGTGGCGGCTGGTTTGGCCGCTCGCTAGGCGGCGAACGCTCAGCACGGTACGTGGAAGTCGACGCCCACCGACTCACGCCTCACGGCGAAACCCCGCGCACTTCGACCTGGCTGGTGGCTGCTCACCACCCGATCAAAGCGGGCCTTCAATGCGTCGACCAGCGGCTCACGCGGAATCTCCGGCCAGAAGGAGATCGGTCGCACGGAGACGGCCGCGCCCCACAGCTTCCGGTCCTGTCGCAGCACCTCCTCGACGAACTCGATCGGGGTGGCGTTGTGACTGCCATGATGGCCGACCTTGTAGAAGGTCGTCTTGGCCAGCAAATCCCGTGAGCCGGGATCGTTCATGGCGGCCTCCCACGTGCCCCACTGCGCGTCGCCGGGGAAGAGCAGGAACGCTTCACCGAACTCGAACATCAGCATCAGGCTGGTGCCGTTGACCGCCTTGTCCAGGGAGACCGCGGCGGCTACGTCGTCGTCGCGCATCATGGCCGAGGCGGCGGCTTTCACGTCATCGTCGAGGACTATGCCCACGCCGTCGGCCTCATAGTCGCTTGCCGACATGGTGAAGCTGCGGGTGAACGGCCCGCGAGTCCGGCCCACAATAGACTCGATGTCCCCTCGTGTGCGTGCCCCGCCCGCCGCCGACGTCGCTGAGAAGCGCAGGTACGACTGCCCGGTCGGCGGGTCCATGTCCCGGATCACGTCCCGATCTCGCGATGGCCCCAGAACGTGCGCGGTCAGCCCGTCGCAGCCCGGGACGTTGATGGTGCGCGCATTGGCCGTGGACAGGAAGTTCCGATCTTGTTTGCCCTTGAACCCGCGGTGCAGCGTACGCATCGCGGACTCATTCGTCAGTGAGTTGGCCACGAGAGAGCGGAGCGATTGTCGTACGTCCGGGTTCAGCCATCGACTGTCGAAGCCCGGCTGCTGGAAGGCGAGTTCGAGACCGAGCGCAAGGCGGCCCTGCCGTTCTCGGATCGCCTTCGCCTCCGGGTCGTCCGGATCCTCCGTCCATGGCATCCAGACCTGGTCGACCGTCACGTCGTCCCA
This sequence comes from Micromonosporaceae bacterium, assembly GCA_045403155.1. GTDB lineage: Bacteria > Actinomycetota > Actinomycetes > Mycobacteriales > Micromonosporaceae > JAXIPB01. The sequence goes on from JAXIPB010000013.1 coordinate 52,430, forward strand.
CGCTTCGGCGCTGAAGCCACTCACGTGATCCTGGTGGCGGTGGGTGGCGACCACGACGTCGAGCACCGGCCCCCGGTTTTCCTGCGTGACATCGGCAATGATCTGGTCGACGACGTCGGCGGGCCGCCAACCGTCGCGCGGATACCCAGATGTGTGTGCGCCGCAGTCCACGAGCACCCGGAACGGCGGCTGGCCAGCTCGTGGAAACTCGATCAGGAAACAATCGCCGAAGCCGACGTTGTACATGCGCACCAGGACGTGATCAGCCATCGGACCTCCTCCGCGATGGACGGGCGAGATGGGCGGCGGAGAACTTGGCGCGCCGGACCATCCGGTTGGCCCGGTAGTCCTCGTCACTCCAGTTCTGGAGCGAGTCGCGAGCGTCGAGCGCCTTCACGTACCGTCGAAAGCCGGCAACCCGCTCCTCGGCAACCTGCCGGTGCATCTCGTACGTGAGATGGCAACCCGGCAGCGGCCTGGTGGCGATGTAGCGCACGCTGCCATCGGCCGCGAAGACTGCCGTCGTTCCGGCCCGCAACACCACCCCGCCGATCTCAAGCCGACGCGGGTCGTTTCGCGGCGGTGTCTGCACCCACTGGGCGACCAGCTCGACCAGGAGCTGGCCGTTCTCGCCGACATGGAAGCTCGGATGAATTCCCTGGAGCTCGACGTGGTTGAGCAGTGCCGGGTCCAACTGCAGCGCCGTCGCGTGCTCGAGCGCGAACTCGTGGACCTGCGCGTATCCCGACGTCGTACGCCGCCGCCGCTGACCCCCCTCGAAGACCTCGAACTGGCTCGCCAGCACCTCGGTCACCAGGTCCGGCGGAATGCTCGCGTCCTCCAGCTCTCGTGGCCGTTCCAGCCGCAACGCCTCCTCGGCGAGCGACGACACAGCCGGCGCGTAAATGCCGCGTGCCCGGAAGGCGTCGATGAAGCACACCCGACGCTCATACTCGTCCCGCGGGTTGAGCTCGAAGTCCGCCGTCACAATGGCCCGCAGATAGTCGCCGAACGTCACATCGACCGGTGGGAGGTACTCGAACGCGCGCAAGCACATCGTGAGCACCTCCTGTGCTGTGTTGGCTGCCTCCCGCGTGGTGAGCGTGACCAGATCCGCCTGCAGCTCGCCCTCCGGGAGGATGCCGGACCCTCCGGTGACGGCCCGGATGAGGTCGGCGGTCCGGTTGCGGTAGATGCGGAAGAAGGCGTCGAAGACCGAAGCGACGAGGATGGACCCACGATCGTGGGCCTCGAGTGCCTCCTCGTACTGGCGCGGGTCCGGCGCCGCTTGATCCATTCCTGTTGCGGTACGAAGCGCCTGACCGGATCCGGTGGCCCAGCCGAACTGGCGCGCCAGCTCGAGCAGGCGCCCGGGTTTGGAGAGGTCTGCCCGGGTCGAACGAATCTGATGGTGCAGTACCTCCGGGAAGCTGAAGTGCTGAAAGATCGCGACGATATCGGCGATGGCCTCGTGGAACGCGAGGACGTCGCGGTTCGTCGGGGCGTTGAATTGGTCGCGCAGGCGATCCACGATCGCGTGCGTGGTCTCATGCGCGACGATGTCGTGCGACAGGCAGGTGAAAACGGTCTGGCCCGGCAAGTTCGGGCCAGGATCTTCGGTGTCGGCGGCGAAGTATCCGAAGTGCAGGGAGAGCGTGTCCGAGTCGTAGAACGCGTTCTCCCCTTCAAATGCGTGCGGGAGCACCGTAAGCTTCTGTTCGCCGCGGAACGGCAGGGGTCTGCCCAGTGCCCGCTCGAAGTTCTCGATCACCTTCATGACCACCGCGTAGACCATCTGCTGATGGAAGCGTGGATCCGAATCTGATGGATCGAGCCCGCGCTGCATCAGGATGTCGACGCCGTCGAGGTCGACCGGTGGGTAGTACACGTCCTCGGTTGCGTTGTAATCCACAACCCGCACCACTCGGCCGTCGGGACCAGGGTCGAGAGTCTCATTCACAATCTCGACGATGGCGAGATTGCCGGCCGAACGACGCAGGCTGGGATCGAACGCGAAGATCTTCAATGGGCGCCGTGCCGCCGGCTGAACGCCCGGCACGTAGCCTTCCATCGACTTACGTCCGTAGACGGCTTGTTTCTGTTCCATAGACATCTCTACAGGCCTCGTCGCTTAGCGTGTCAGGTTGGATTCGTCGAGGGAGTCGGGCGCGCCCAGAAGCTCCTCAAGCTCGTCGTGAAGGTCCAACCGAAGGAGCTCGTGGAGCTTGGTGGTGAAATCCTCTGGTCCAGTGCTCTCCGGATAATTGAAGTAACGCCCGTGCGCCAGACCCGGGAATCGTCGGTGGGGCAGATTGCCGGTGATCGGCTGGTCGAGCACGCCATTGCCGAAGAGTGGCCGCAGGGACCCGCCGAACCAGTCGCCGAACCAGCTCCTCTCCGCAGGGAAGAATAGGTTGGTCCAACGAACCACGGCGAATGGCGCTCCGTGGGTCAGCACGGTTCGGCCCTGGTTGTTGAAGCCGTAATGTCCGGGCGGCCGAGCGGGTCCCTCCACCAGCTGGCTTCCGGCCCGCGGCGGGCACTGCGGCAGCTCGGCACTCGTCACCAGCTGGTCAAAGTCTGCGCGGTTCTTTGTGTAGAGGAGATCGGCGAAGTACATCGGCGTGCCGACGGAGATGAAGTCGGTGATCAGCCAAGGATTGCCCTGGATCCGGCAGCCTCGCCAGAGGTCGAACTGCATGACGCGGAACTCGGCCAGCTCCGCCTGCTGTCCTCGGGTGAGCCCCGCGGCCGGATGCTTGGCGACGGCGCGCGCGGCTGCCTCGAGTTCGGCGAGGCCCACGAGTGGCTTCGCTGGCCCATCCCGCAACGGGCCACAGTGCAGCTTGCACATCTGCGGCCACAGATATCCGATCGCGTCGTAGGCGATATAGGCGCCAAGGCTGTGTGCCACTATCACGATCCGCGAGTACCGGCCCTTATCGTGGATGGCCTGCAGCAGGTCGACCATCCCTTTCCGGATCGATCGACGCACCTCGTAGGACCGAGGCGATCGATCGAGGTAGCGCACGACGTCGACGAAGGACTTCGTCACGACATTGCCACCGCTATTGAGCGCACGCACCAGAACAGTAACCAGGATTCCTTCGCCCAGTAGAGCGGCAAGCACGCCAGCCGTGGTGAACTCCTCAATCACCACGCCGCTGGCAATGATCGCGATCAGCCCAGCAAGCAGAACGAGAATCAGCAGCCAGACGAGCCACCACACCTTCTTGAGGCCGTACGGAACGGTCGCGGGTGACCGCAGGAGCAAGCGAGTCATCGTCGGACGCAGATCGCCCAGCTTGTTTCCGGTCATGAGGTATGACCAGTGGTATTCGAAGAACTCGGTCTGGCCGTACGTGATCGGAAGTCCGGTGGGCGGTTGGCGGGTGGCGAGATGCCGACGCGCCTCGTAGGAGTCCGTGACTCGCTCGGGGCGGGAGTAGTAGCGGCGCTGCCCTTCGACCTTCGGCAGGGCCGTCTTCACGAAACGATTAAGCGTGTCCAGGGGTAACTGCTCCCCCATGCCGTGAACGATCACCACGGCCGTTCGCACCGATTTCCGGCGCGGCGCGCTGCTCGACTCAAGGTTCGCCGAATCGATGTTTGCCTGCAGATTCGCCGAATCCATGCCACTCCTCCATTCGTAGGTAAGGCCGCGCACGAAGCCCAGAGATCGCTCAGGCGCTCATCCAAATCACGACCTCTGTGGATATCTGAATACGCGCCCGAGCGACGAGTGTCAATCGGTGGAAAGGCCGACCGCTGCCTACAACACCGGGCACGACCGATGAGGAGGGGACGCTCCGGAAACGTAGGTAACGCCGCTGGGAATATAGGCAGCCGCTCCCGATTTCATGCGGAGCCAGTTCGCCGTACCGTCGGATGGAACGTCATCGCCCTAGGCGACGTGGCCAGCCAGAGCCACAATGCCGGGACGACTGAACCATTCAAGACGACGAAGGCGGTAGAACGTGAGCGGCGACATCCAGCTGAAGAGCGGCAGGCACACACTGGTGTCCTCCGGGAACACCATGACGTTCGACGGCAAGGACACCTACGACCTCAGGGCTATGAACGCGGTCACCTATCACGCCACACGGCGTCACATCAACGGGACCTACCAAGGGACCGACCTCATTCTCCAGTTCAAGCAGGACAAACGCACGCGCATGTTCATCTTGTCCACCAACCACCGCGACGAGAACCTCAATGAGTATCGGGAGTCGTGGCTCCAGGTCGTCCACCGCATCGAGTCCATTGCGATCCCCCGGCTCGCTGACGAGATCGCGGCCGCTGTGCGCGCCGGGGAGACAGTGCCGATTGGGCCAGCCGGGGCCCGGGTTCTACTGAGCCCCGAGGGTGTGAAGAAGGGCGGCCTCTTCGGCAAGCCGGTGCCATGGAGCCGGGTCACCGGCACCGCCCTCGACAACGGCACGATCCGCATCTTGGGCAGCAAGGCGCCCGACGGCGCTGAGAAGGTAATCGGCGAGGTTCACGTCGCGCAGTGGAATGGTCCCGTCCTGCCGCACGTGGTGAACCGCCTGAAGGGGTGACCCAGGTCCCTCGCCGTGGGGTATCAAGATCGCCGGCGGTGGCGGGCCGGCACGTTCGGGTGCAGGCGTCGCAGCCCAGCGTCGGCCAGCGCCTGGGCACTGGTGGCGGGCACCGCGAGATCCCACTCGAGGTAGACCTTGTCGCCGTGGTAGCAGCCGAAGCTGCTCGAGATGCACAACAGTGGCTCCCGCTCCACCAGGTGGCCCTCCCGAATCGGGTCGTGGCCAAACACCGCAACGCGAGCATTCGGATTCATGGCGCGGAGAAAAGCATACGCCCGCGCGGCGGTGGTGGTCCGCGCCCACAGCAGCGCACCGAGCGGCCCGCTGTCGGCCATCTTATGCAGGGCAATGTGCTGATATCCGTCGAGCGCCACGACGTCAAGATCGGATGCGGAGGTAATCCGTGCGTGCGGCGCGGCGTGGGTCAATACCAGCCCCGCACTCGGCGCGACCGCCGCCAGTGGCCACCGCGCCAGCCAGCGCCGTACCGGCGCGAACTCCCCCGGCCGATACGAGGCTTCGAGATTGGCCGCCTCGTCCGGGTGGAACTTGTCCAGGACCGGCCCACCCAGGTGGGCATGTTCGTGGTTGCCCAGCAAATAGTGCACCTGCCCCGGGAACCTCCGCTGCAGAACGGCGGCCTCGTCGAGCAGCTCCCGGGTTCGGTCGCGATAGAACTCACCAAGGTGCTCCGGCCAATCCGCGACCGAGATCGTCGGCCCGTGCACCAGGTCACCACAGATCACGAGGTGCGGTGGCGGGGAGTCGGTAGCGGCGAGCGCCAGAAACCGCGCGGCGATCGCCCGGAAGTCCGCCAGGTGTCCGTGCAGATCGGTGGCTACCACTAGCGCCCCTCGGTCGGGGAGCACCACCACTCGCGACATGCGGTCACGATAGGCCCGTGCACGCCTCGAAGGGGTCCCAGCGAAACTGCACGATCGGCCCTGTTGCGACCATCGTTTGGGAGGGAGCATGCGTACGTGAGTGCATCCGCAACTGTGCAGACTCGTGCTCGGCGTCGAAGGCGTCTTTCCGCCGGCTGGACTACCCTCGCGGGCCTCGCCGTGCTGGTCGGTGCCGCCTTGACGGCGCGCTCCTGGCGGGCTGACCTACCTGACCCGGTCGCCAGCCACTGGGGGCCGGACGGCACCGCGAACGGCTTCTCGACGCTGGACGCCACCGTGGGCGCGATGCTCGGTGGCGGCTCGCTGCTGGTGTTGGGTTTCGGCGCCATCACCCTGTGGCTCGGCCATTCCGCCCTAACCCGCCGAATAGGGTCGGCGGCGACGATCTGGTCCGCGCTCTTCTTCTCCATCTTGACGCTCGGATCGCTGAACGTGCAGCGTGGGCTCACCGACGCCCGGGATGCCGGCGACATCGGCGGCGTTCTGCTGCTCGCCCTCGTCGGATCGCTGGTGGCCGCGTTCATTGTGGGTGCATCCGTGCCCGGCGACATTCGTCAGCCGACGGCAGAACCTGTCGATAGCACTGCGCCCAGGGTGGCTCTGCCCGTCGGGGAGCATGCCACCTGGACCGGAGCCACGGCGTCAAGAGCGGCCATACTGCTGGGACTCGCAGCGGCGGCATTGGTGCTCGCCCTAGTCCTGCTCACCGACATGTGGGTGCTGCTCGTGGTGGTCGTGCTGCTCTTCGGACTCATCGCCTCGATGTCGTCAGCTGTTGTGCGCGTCGACGGCGACGGTGTCACCATCCATTCCCCGCTCGGCTGGCCGCGCACGCGCGTTCCGCTCGACGAGATCGTACGGGCCGACGTGGCTGAAGTGCGGCCGCTGCGGGACTTCGGCGGTTGGGGCTGGCGGGTGGGTCGGGGGGGTCGGGTCGGTGTCGCGCTCCGCCGAGGTGAGGCCCTGCTCATCGAACGCACCGGCGGTCGCTCGTTAGTGGTCACTGTGGACGGTGCTGCGATCGCCGCCGGCGTGGTCAACGCGCTGGCCGATCGTGCACGGAGCGCGTGACGGAGGACGACAGCAGTCGGGCATCCGCAAACACGTCAGTCGGCGAGCCAGGTGCCGAGCTGCGCGCCGTACGGGGTGAGCGGGACAAGTAGCAGCGCCACGCATCCCAGCGTGCCGCCGAGTAGCCAGACGAATGAGCGCCGCTGAGACCGCGGGCTGGAGCGGCCAGGCCTAGCTGTACGCCGAGAACGAGTCTCAAACCAGCGAGGGCCGGTTGGCCCGGAATGTCACTCGCCACCCGCTCACCGTACGCCGGGCCTAGTCCGTCACTTGACCGACGCGAGATCAGCCAACCAGGCCGGCGCACCTCGAGCCCCGGCGCGGCGGTAGAGCCCGGCGATGATCAAGGGGACCGCGAGCAGAACGCCGGACCCGTACGCTGGCACTTGCCACGCAAACTCCAACGCGACAAGCAGATTCGACGGTCCGAAGCCGCGGCCCTCCGGCGCGGCATCGCCGAGGCGTCCGACTGCATCCGCAAAACACCACGTCGTGACCGCCAGAAACGTCGCCCCGACAACGATCGGCGCCCACCACGGCAGCCGGTCGCCGATCACGATCGTGTACAAGACCCCACCGGCCACTATGGATCCTGCCAGCGCCAGGTATAGCACAGGATCGGAGCCGAACTCGATGTACGGCGTGGGGACGGAGACCCCCATCCAATTGATCGGATCGTCGGCATGGACGACCGTGCGGGTGACCGTGCCGAATCCGACCATGACCCAGACGCCGACCCCTGCCACGCACGCCAGAGCCGCACCGAGAAAAGGCTGGAGGCCGGGGCGTCGAGCGGAAACGTCGACCGGTGCACGGGTAATCGCGACCACAATGACGGCCACCGCTAGCACCGCGCCGGCAACCGTCGGCACGGCGTCGCGCTCCCAGGCACGCTGCAGCAGCAGGGCGTCAGACCTGATCGGGTCATGCGCACCGGGATCCGTGAGGTCCAGTCGTGGATAGCCGTGTCGGCGTTGCACGTACTCGCCGAGGACCAGCATCGCCAGGGATATCAGCGCGAGGGCGACGGGCAGGCGTCGCGCTCGTCGTGCACTTAGGAGGAGCACGGCGAAGATCGCACCCGCGACCAGGCTGCCGGCAACGACGATGACGATGCCGTCCAGCCGATACGGGGTTGGCCACAGCGACTCCGCGACGACCAGGGCGCCGAAGCGCTCCGCTGCTCCGGACGAAGCCGTCGCCACCACGAGGGCGACCAGGCCACCCAGCCAGCCAAGTACGTGACCAACACGGCGCATAGTTGCCTCCACGTGAGCGAGGGTGCTTCAGGCACAGCGTCTAACACCATCACCGGAGCCGGACATGCCACCATCGGCCGAGCGGTGCGAACGTCCCAAGCCCAGATTCACCTACCAAGATCTCTACTGGCGGTTGGATTGTGTTGCTCCGCGTCACCTTTCCACCGCAGATTGCGGTCTTGCCGGCCGGAAGCCACAGGTCAGCGCAACTGCTGATCCTGCGGCTTCCATTTTTGGCGCAGCGAATCAACTTCCGTGGATTCGAACAGATGCACCTAATGAGCGACGAGTGTCGACCGCTCGGCGATCCCCAGCGGCTGGCGGGCGAATGAATTCGCCGCGTCCACCTCGTAGCAGAGGTTGCGGCTCGAGTCACCGAGCGTGTCGTCGACATACGACTGCACGTCGGCGACGCTGTTCGACTCCCACAGGCAGGTCGCGCCCGACCCGTCCCCCGCCGGATAGAACTGCAACGCCGTGGCGCCCTCCGGGGCTCCCTCGTACTTGATGAGCTTCTCGCCGCGGGAGAACGCCTCGCGGGGATTGAGGAATGTGTGCTGAACGACGACGTACATGGCTTGCTCCTCTTCTCGATCGGCTGTTGGACGTCACGACCATACGAAGGCGCGGCGGCACGGATCATCGCCGGAACTGACCAAACTTGTGACACCCGACGATGGTGAGAATTCAGTAGTTGCGTCAGGCCAGGCGATGTTCGAAGGCGTACGCCGCCGCCGCGGTCCTCGAGGAGACCCCGAGCTTGCCGAAGATGTTCTGCAGGTGGCGTGCCACGGTGTGCTCGCTGATGACCAGCGCGGCCGCGATCTCGCTGTTCGACCGCCCGGACGCCACCAACCGGAGCACCTCGATCTCGCGAGGGGTGAGCCGTTCGTCTGTGCCGTCGCGTCCGATCAGCGCCTCGACCCGCGCCTGATCGGGCTTGGCACCGAGCTGTCCGAACGCTGCCCGAGCGGTGTCCAGTTCGAGGTCAGCAGTGTCGTGATCGCCGACTGCCCGGCACGCCAGGCCGATCAGAACCCGGGCTCGGGCTGCCTCGTAGGGGATCCCCAGACGCTGCCACGCCTCCATCCCGGGTCGCAACGCGATCAACGCTTCCCGCGGCTCCTCGCGCGCCACCAGTAGCGCACCCTTGGCACATGCCGCCATCGCCGCGACGGCGCCACCAACGGTGGACGCGATCGCCTCGAGTTCGTCCACAGCGGCCCGGGCCCGGTCGAACTCGCCGACCGCGAGGGTAATCTCGACGTAAGCGGGCAGCAGGCGGGCGCGACGCAGCGTTTGCGTCGACTCCCCGGTGGCACGTCGGATCGCGGCGGCGGCGGAATCGGGGTTGCCCTGCGCCAGGCGCAGCAAGGCAAGGCCGGGCTGGGGTTCGTATCCGAGCGCGTTCGCCTCGCGGAAGGATCTTTCGGCCGCGGCGAAGTCGCCCCCAAGACGATGCATCTCACCCTGCACGTAGGCCGCCTTGCCGCGAACGAACTGGTTGAGCTGGCCCGCGGTGTGCGTGGCGGCGCGCTCGCTCTCCTCATAGGCAATCGCCCAGGAACCGCTCAGGTGATGCAGTTCTGCCCGGCGCACCAGGCAGAACCCGAAGTGCTCCTCCATCTCCGGCTGACCTTCGCACCATCGGGCAAGCGCCTCGGTCCACGCGCGTGCGTGGTCCAAGGCGTACCCGTCGACGCAGTACGAGATCGTGTTGCAGTACAGGATCCCGGTGACGACGGGCGACAGCTGACCCTCGCTGGCGACAACGAACATCTCATCGACCATTCGCAGCCCGTCCGTGACCCGGCCCATGTTGATCAGGGCCCGCCCCTGCTCCCCTCGGGCGAGCCAGAGCAGGTCGGCGTCGTCGAACCGGCGGGCGATGTCCGCGACCTCGCCTGCCGTCGCGTAGCCCGACTCGTAGTCCCCGGTCCCCATTTGCTGTAACCAGGCGGGGATGAGCAGCCAGCCCCGCTCGGCGCCGTCCTCACCGGATTCGTCGAACAGCCGTTGCGCGCGAGCGAACCATCCGCCGGCGGGCACGGCATGACCTCGGAACAGCAGACTGTGGCCGATCCGGACCGCAGGCAGGACGTTGCCCGCCTCGAGGTGCGCCCTGTGTGCCCGTTCGAGCGCGGTCACGTACACACCCGTGTCGCCCACCATGTACGCGGACCGACCCAGCGCCTCAAGATCGCACGCGGATAGAGCGGCCGCGCGATCGGCCTCAGACAGCGCCAGATACGCCTCGCGCCAGGCCGCCCGCACAAAGGCTTCCCGTCCGCGATCGAGGAGTGCGACGGTGTCCGTCACGGGGTCAGCGTAGCGCCGGAGCGCACCGCACGCCCGGTCGCCGCGTACGTGTGCCCGGCGGTCCGCGTGGACCGAGGCCGCACGCTGACATGCGGCACTAGTTGTGGCCGCGCATCGCGGGGATGACGGTTTGTGTGACCACTTCGAAGACCGCCTCTTCGCGCGGTTCCTCGTGCCAGTGTTGCGGCCAGTACAGCACGAACTCGTCGATGCCGACCTCACGGAGCCGACCGATCATGTCCGTGAAGTAGTCGACCGACTCCCAGGGCGTCAGCGGCGGAAGGCACACCACCGAGTGCCGGATAGCCTTGGGATCCCGCCCGACCTTCGCGCAGAGGTCGTCAAAGCGCCGGCTTCGTTCGGCCGTGATGGAGTAGAAGGCATCGTCGGTCGGTAGGCCGTACCCGCCCCATGAACTCCATGCGTCGCCGTACCGTGCGGCAATGCGCAGCATCCGCGGCCCGTGCGCGGCTACAGTAATCGGTGGCCGCGGCCGCTGTACCGGCTGGGGGATCGTCTCCGCCGCGGTGCATCGGTAGAAGCGGCCCTGGTAGTTCGTCACCTCCTGACGAAGGAGTAGGTCGACCAGCTCCACGAACTCGGCGAATCGAGCGACCCTGTCGGCGGTCGACTCGTCGAGCGCAATGCCAGCGCCGGCTGAAGGATCACCCACGCCGAGGCCAACCTCGACCCGCCCCCCGCTGAGGTGATCGACGGTCATTGCGGCCTTGGTCGTTGTCACCGGTTCCCGAAAGTACAGGCTGGTCACGAGTGTGCCGATCCGAATACGCGATGTGGCCCCGGCCATCATCGTCAATGTCGTCGGACCATCAAACATCGTGTGGCGTGGTCGGTCGGGCTCCACAATGGTGTCGCAGTTCCATAGCACGTCGAATCCGAGCTGCTCGGCGTCGCGCCACCGCCGCTGCAAAGTCGCCAATGGCAGGTGTTGATACTGGTACGCGCAGAAACGCAGATCTGCCATATCCGGATCACCTCTGCTCGACTCGACTGCTTGATTATTGTGCAGGAGTCCAGGCTTGGACGTTGGTTATGGCGCAGGCCGACCAGCGGCCGGCTGCACCAGCCCGACCTCGTAGGCCGCGATCACGAGCTGGGCCCGGTCGTGAACGCCAAGTTTCAACATGGCCCGGTTGACATGAGTCTTCGCGGTGTGCGGGCTCACGACCAGATGGGCCGCTATGTCCTCATTGGACATGCCCGCCGCGACCAGCGCGAGGACTTGGCGCTCCCGGGCCGTGAGCGAGGCCACGGCATCCTCCTGTGTCGTGCGCGTCTGGTCGGGTTGGGTGAGAAACCGGGCGATGAGCGACTTCGTGGCGGTCGGTGACAGCAACGCGTCACCGCGATAGACGGTACGGATGGCGTCGAGCAAGTCGTCGGGTTCGGCGTTCTTGCCCAGGAAGCCGCTGGCGCCGGCACGCAACGCCTGGAAGACGTACTCGTCGATTTCGAACGTGGTCAGGATGAGCACCCGCACGCCGGCGAGATCCTCGTCGGCCGTGATCAGGCGCGTGGCGGCCAGCCCGTCCAGGTCGGGCATGCGGATGTCCATGACGACGACGTCGGCGCGCGTCGTTCTGGCCAGTTCGACGGCCTCGCGTCCGGTGCCGGCCTCGCCGACCACCTGCAGGTCGGGCGCGGAGTTCACGAAGAAGGCGAACCCACCGCGTACCAGCGGCTGGTCATCGGCGAGCAGCACCCGGATCGTCACCGCTGGTTCGCCGCCATCGGCAGAGTCGCGGTGACGCGGTATCCGCCGTCGGGGCGTCGGCCGGCGTGCAGGGTTCCGCCGAGAGCGGTCACGCGCTCGCGCATGCCAACCAGCCCGTGTCCGGAACGGTGGCCGCGGGCGACATTTGTCGCTGCGCCGCGACGGGTGGCGCCGTTGTCGATCACGACGCACAGAGTATCGGGCCGATACGCAAGGCGTACCTCGACGACGGTCGGACCGGCGTGCTTGCGGACGTTGGTGAGCGACTCCTGGATCACCCGGTAGGCGGTCAGATCGGCAGCGACCGGGACCGGACGGGCCGGTCCGTCGACGCGCGTGGAGATGGTGTGGCCGGTGCGGCGGAAATCAGCGAGCAGGTCGTCAACGCCGGCCAATCCGATTGTCGGCTCGGTCGGAGCGGTCTCCTCCCCCGGTTGACGCAGCAGGTCGATGGTTTCGCTCAACTCGCCCAGCGCGGCCTTGCTGGCCGTATGGATGTGGTCCAACGCCTCCCGCGCCCGTGCCGGCGGGTCGGTCAGCACGCGGGCGGCCACCCCGGACTGCACGTGAATCAAGGCCAGATGGTGTCCAACCGCGTCGTGCAGTTCGCGGGCGATGCGCAGCCGTTCCTCGGTGACGCGGCGCGCCGCCTCCGCATCGCGGTCCGCTTCGGCGTGCTGAGCGCGGGCCTGTGCCTCCATGACATAGGCGCGGCGGCTGCGGGACGCGTCGCCTGCAGCGACCGCGAGTGCGCCAAGCGCAGCGAGGGCGAGATCGTACGAGCCCAGTGACGAGTCCGGTCTGATCAGAAGGTGAATGCCACCCAGGGCGAGCACCGCGAGACACCCGATGATCAGCCCGCGGCGGCGGCTAGAGCTCTCGGCGACGGTGTAGAGCGCGATCAGTGGTGCGGCGAGCACCATCTCCCCGTGTTCGCCGTGGAAGTGCACCCGGTATGCCTCCGCCGCGACCGCACTGCCCAGCAGGACCAGGAATGGGAAGCGGTTGCGCGCCACCAGGGCGCCGCACGCCAGCGCAGCGAGGACCAGTGCCGTCGCGTCCAGGCGCCCTCCCGATGGCCCGGCGGCGGTGGTCACCAGAGTCACCGCGTACACGACCACCGCGATCGCGATGTCCGCGTGGGGACGGCGGCGGGCCGCGGCGCGCAACCGGTCGAGCACCTCCATGCCACCACCGTAGACACCGAGCCGGCGGAGTGCGTCGTGCCGGCGGGGTATGGGCGATACCGCGCCCGCGGTACGCCGAAGATGCCGCAGCCAGGCGACGACCGCAGGCGCCGTCGACGACCATCGTGGAGCGGTACAAGCCATCAACGATCACGTCACGCGAAGGGGGTGTCCGGCATGGCGAACACCACTGATGTGTCGGTCCGCGGGTTGAGCAAGAACTTCGGATCGGTGCGAGCGGTGCAGGAGCTCAGCTTCGAGGTGCCGGCCGGGCGGGTGACCGGGTTCCTCGGCCCCAACGGCGCCGGCAAGACCACGACACTACGGATCATGCTCGGCCTCGTACGACCCAGCGCCGGGCAGGCGCTCATCGGTGGCCAGCGCTATGACCAACTGGCCCAACCGCGGCGGGTGGTCGGCGCGGTACTGGAGGCGACCGGCTTCCATCCCGGGCGTCGAGGCCGCGACCATCTGCGCATCGCCGCCCACAGCGCCGGCCTGCCCGCGCGCCGCGTCGACGAGGTCCTCGACGAGGTCGGTCTCAGCGCCGACGCCCACCGCCGTGTGGGCGGCTACTCGATGGGGATGCGCCAACGCCTTGGCCTGGCCACGGCGCTGCTGGGCGACCCGCAGCTGCTCGTCCTCGACGAGCCCGGCAACGGGCTCGACCCCGCCGGCATGGCGTGGCTGCGCGACCTGTTACGCGGCCTGGCCGGCCAGGGACGCAGTGTGATCGTCTCCAGCCACGTGCTCTCCGAGGTCGCCCAGACCGCCGACCACATCGTCATCGTCCACAAAGGTCGGCTGCGGTTCGCCGGCGAACTACACGAACTCGCCGACAACGACACCTCGCTCGAAGCAGCGTTCCTGCGCCTCACGGAGGACTCGGGTGCGCCCGACGACCGTGACGGCGCCGCCGTCACCACCGACCCACACTGAAGGAGATCCCACCATGACGACGCTGATGAGCAATGAACTGCTCAAACTGCGCACCATGCGCAGCCCGTGGGTGCTGCTGGCGATCGCGCAGGCCGTCATCGTCGCCGGCGCCAGCGGCGCGCTCTCCAACTTCGACGCGAGCGACCCCGCCACCGCCGTCGCCGCAGTCGCGCACGTCGGGCTGGTATCGCTGTTCGCGCTCGTGTTGGGCATCATGGCCGTCGCGGGCGAGTACCGGCACAAGACCATCACCGACACCTATCTGGGCACCCCGCGTCGCGGCCGGGTCGTCGCCGCCAAGCTGGCGGTCTACACAGCCACCGGTGTCGGCTTCGGTCTCGTCGGCGTACTCACCGCCCTGGCGACCACCGCGATCTGGCTCGCCAACGTCGGCGGCACCATCGTCTGGTCCAACCCCGAACTGTGGCCCACCATCGCCGGCGGCATCGTCTGGAACGCGACCTTCGCCGCCATCGGATTGGGCATCGGGGCGCTGATCCGCAACATGGCCGCGGCGATCGCTGCCGCACTGGCCTGGATCGCGCTGGTCGAAGGCATCATCGGCCAGTTGCTCGGCAATGACCTGAGTCGGTGGCTGCCTTTCTCCGCCGGGACCGCGCTGGGCCGCCTACCAACCGGCCTGGACGGCCTGCCGCAATTGGGCGCCGCAGCGATCCTGATCGGTTACGCCGCGGCCTTCGTCGCGGTGGCGCTAGCCATCAGCGTCAATCGAGACGTCGCATAGCACCCGCCCGAGCTGAGTCCATCCGCCCCCGCTCCGCGTGAGCCGGGTCACATCCTCTCGCACACGAGGCCGAGGGAACCACCGGGACGCGACGGCTCGTTGCGCGCGTCGGACGCCGATATGCCAGGGTGAAAGGCATGTCCGCGCGTCTCCTGGGTGGCCGCTACGAGCTGCACACGATGATCGGTCGTGGCGGTATGGCGGCCGTGTGGCGGGGCGTTGACACGCGCCTTGACCGGCCGGTCGCCGTCAAGGTACTCGACGCCACTGCGCGGCTCGACCGTACGATGCTGCAGCAGCTTGATCGTGAGGCGCGCACCGTGGCCAGGCTGGCGCATCCAAACATCGTCGCGATCTACGACATGGGTACCGATGGTGACACGGCGTACCTTGTCATGGAGCTGATCGAGGGGGACGACCTCCAGCAGCGGCTCGCCCGTGGCCCACTGGCGGTGGGGCCAGCGGTCGAGATCGCAGCGCAGGTCTGCGCCGCACTTGAGGCGGCTCACGGGGCCGGGGTGGTGCATCGCGACATCAAGCCGGCCAACATCCTGCTGACCGGGGCGGGCGCGGTGAAGGTATGCGACTTTGGCGTCGCACGCATGCAGCAGGGGACGGGGCCACGCACAACCAACCCGGCCCTGACGGTCGGAACCTGCGACTACATGGCACCCGAGCAGGCCGCCGGCGGCGACGTGGATGAGCGAACCGACCTGTACGCGTTGGGCTGCGTGCTCTACGCCATGCTTGCCGGCTCCCCTCCCTTCTCCGGCTCCGACCCGATGGATGTTCTCCGGCGGCAGGTACACGAACGGCCGCTGCCGCTTGCATCGCACCGCCCGGACATTCCGGCCGACCTGGATGCCTTGGTCGGTCGATTGCTGGCCAAGAATCCCGCCGATCGTCCGGCCGGTGCCGATCAGGTGCGCGCCCGCCTGGCCCACATCTCTGGCCACCCCATCGCGCCCTCGGCCGCTGTGGCGACTGGCCTGGCACATCCGGCACACGCACGGGCAACCGTGGTGTCGCGGACCCAGACCCTGCCCGTCATGGACACTGGCGAGGACGTTCCCGTACGCAACGGCGTCCGGCTCGGCCCCGCCGGGATCGTCGCTGTGGCCCTTGGTGCTGCCGCGCTCGCCGCTGTCCTCGTGGCTGGGATCCTGCTTTTCACCGCTCGGTCGGTGCCTCAAGCTGGCGCGCCCGGCACGACGCCTACGGTGATCTCGGAGTCGGCGACCCCAACCGCGAGCCCGAGCGAGGTGCCCGCTGGGTCCGTCGACGCCGTACGGGCGACCCTACAATCGCAGGTAGCGGCGGGTGCGGTGGACGACAACGCGGCCTCGGACCTCAACGACAGGCTCGACGAGATCGCCCGCGACCTGGACGAGGGCGAGACGCGCAAGGCCGCGAAGAACGTCGGAGAAGTCCGCCGCAAACTCGCGGAGTTCCACCGGGACGACATGATCACCACCGAGGCGTACACCGCGATCTTAGCTAGTCTTGAGATGCTCGCCAGCACTCTGTAGACCGGCGGCGGCTGACGGCGACCCGCCGCCGGCCTGAACGGCGACGGGATAATGCGCAGGGAGGAGGACCCAACGAAGCACTTGGGGCGCGGGATAACTGCCCTGACAACGGCCGCACTCGCACTCGCGGCGTGCGCGAACGGCGCGCCGGGCGGCACCGACGCGACGAGCATCCCAGTCACGACGAGCCAATCACCGGCCGGCTCTGGGACGGTCATCACGACCTACGCCAGCGATTTCGGCGAGATACTCTTCGACGAGCCAGGTCAAACGATCTATCTTTTCGATGCGGAGACAACGAGCAAGCCCGCGTGCTACGACGCCTGTGCCGCGGCATGGCCGCCGGTGCTCACAGTCGGAGCACCGCGCGTCACCGGTCGCGCCACCGAACAGATCAAGCCGGAGTTGCTCGGCACCACCACGCGCACGGATGGCGGCACGCAAGTGACCTACGCCGGCCACCCGCTCTACTACTACGCCCACGAAGGCAAGCGCCAAGTGTTGTGCCACAACGTCCGCGAATTCGGCGGCGTATGGCTGGTCATTCAGCCCGACGGCGAGCCCGCTCCGTAGGTTGGCTGAGCGCGGCGTCGGGAAAATTCACTTCGATACGAAGGCCGCCCTCGGGTCGTGCCCGTGGGACCAGGTTTGCGCCATGGGCGCTGGCGATGGCGCGGACGATGGCCAGGCCGAGTCCGTGTCCGTCGGTGTGTTGGACGCGCCTACCACCGAGCCGGTGGAACGGTTGAAAGAGGCACTCGACTTCGATTGGTGGGATCTCGGGTCCGGTGTTCGACACCGTGATGCGTGCCCGTCCGATGTCCGACGCGGTCGTTATCTCTATCCGCCCCCCAGGCGCGTTATAGCGCAGGGCGTTGTCCACGAGATTCCCGACCAGGCTCTCGACCAGATCCGGATCGCCCGCCACCGGCGCCGTGGCGAGCATCGTGTCGAGGCGGATGTCTCGACCCTGGGCATCATGGCGGCGGCCCAGGACTACGTTTCCGGCGATCTCGGCGAGGTCGAGGGGTTCACGCCGCTCGATGCCCTGCTCACTGCTCGCGAGGGTCAGCAACGCATCGATGAGGCGTTCCTGCGATTGGCCCAGCGCCAGCACGTCCCGACAGGTGGATCGCAACGTCTCGGCGCTGGCATCGGGATCGGCGAGTGCCACCTGAACCAGAGTCCGTTCGGCGGTGAGCGGTGTTCGCAATTCGTGCGAGGCGTTGGCAACGAAGTGCCGCTGCGACTCAAACGATGCCTCGAGCCGCTCGAACAGGTCATCGAGGGTTTCGGCGAGCTCCGTGAACTCGTCGTTGCGGCCGGTCGGGCCGAGACGACGGTGCAGGTTGCTCGCGGAGATGTCCCGGGCGTTCGCATTGATCGTTCGCAACGGCCGCAGGAACCGGCCGGCGATCAGCCAGCCCAACACGACCGCGACCGCGACCATAATGGCGAGGCCAGCAGCGGAGGCGACGAGCACCGGCTGGAGATCAGTGCCGACCCGGACGGCCGGGCCGGGGCCACCTTGGATGCCCGCGGGTTCGGTCTGGCTGGTCTGCAGGATCGGGACGGTGAGCAGGGCGGCACCGGAGAGGAAGAATGGTACGGCGTAGAGCAGGGTGAGCTGCGGCCGAAGCGTACGTCGCCGCATCACTGTTCTCCAATCGGTAACCGGCTTCACGTACGGTATGAATGATTGGCGGATCGCCGAGCTTGCCCCGCAGGCGTCGAATCGTCGTCTTCACCGCGGTGGTGAACGGGTCGGCCGCCTCGTCCCGGACCCGCTCGAGTAGTTCCTCTGTGGACACCAGTCGGCCATCGGCGGCCAGCAGGCACTCCAGGACGGCGAACTCCTTTGGGCTGAGCTCGAGTCGCCACCCCGCCCTCGACGCGACCCGGCGGCTGGGATCCAGTGTCAGGCCCCGCTTTCGAGAATCGGGGGCAGCGCTGTCGCGGACCGGCGGGCGAGGGCTCGAATGCGCGCCACGAGCTCGGCGAAGTCGAAGGGCTTGGGCAGATAGTCGTCTGCGCCCAGGCCAAGCCGTCGACCCGCTGCTTGACGGTGCTGGCCGCGGTCAGCATCAGCACCCGGGTCGCCGACTGTGCGGCCACGATCTGCCGACAGACCTCGTCGCCGTGCACCCCCGGCAGATCCCTGTCCAGCACCCAAACGTCGTAGCGGGTCACTGCCACATGGTCGAGCGCGGCGTTCCCGTCGAGGACGACGTCAACCGCCATGCCCTCGCGACGCAGCCCGGTCCCGATGGTACGGGCGAGGATCTCGAAGTCTTCAACGACCAGCACTCGCATGACACCACGATTCCAGGTCGCGGGTGCCGGCACGATCCAGGCCACCACGAATCTGGGCAGCCTGCCCATCGGTCCGTGGGCGGGACTCGGCGTGCTCGCAGCATGGGCCACCGCGGCGCTGTTCAGTGGCTCGTTGCTACTGCGGCTGCGCGACGCGTGAACAAGCATCGCGAACGGCTCGGCGGCACGCTCTCTGCATGGTTGCGGGCGAGACCGGTCCCTTGTTGCCGGCGACATGCTGGCCGTCGAACCTGGCGAAGCGCTGTGGGCTAACCAGGGCGTCGATCTGCATGGCGCAGTCGCGCTACGGGTCGGGCTCGCGTGGGTGCGCCGGGTCGCCGCGTCTGGTGTGTGGTCCGATGAATGGCTGACTCGGTCCCAGCGGGTGCGGTGTTCCGTCGGGTCGGTAGACGTGGAGTTCGCCGGTGGCGGGGTCGAGTTTGATCCGCCACCGTCCTTCGTGGACCCGGCTGTGATGGTAACGACAGAGCAGGAGCAGTTCATCGACGTCGGTCCGGCCGCCGAGGTACCAGGGCACGAGGTGGTGGCCGTCTGTCCAGGCCGCGGGGACGTCGCAGCCGGGCCAGCGGCAGCCGCGGTCGCGGGCGTGCAGGGCCTTGCGGATCCAGGGCGGCACGATCCGGTGCGCCCGGCCCACCTCAAGCGGCAGCCCGGTCGCGGGATCCAAGATGGCCCGCCATACCTCGCAGTCACAACTGATTCGCTGAGCCAACTCGGGTGATATCTCGCCCACCCAGCCCATCCACGGCGGCTCGGGCAGCGCGGGCACCCCGGCCGCGGCGAGCGGATCGGCGCCGCCGCCAGGCCCGATACCGTCGGCGGTGCCGGGGTGATCGTCGGTGCCAGCCTTGCCGCATCCGCCGCTCCCGGAGGTGGGATCCGGCTGCCGGGTCGGCCGCGGCGGCGAAGCCTCGCCCTCACCGTCGGACGGGGCGGGGTGGCCGAGGAGCATGTCGGGGGTGATGAGCAGGCCGACCTGGGGCCGGACCCCGCCGATGGTGGGCAGCTGGCCCCGGGCGAGGTGCAGCCGGGCCAGTTCGGCCAGGGCGTCGGCGCGGCGCTGGCCGGGGGTGCGCAGGTCCTTGCCGGCCGGGGGTTTCATCAACGCGTACAGCGCGGTGTGCAGGGCGGTGCCGGCCTCCGGGTCGAGCCGCCCACGTAGGTAGATCATGGCGCCGACCCGGGACAGGGTCACCTCCCGTTTGGCGAAGTCGCCATCCGGGTCCGGGGGTTTGCCGTCCGGG
>JAXIPB010000067.1:0-7487 GCA_045403155.1 Micromonosporaceae bacterium
CTGCCCGCGGTCGCCGGCCGACTCGACGGCGTTGCGCTGCGCGTGCCGGTCGAGAACGGCTCCATCTCGGATCTGACTCTTGAGCTCTCCGTTCGAGTCACGAGAGACGAGATCAACTCGGCCTTCGCGGCCGCCGCGGCCGGTGAGCTGGCGGGCATCATCCGATACACGGAGGCGCCGATCGTCTCGCGCGATGTCGTCGGTGACCCCGCATCCTGTGTCTTCGACGCCGGCCTTACCCAGGCCGACGGCTCGGTCGCGAAGGTCTTTGGCTGGTATGACAACGAGTGGGGCTACACGAACCGCCTAGTCGAGCTGACCGAACTGATGGCGAGCCGGACCTAACCCGTCTCTCCATAGTGGAGGTGAGGACTGTGACACACGTCAAACGATGGACCGTCGACATCTACCTCGATGAGCACTCCGAGGAGAGGCATACCCGGGCCGAGGCACGCCTGCACACCGGCGAAGACACCCATCTGGTCGGCATCGGCACGGCGTCTCGTAACCCGCACGACGTCGAGGTGCCGGAGATCGGCGACGAGTTGGCCGCATCGCGGGCTCTCGCGGATCTCGCCGAGAAGCTCCGGCGAGCCGCGGCCGCAGATGTCGAAGCGCTCGCGGATAAGGCCTCGCACGGCTGGTAGGGCTTACCTGCGATCATTGTCGTGGGTACGAGGACTGTGGCACGACGAGGACCGGCGACTCGGCGAACTCGAGGATGTGCCTCGTCTGGCCCCCGATGTACGGCTCTCCCGGCCCGGGGCGGCCGGAGCGCCCCGATCACGATCGATCACCTGCCAGGTCCGATCTCGACGCGGCCCAGCGCAGCCGGAACGTCTCTGCGCGCTCTGTCTCGTCGAGGTCGTGGGTGAGAACCCGAAGTGCGCGCTCCAGTCGGGGGATCCACCGGTCGGTGATCGCGTGAAGTCGGCGGCGGGTCGCCGCGATTTCGGCCTCGACCACTCGGCTGGCGGTGTCGGCCGCGGCGTGTGCGACCGCGGCCTCCACCGCCTCGCGGTAGGCCACCGTCGCCGCGACCAATGCCGCCGAACCCGGGCCGCGATCAGTCGTTCCCGCCTCGGGGACCCGGCAGGTGGCCTCGACCGGATACCGCACACCCATCACGCTGGCCCAGGAGATCGCGACGCTGGCGCGATCCTGCGGCGCCGAGAGCCGAACGTCGCGTTGTCCGCCGAGGACGGCGGCGCGCACAATCCACGCATCCGCCTCCCGCGAGGCTTTCTGCCAACGCTCGCGCGTGCGCTCCTCGAGCAGGCGAAACCGTTCCAGCTCGATGTGGAGCACCTGGAGCTTGCGGTCGAGCAGATCCGCGGCGAGTCGTCCCGCCCGAAGCCGCTTTACCAGCCAGAGCCGTCCGGCGCGGCCCGGCGGTACGCGGCGGAGCTCACCCATCACGGACACCCCCACCACCACCCAGACGCGCGGCCACGAGCTCGGGCGACACCATCGTGAGCTCCCGCCGCGGCAGGGTCGCCAGAGCGCGCCAGGCCCGGTCCAGTGTCTCGTCGAGTTTCCGGCTCTCATCCAACCGCTGCTGCACGAACTCGGCCACGAAGGCCTCCTCAAACGCGAGGTAGAGCCGGTCCGTGTTGGACAATGCCGCTACGCCTATCAGCTCCGCGAGGTCACGCACCTGGCGGGCACGCGCCAGGGCCGCGAGCGATTGAGCGGCCAGGTCGAGATGGTCGTCGCGGGTCCGGCCCGGGCCGGCGCCATGCCGCATCAGCCGCGACAGCGAGGACAACGGGTCCACCGGCGGGTAGATCCCGCGCGCGTGGGCCTCGGCCGAGAGCACAACCTGACCCTCCGTGATGTATCCGGTGAGGTCGGGTACCGGGTGGGTGATATCACCCGCCGGCATCGTCAACACCGGTACCACTGTCACCGAGCCGGGCATTCCGCGCACCCGGCCGCACCGCTCGTACAGCGAGGCCAGGTCGCTGTAGAGGTAGCCCGGGTAGGCGTGCCGGGCCGGCACCTCACCTCGAGCGGCGGACACCTCGCGAAGCGCCTCGCAGTAACTGGTCATGTCGGCGGCGACTACGAGCACGTGTCGGCCCAGCTCGAACGCGAGGTGCTCGGCAATCGTGAGTGCGAGTCGCGGCGTGAGGATCCGCTCAACCACCGGGTCATCGGCGGTGTTGAGCAGCAGGACGAGCTCACCGGCGGCGGAGCGATCCTCCAGCGCGTCGCGGACCGCGGCCGCGTCCGCATGCGTCAGGCCCATGGCCGCGACAACCACGCTGAAGGGCTCGCCGCCCACGGTCGCCTGCGCGGCGATCTGGGTCGCAAGCTCGAGGTGGGGCAGGCCCGCGACCGAGAAGACTGGCAGCTTCTGGCCGCGTACGAGCGTCGTCAGGCCGTCGATGGCGGACACGCCCGTCAGGACCGGGTCGGCCGGCGGCTCGCGCATGGTCGGATTCAGCGGATGCCCGGCCACGGGCACGCGGTGCGTTCCCAGCACGGGGGGACCGCCGTCGAGCGGCTCGCCGCGGCCGTTGCACACGCGCCCGAGCCAATCCGGCCCGACGGGAATCTGTAACGGCGTGCCATCGAATGCGACCGTGATCTGTCCGGGGTCCATGCCGTCGGTCCCCTCAAGCACCTGAACCACGGCGAGATCGCGGTCCACCTCCAATACCAGTCCATGTCGCTGCTCGCCATTCGCGAGCCGGATGCGGGCGAACTCGTCCCAGCCAACGCCGGCGACACCGCGCACGACGAGGAGCGGCCCGCGAACCTGCTCGATCGTCGAGTATTCGATCAGTACGCTGATGGGTCTCATGACAGCTCCTGCAGGCCAGCTAACACGCTCTCCCGGCACCGGTGGACGCCGTCCGCGTCATCCGGAGAGGTCGTCTCGCGGGCGCGTACGAGGGGCGCGAAGTCGATCTCCTCCACCGTGGTGGCCGGAATGCCCGACGCGACGAGCTCCTCGCAGCGAGCCATCACCTCGAAGACCATGTCGATGAGCGCGGCCGTCTTCGCCGGCGCGCAGTACTCGTCGTTGGCGGACAACGCGCTCTGCTGGAGCACGGCTTCGCGCAGCAACCGGCCGGACAGCATCATCATCCGCTCATGGCCGGGGAGCGCCGTAACGCCGACCAGTTCGGCCAACGCTCCGAGCCGATCCGCCTCGGCCAGCACGGATACCATCCGACTGCGCCGCGTCGTCCAGGACGGATCCCCATTGGTGGCGTACCAGGCTCCGACCGCATCGGCATCGCGACAGTAGGAGCCGACCCAGGCCACTGCGGGATAATGACGAGCGTAGGCGAGATCCCGATCCAGCGTCCACAGTGTCCTGACGAAACGCTGCGTATGCGCGGTCACCGGCTCGGTCATGTCCCCGCCCGGTGGGGATACGGCGCCGACGATCGTCACCGACCCGGTCGGGCCGCCGAGGGTCTCCACCCGCCCCGACCGCTCGTAGAAAGCAGCGAGGGCCGAGGCGAGTCCGGCGGGGTACCCCTCCTCGGCGGGCAGCGCCCCGGTGCGAGAGGCGAACTCCCGTAACGCCTCCGCCCACCGAGACGTCGAGTCCGCGATGACGACCGCGTCCAACCCCAGGTCGCGGTAGTACTCCGCCACCGTGACGCCGGTATAGATGCTTGCCTCGCGGGCCATGATCGGCATGTTCGACGTGTTGGCGATCAGCACCGTACGATCCGCGAGCCGCCCGCCGGTTCTGGGGTCAGAGAGCTCGCCCAGCTCGCTGACCACGTCAGCGAGCTCGTTACCGCGCTCGCCACATCCAACGTAGACGATCACGTCGGCGTCACACCACTTGGCTATCTGCTGGAGTAGGACGGTCTTCCCAGTCCCGAAGCCGCCGGGCACCGCGGCCGCGCCGCCCTTGGTCACCGGGTAGAGCGCGTCGAGAACCCGTTGACCGGTCACCAGGGGCGTAGCGGCCTCCACCCGGGCCCGGTAGGGCCGGGCCCGCCGGACCGGCCACCAGCCGGCCATGGTGACGGGTCCGCCCGCCACGACCGCGACGACGTCGTCGCCGCCGTACCGTCCGGGCGCGCGTATGTCGTCCAGCCGACCCTCGACGCCGGGTGGTACGAGGACCGCGTGGGCGACCGGACCGGCGTCGTCGACGGTGCCCAGAACCTCGCCCGGGCGAAGCAGGCGACCGGCCTTGACAGTGGGGGAGAAGGACCACGTTCGCTCATCGACGTGCCCGGTCGCGCCGTGGGTCAGCCAGGTGCCGGCGCCATCGAGCGGTCGCAGCAGGCCGTCAAAGACGCGACCGGTCAGTCCCGGCCCCAGACGGACCGAGAGCGGGCGCCCGAGCGGGTGCACCGGGTCTCCCGGCGCGACCCCGCCGGTGTACTCGTACGCCTGGGCCGTCGCTCGTCCTCCGCGCAGCGACACCACCTCCGCCGGCAGGCGGCCCGAGCCCACCTCGACGAGCTCGGCCATGGCTAGCCCGGCCGTCCGGTCCAGCTCCACCAGGGGTCCGTTCACCCGACGAACGACGCCGCCTGTCATGTCGATGCGCCGCCACTCGCGTCCGGGCGGTTCTCGGTCGCGGGTCCGGTCCGGGTGCCCATCCACGCACCGTGCTCGGCGATGACGGTCTCGACCGCGCGGTCGGCGAAGAGGGCCAGCGAGCAGTCCACCCGGCGACCCGGGGCCGCACCGACCACTCCACCCTCATCACCGTCTTCGAGGCGGACGTCCGATCCCAGTAGACCCCGGACCACGTTGATCATCCGAAGGCGGGCGTGCGGGTAATCCGGATCTTCGCGTACTCTGGCCAGCTCTCGCCGAACGTCGGCGCGCAGCGTCTCGAACTCGTCCCGCCGGGCGCGCAGGACGATCTCGCGAGCCTGGCGACCCGCGCGAGCCCGCTCGGACGCCACCGCCGCCGCGGCGTCTGCGGCACCTTGAGCCCGCGCCTCGCCGCGAAGTCGTGCCGCGAGAGCCGATGCGTCCGCGATGGTGCGCTCCGCCGCCAGGTCCGCGCGCGAGCGCAACCCCTCAGCCTCCCGCCGGGCGCTGGCGAGGAGCGCCTCCCGCACGGGGGCGAGCGCCGCGGCGAGCACCGGGTCGTATCGCATCACCGTGTCGCGCATCACCGCATCACCGCCACGAGTGGGTACGTTGCGGCCTGCTCGCGATCGGCCAGGGCCTGCCCGGCGGCGGCCGTGAGGATGACCACCGCCACGTCCGATGGCAGGCTCCGCCAGGCCCGCCGCACGGCCTCGGCGTCCTCGGCCGGCAGCACTAGCGCGCCCACCATGGCGAAGCCTCGTATCCGGGTCTCCTCACCTATCGCCGCGACCGTGCTCATTGGCGCTCACGCCCGTCCGATGAGGATGATCGCGACGATCAGGCCGTAGATCGCGATGCCCTCAGCCAGACCGACGATCACCATCGCTCGGCCGAAGAGTTCCGGACGCTCGCTCATCGCGGCGAGAGCCGCCGCGCCCGTGTAAGCGACGGCGATCGCGGCACCGATCGAGGAGCCCGCGACGGCGATCGATGCGGCGAGCAGGGCCATGCCGCTATCGCCGGACTCCTGCGCCACCGGGGCGACGTCCGGCGTTCCCTGGGCCATCTGCGAGGCGAGAGCCGAGTCCGCGGTGAGCACGACGGTCATGACGGCGAGGCCCGCAACGAGCAGGAACAGACCGGCGACCGCGAACAGACGCAGCCATCGCGTCGCGCGATCAGGGGACGCCACAGTGGACCGCCGTTCGGGTCGGCGCTTGATGCGGGCGGCCCACAGCGTCATCGCGGCGATGCCGCCAATAATGATCGCTGGGCCAGCGATGAACCAGGTGGACATGCTTCCTCCTTGAGCGTCTCTGCTGCGGTGGGGACGTGCCATGGACGGAACGGCCGTCCTTCGAGCTGGAAGACCCGTGAAAACAGCTCGTAGTATTCGAGCCGCAGCGCCTGGATCGCCGCGACCAGCGCCTCGAGGGCGAACGCGATCGCGTTGCCGATGACGAAGACCGCGACCGCGGCGACGGCTCCGGCGGCGCCCTGGCTCCACAGACCGGTCGCGGCCTTCCAGACGATCCACGCGAGCACAGCGTGGGTCAGCCCGAAGGCGGCGAGGCGGGCGAACGACACGATGTTCGCTCCGAGCCGGATGACCAGATCAAAGACCTCGATGCCGGCCTGTACCGCAGCGCTTGCGCCACCACCGGCATGGACCAGCAGGCCGAAATAGGCCAGGACGAGGCCCACCACGGCCAGCGCCCCAGCCGCGAGCCCGAGCCAGCCGCTGTGCCAATACACGGCGGTCACACCCACGCCGGCTCCGACGAAGACCAAGGTGCCGGCGATCCCCGCCGGTGCGTAGAGCGCAAATGCCCAGCCGGCCTCCCGCACCCGGTTGATCGTGCCCAGAGCGTACGCGCCCGCCAGCAAGATCGCGCCCAGCGCGACTCCCGCGACGAGCATCGCCACTGGCTGCTCCATCGGTGCGACGATCCCCGGCGGAACGAGGCCGGTCGGGCCGAAGCACTCGCCATAGGCGAAGCCAAAGACGACGCTCGACACGCCGAGCGCGGCGATGAACAGCCAATGTGGACGCAGCCTCGCCAGGCGCATCGGCGGTCTGAATCGGATCAGGATCGCTCCCAGGAGCAGCACCGCTCCGTGGCCCACGTCTCCGAACATCGCGCCGAACATCACCGCATAGGCCAGCCCGGCCATAACCGTCGGATCCACGTCGACGTACGGCACCGTCCCGTATGTGTCGACCAACGGCGCGAATGTCCGGTGCGGGGCGCCGGGGCTGCCCGCCGTCGGCGGCTCGACTCCCGGTGGGCGTGGCAGCGGCACGACGGCCGCGCCGACCTCGACTAGGCGTGACGCCAGGCCGGGCAGGGCGGCGGTGGGCGTCCACCCGATCATCGCGGCCACGTCTCCCCGCAGGATCGCCTGCGCGGTCTGTTCGGCGAGCTGCTCCTCGCCGGCGAGGAGGTCGGCACGGCCGGTGCGCTCAAGCTCGGCGACCTCGGACGCGACCGGGCTGAGTCGGGGGGCATTCGCACCGGCGGAGGTCAGCCGCTGCAGTGCTCGACTCATTTCGGTCACCGGCAGGTCGGCTGGGGGTACCACCCGGTCGAACTCGACCGTTCCGGCGTCGGCGACCCGGACGAGCGCTTGTCGAAGCGCGTCCTTCGGCGCGACCAGGGCGATCCTGGTCATCGGGACGGGGGCCATCGCCTCACGCCAACGCATCGAAAATCTCCAACGCCTCATGCCCCCGCGCTGTCGCCTCGAGAGCGCCTATGACCCGCCAGGCGTCGAACGCCAGCAGACCCACGGCTCCGATCAACCGGTCCGCGCCGAAGCCGGAGCGGGCGAGAAGACCAGCGCTGTCGGCGCGCACGCGCCCCCACCACCGGGCTTCGGCCCGCCATAGCTGGGCCGTGTCCGTCACATCGTCCAACACCCATCGCGCCGATGCCGACAGTCCGGATCGCAGCGCGGCG
>JAXIPB010000136.1:0-61526 GCA_045403155.1 Micromonosporaceae bacterium
GCGCGCCAGCGCCGGCTTCAGCATGTTGGACGCGTCCATCGCGCCGTCGGCCTTGCCGGCGCCGATCAAGGTATGCAACTCATCGATGAAGACGATGATGTCGCCCTCGGCCGATGAGATCTCGGACAGGACGGCCTTCAGGCGCTCCTCGAACTCGCCGCGGAACTTCGCGCCCGCGACCATGGCACCGAGATCGAGCGCCATGAGCTTCTTGCCCTTGAGCGATTCCGGCACGTCGTCGTTGACGATGCGCAGCGCCAGGCCTTCGGCAATCGCGGTCTTGCCGACGCCGGGCTCGCCGATGAGGACGGGGTTGTTCTTCGTACGGCGGGATAGCACCTGCATGACCCGCTCGATCTCCTTCTCGCGCCCGATGACCGGGTCGAGCTTGCCCTCCCGGGCGGCCTGAGTGAGGTTGCGCCCGAACTGGTCGAGCACCAGGCTCGTCGACGGAGCGGCCTCGCCGGTCGCGCCAGCGCCGGCCGCGGCCGGCTCCTTGCCCTGGTAGCCGGAGAGCAGCTGGATCACCTGCTGGCGGACCCGGTTGAGGTCAGCGCCGAGCTTGACCAGGACCTGCGCGGCGACGCCTTCGCCCTCGCGTATCAGGCCGAGCAGGATGTGCTCGGTGCCGATGTAGTTGTGCCCGAGCTGCAGCGCCTCGCGCAGCGACAGCTCCAGCACCTTCTTGGCCCGCGGCGTGAACGGGATATGCCCGCTGGGTGCCTGCTGGCCCTGGCCGATAATCTCCTCCACCTGCTGGCGCACGCCTTCGAGGGAGATACCGAGGCTCTCCAGGGCCTTGGCAGCTACGCCCTCACCCTCGTGGATGAGGCCGAGCAGGATGTGTTCCGTCCCGATGTAGTTGTGGTTGAGCATCCTGGCCTCTTCCTGCGCCAGAACAACCACTCGCCGGGCTCGGTCGGTGAACCTCTCGAACATTCCCTCGTGCTCCTCACTGCACTGCGGCCGCGTGACTGCACCGCACCCGCCGATCGCAGAAGCCGCAAACGCCGGGCCTGGATCCCATAACTCTATCGCCGCTGGCCGACGGGGCGACGTTGCGCGGGCCGGTACGCCCACGCCGGCATCCCTCGCCGGGCGACGTCTCACCTACCGGCTATCCCTTGCAACCGGTCGAAACCGCCCACGGAAGCCAGATTTACAGCGTACGACCGGGCGGATGGCAGGACTCAAGGCGTCAACACGTCCGCGCAGAGCGTAATTCCCCGAACGGGGCGTTCATCGTCACAAGGACGATCACCGCGGAGCTGCCCTACCGGGGGCTCCGCGGTGATCGAGTGCTGGGCTGGGAGGGGGATCGCGCTAGCGGCCCGCCTCACGGTGATACCTGTCCACGACGTCCTGCTTGATTCGGCCACGCGGGGCAACGTCAAGTCCCTTGCGTATGGCCCAGGCCCGGATCGCCTTGTTCTGATCCCGTTCGGCCCCGGCACCGCCGCGGCCCCTTGTGCCAATGCTCCGGCCGGACGACACAGACCGGCCGGACATTCGGGATCCACTCTCCACGTACGGCGAGAGAGCGTTGCGCAGTTTGTTCGCGTTCTTGGTCGACAAGTCGATTTCGTACGAATGACCGTCGAGCCCGAACCTCACCGTCTCATGCGCCTCTCCGCCGTCAAGGTCGTCGATGAGCTTGGTGATAGTTTCCTTGGCCACCCGATTTCCTTTCTCGTGGTTTACCGAGGGTTTCCAGGGTTTGCGAAATGGAGAATAACGCAGCCCACGATGCGGTGCAGCTTTTCTCATGGATTCGTAATCAACGCTGATCGCCCACAGAACTGAGAGCGGTCATTCGACTCCGCAGTGCAATCGGTTCTTGGCGCGGCTCACTTATCGAAAGCGATTACTCAGGCCGGACCAGTGGAAACAAGATCGTCTCCCTGATACCGAGCCCCGTGAGGGCCATCATGAGGCGGTCAATTCCCATGCCCATACCGCCCATGGGCGGCATCCCGTGCTCCATCGCCCGCAGATAATCCTCATCCAGGCGCATCGCGTCCGGATCACCCTTCGCCGCGAGGAGCGACTGCGCGACAAAGCGATCTCGCTGGATCACCGGGTCGACGAGTTCGGAGTAACCAGTCGCGAGCTCAAATCCGAGTACGTACAAGTCCCACTTCTCGGTGAGCCCAGGATCGGTTCGATGTGCCCGGACGAGAGGGCTGGTCTCCTCCGGATAGTCGCGTACAAAGGTCGGCGCCTGAAGCTGGGGTACGACGAGCGCCTCGAAGAGCTCCTCGGCGAGTTTGCCCGGGCCAAGATGACCCTTCACCGCGATCGGATCCACCGCCACACCGTTCTTCTCGGCGTACCGCAGCAGGGTCGCCATCGGCGTGGAGACGGTCACCTCCTCGCCCAGTGCGTCGGACAGCGAGCCGAAGAGGGTCAGCTCGGCCCATTCGCCGCCGACATCGAATCCGGAGCCATCGTGGTGACGCACAACAGTGGAACTTGATACCGCGTTCGCGGCCTCTTGGACGAGTTCTTTGGTTAACGAGCCAATCGTGTTGTAGTCGCCGTACGCCTCATACGCCTCGAGCATCGCGAACTCCGGGGAATGCGATGAGTCGACCCCCTCGTTGCGGAAATTGCGGTTGATCTCGAAGACTCGCTCGATGCCGCCGACAACGCAGCGCTTGAGGTACAGCTCGGGCGCGATCCGGAGGTAAAGATCCGTGTCCAACGCGTTGGAGTGGGTGACGAAGGGTCGGGCGGCGGCACCGCCATGCAGTAGTTGCAACATCGGTGTCTCGACTTCGTGGAACCCGCGCCGGTGAAATGAGTCACGCAACGAGCGAACGACGGTCGCGCGAGTATGGACGGTCTCCCTGGATTGCGGCCGCATGATCAGGTCGACGTACCGCTGCCGGACGCGCGCCTCGTCCGACATTGGCTTGTGTGCCACCGGCAACGGGCGCAGCGCCTTGGCCGCCATGGCCCAGCGCTGTGCGAGCACAGACAACTCGCCGCGCTTGCTGGTGATCACCTCGCCCTCAACCGCCACGATGTCGCCCAGGTCGACGAGGCGCTTCCATGCCCCGAGCGCCTCCGGACCAACGCGGTCCAGCGAGAGCATCACCTGCATTTCCGTGCCATCCCCCTCGCGAAGCGTCGCGAAGCAGAGCTTGCCGGTGTTGCGCACGAAAAGGACGCGCCCGGTCACGGCAACCTGCTCCCCTGTCGCCCTATCGGTTGGCAGGTCGCCGAAGCGCGCCCGCAACTCGGCGAGGGAGTGTGTCCGGTTGACCGCGACGGGGTAGGCATCGAAACCCTCGGCGAGCAGCCGCTCCCGCTTGTCCCGCCGTACCCGCATCTGCTCCGGCAGATCTTCGTCGGTCGCGGCGGTCGCTGGCTGTTCGGGCACGTTGGTGGCTTCCTCTGCGTCGGTGGGAATTCGTAACCGGAGCCTACTGAACGTCGATCGCCGGCTCTCGGCTTTATCGAGGCTGCCGATTGACGCCCTAGCAAGACGGACGTACGGTTTCTTTGTGAGTATCCAGGACTGGATGGAGCCCGGTCGCCGCGACCAGCGGGCCGGGTCGTTCGGGCAGGCGGCCGAGTTGTACGACCGCGTTCGGCCGACCTACCCGGGTGAGGCGATCGACTGGGCGCTGTCGCCGCTCGGCTCGGGCCACTTCACTGTGGTCGATGTCGGCGCCGGAACCGGCATCATGACGCGCCTGCTCACCACGCGCGGCCACGACGTGATCGCGGTTGAGCCGGACGACAAGATGCGTCGACATCTCGCAGCGACCGTTCCCGACGCGGTAGCGCTCGCGGGCAGCTCAGAGGGACTTCCGTTGGGCGAATCGAGCGTCGATGCCGCGATCGCCGCCCAGGCCTACCACTGGTTTGACCGCGACCGGACACACGCGGAGCTCGCCCGCGTCATCAGGCCAGGGGGCGTCTTCGCCGCCATCTGGAACGATCGCGACGACGCCAGCGAGTGGGTGCGTGAGTACTCACGCATCGTCGAGGGCGACCGTGGCCCCGACGGTTCCGGCGCCGATACGGCCAGGGAGACGTCTCCGTCCTATGGGGATCGATTCGGGCCCGTCGACTTCGCTCAGTTCCGGCATTCGGTAAACCACACGCCGGATTCCCTGGTCGCTCTGCTCAAGAGCCGCTCGTATTACCTCACCGCGTCGGGTACCCGTCAGGCGGCGCTCGAGGCGGAAGTACGCGAGCTCGCCGAGGCACACCCGGATCTCGCCGGTCGTACGTCCTTCGATCTGCCATACGTGACGGTGGTCTTCCGGGCGTCACGCCACTAACTCGCCGGTGGGGACGAGTGCGACGAACTCGCTGCCCTCCCGCCACGAGTCATCGAGGTCAAGGACGGACATAGGCAGGTGCCCGGGCACAAGGTCGTACGACGGCCAGCGGATGACGCGCAGTTCGGCGACGCCGGTAGCGACCCAATTCGCGGCGAACCGGTGCGCGATCGCGCGGGCGTGGGCGGCACTCAATTCGAACTGCGAACCGTTCAGCCACCACAGCAGTTCGTAGAGCCCAACTGGTCCATCCTCGAAGCGGTCTTCCGCCTCAGCGGCGAGCCAGGTCGTTACAGCCCCGTCATCCATCGGATCCATCCAGCGTGGGGTTGCCGAACAGCGGAACCTTCACGGTCATCCCGTCCTGCGAGATCGTCGCGTACGGGCCGTGCGTCACGGGATCGGGTCTGTTGCCGACGGTGTATCCAGGCATGATCCGGATCTGCCGGCCGGGGCAGTCGGGATCCCGGAACACCACTCCTCCACCACTCCGACTCGGCACTCTGGTCCAATCGCTTGGAATCTCCGCCATTATCTCGATTGGATCCCGGCCGATGATGTGGCCCGGATCCAGGCCCCTTCGACTGACGACGTCGGGCAGCGGGTCGGGCCCTCGCGGCAGCCCGCCACTACCTCGGTCGGCGCCGAGCGAAATGTCCTCTCCGGCCGGCGAGAACCTATGCCAATCGCCATCCGGCGGATCGGCCGGCATCAGATTCCCGTCGAGCAGGACGGGCGACGCGACGATCTCCTCGCCGTCCATTGTGGTCCAGACCGGTTGATCGGGGGCAACGACCTCCACACCGAGCTCGCGGGCGAGCACGGCGGCCGGCGATGTGGAGCCGCCGACGGCGGTATCACACGACAGCAACTTGATCCCTCCGCCGGCGGGGAGACGCAACAGCCCTGAGTCGCACAGCGCCCGCAGTCCAGCCGAGAACTGTTCGGGGCTGATCATGTAATCGTCAATGAGGAACCCGGTGGGCGAGCCGTGCAGGTCCAGCGTGACGTATCCAGGCGCCGGATTCACTGCCCGCGCGAAGTCGCGGATCTCGTCGCCGACTGGATAGAACGCCAGTCCGGCTTCCGTCTCGAAGACGTTCGATCGCACCAGTTCGACGGCCTCCGCCTCGGTCAGCTCCCACGTGGGCTGCGACGGCTCGTCTGACATCGGAGAGTCGGGCCCGGTCCCGGACGGCGGCTGCGTCGGCGTCTCGGGTCGAACGGCACCGAGCGGACCGGAGCCGATGATCGGGCCCGACGTAGCCCGCGACGGTGATTGCGCACCCGCCAAGGTCGCGGCCGCCGCCGCGGCGCGTACATCGGCGGAGTCACCCGGATGAATCGGCGCCGCGGGTGTCGTGACCGCGGACGAGGTGACCGCGGCCGAGGTGTAAGAGGCCGACGTGACCGCGGCCGGGGTGAAAGAGGCCGACGTGAAAGGGGCCGACGTGAAAGGGGCCGACGTGACCGCAGCCGGAGTGAAAGTGGCCGAGGTGACACCAGACGTGGCGGGCGCGACGTCCGTGCCGTAACCGGGCGCGATCCAAGCGTCTCCTCGGGGCGCACCGAGCGCGGCGAGATCGGCAGCTGCGCTCTCCCGGGTGGCGCGATCCAGCCGCGCCGCGGCGGGGTCGGCCGGTGCGCGGCCCGCGCCTCCGTCAGGCGGGCTCGCCCGGCGTCCGGTGTCGCCGGCCAACAGATCTACAGTGGACAGCCGATCCTCCGACGCCCGGGTGACCTCCTCCACCCTGGGCCGGGGGGGCATCGCGTCGACCGACGCGGGCTTCGGCGCGGACTGCGGCGTGCGCGGATCGCCATCGACACCGCTGCTCGGCAATCCAGGGTCCAGGGTGGTCAGCCGGGAGAGATCTGGAGCCGGCACACGGCTATCCGCAACGGCGGGGCGGCGCGCCAGGTCGGGGCCTAAGCCGCCGACGAGCCCAGACGAGACCGCCATCAGGAAGTCTCGGCCGGTCGGCATCTCGCCGTGCGCGAGAGGGGCCGCTATGCCGCCGACGGCACCCGTGACGCCCGTCGCGCTCAGGAGGCCCGATGGCGATCCGATAAGTCCAGGGGCCAGACGGCCACCGGCGAGGAAGACCCCGGCGCCGGCCACGCCGAAGACCGCGCCATCCTCGGCCGCTCGCCGGGTCTTGGTCCAGTCCCACGTCTCCCGGTGACGGTTGCTGAGCTGGATTGCCTGGGCGAGGCCGTCGAGGGCGACGTTCAGGCCGGCACCGAACGCGACCGCGGTAAGGAGCCGCACCAGGACGACGCGAATCGTGACATTCGCCGCCGCGATCGCGATTGGAATTCCCCCGGCGGAGATGCCGCCCGCCCATACCATCGCCAGGAGCGAGGCGATCGTGACGCCAAGGACGATCAGCGCGCCGATGTATTGGATCTTTGCGTACTCAACCTCCTGCGCGGTCCGGTTACACGCCTCGGCGAGTCGCTCGCACGCCGTGGCCAGCTGGTTGATGAACCCGTCGGCGTCGCCCGCGACGCGCCGCCACATGTCGGCGAAGGCGATGCTGACTTCGCCGCGCGGTGCCTCGACGCTCTGTACTTCGACGCTCTGTACTTCGACGCTCAGTGCCTCGACGCTCAGTGCCTCGACGACCGGTCGGCCGAGCGCGATCGCCTCGGGTTCGAGCCGCCTCAGTTCGCAGGCCGCGCTTGCCCACGCCAGCCCGCAGCGCCACAGAGCGTCCTCATCAGCCGCCGGAAAATCGGCGCCAACGATGAAGTTAAGTTCCTCAAGCTCCAACGGCAATCTGATGGCCAACGCGATCCTCCCCGTCAGCGGTCGAGTAGACCGATCAGCCCTTCGACGCGGCCCAGCGGTCGTCCACGAGCTGGACCGCCTCGGCCTCGGTGATTTCGCGAAACGCGCGCCGCGACTGAAGAGAGTCGCGCCACAGGTCGTCGGCGCGCCGCCACCGCAGATTGGGAGAAAGCGTCTCGGCCCGTAACACATCCCCGCCCGACGCACGAACAAGCCGACCGGACGTTTGGTCCCGGTAGTAGGTCGGCGGTTGTCGCCGCGCCGGTCGTGCCCCATTTCGCACCACGTTGGTGGCGAGCGACACGAGATGATCCGGCACTGCGCTCGGAAGCCGGAATCCGGCTTCCTCAATGTGACAGAGGAGGTCCAACTCCGGTGCGACGCCCAGGGCCCGGACGTAGTAGGCGAGCGACTCCTGCCATACCCAGATACCGTCGGTGCGGTAGTTCAGGGGGACCACGCGATCGCCTTGGTGTCGCAGCGGATCCGCCATCCGAGCGGTTGCCCGGATGACAAGTCGACCCTCCGTGAGGTAGGTGGCCAGGCGCTCGCGTCGGTAACTCTCGAGGATTCGCAGGCGGTTCGGCGAGAACCACGGTGTGCCCGACGGACTTTGACCGTCGAAGACACGGGCGAGCCGCGGCGAGCCGGGGGGGATGTCGGTCTCGCGAGCGTTGCCGGCGAGGCGCTCGTGCCACCCCGAGCCGATCTGATCCGCCAGGTCCGCCGCCGCGCGAGTTGAGATCTCCTCGAGTCGCATCGGCGACGGCCGAGATTCGAGTGCGAACTCGCCCCGTTCCCAACCGTCGGGGCCCAGGTCGGACTCGACCGTGACTCCGCCCGGTTCGCGGGCAATCCGAATCAACCACGTGGCGGGCCGACCGCGGCCGACGGCGCCGGCCAGGTAGCTCACGAACGCTGAAGGAACGGCAAACTCGGGAGCGTCACCCGCCAAAGCCACCGCCTGCTCAATCGCGCTTGGTGGGAGCGCCGCTGGCGGCACGAAGTCGCGCACGGCGATGTCGTCGAGGAACTCCCGCCTTGGTCCGACGCCACGGGATCGGACGTCATCGACCAGAGACTCGGGCCACGCCCAGGAACCGTCGGTCCGCCAGCCGGGCGTCGGCAC
Organism: Micromonosporaceae bacterium; assembly: GCA_045403155.1. Lineage (GTDB taxonomy): Bacteria > Actinomycetota > Actinomycetes > Mycobacteriales > Micromonosporaceae > JAXIPB01. The sequence goes on from JAXIPB010000136.1 coordinate 8,216, forward strand.
CGGAGCGGCCGCGAGATAGCCGACGACACGGCTGCGCAGCTCCGGATCGGACAGCCTCGGCACCTCGGCCGCGAAGTAGGGCGGGCCGTCACCCATCGCCTCGAGGACGTACGCCGGGTTCATCTGGGCGACCTATCCAAGCCTCGTCTGCGCTCGGCCGTCGCTCGCATCCAGGTCATCGGCGATGGCGAGCAGGGTATTGCCGGCGCCGCGCACATGGTCGCCCAGCACCGTGAACGCGGCCCAGACGTCGTGGGCCGCGGCGGAGTACTCACGATCGAACGCGGCTCCCATCTCATCGGTGCCCCAGCACGTCCCCTCGACGGCCAGGGCCGAGGACAGCCGTCGCAGCGTCGCGCCGACCGACGTGGACAGGACGCGCATGGCTGGCCCAGCCTGTCTCAGCGCGGCCGTGTCCACGCGCAGCACCTCCGCCGTCATGACCCGCCCCGCGGCTGACTCGCGTCGACACCGGCGTCGGGCGGCTGCAGGTCGTGCCACCGTCCAGCCATGGCATCACAGATGTGCGCTAGTACCTGCTCACCGCGCTGCGCGGAGGCGCGTCGCGCGGTTTCAATGATTCGAGCGGCGAGGACCTTGAGATCCGGCCGCTCCGAGACGGAGGGATCGATCGTCAGCCGCGTCAGGGCACCGCCGTCTCCAACGGTGACGGACACGCTGCCGTCGGATGATTGCGCCGACCCGGTCATCGCCGCGGTCTCCGACTTGAGCTGGGTCAGACGAGCCGACACCGCCTCGAAATCGGCGAGCATCGACTCCAGTTCGGCGCGCATGTCGGGACGCATGCGACCGACCCTAAACGCAGCCACCGGCTTCGGTGACCCGGCTCGATTCGTCTGTGGATAACTATCTCGCCTGTGGACAACCTTGACAATCAGGCGTTCTTCTCGAACACCATCCGAAGCCCGATCAAGGTAATCATCGGATCGTGATGGGTGATCGTCCGACACTCGCCAATGACCACGGGGGCCAGCCCGCCGGTCGCGATGACCGCACGTACCTCGCCCAGCTCCTCGACCATGCGCTCGACGATCCGGTCGACCTGGCCGGCGAAACCGAAGTACATGCCCGACTGCAGGCACTCCACCGTGTTCTTTCCGATGACCGACCGAGGACGTGTCGCCTCGACCTTGCGAAGCTGGGCAGCCCGCGCCGCCAGCGCGTCGAACGAGATCTCGATGCCGGGGGCGAACGCGCCACCCAGGAACTCGCCTCGGCTACTAATCACGTCGAAGTTGGTCGTCGTGCCAAAGTCGACCACTATGGACGGTCCACCGTAGAGAGTGAAGGCGGCAAGCGTGTTCACGACGCGGTCGGCGCCAACCTCCTTGGGATTGTCGATGGCCAGCTGCACGCCCGTCTTGACGCCGGGCTCGACAATCACGCTGGGCACGGAGGGAAAGTACCGTTCGAGCATCGCCCGCAGCGACCGCAGGGCGGCCGGAACGGTCGAGCACGCAGCGACCCCGGTAAGCCCGACGGAATCGCCGGCCAGGAGACCTCGGAACATCAGTCCAAGTTCGTCCGCTGTCGAGCGAGCGTCGGTCTTGACGCGCCAGTTGTGCACAAGCTTTTCACCGTCGAAGGTCGCGAGGACGGTATTGGTGTTCCCGATGTCGATGCAGAGCAGCACGACTGCCCCCTTCTACCCGCGAGGCGAAGTCTAGTCGCGAGGTCGCAGGTCCAGCGCGACATCGAGGATCGGCGAGGAATGGGTCAACGCACCAACCGACAGGTAATCAACGCCGGTCGCCGCGTATTCGGCAGCAACCTCGAGGGTCAGGCCGCCGGTCGCCTCCAGTTCGGCCCGCCCGCCTACCGCGGCGACGACACTGCGCAGCATGGCCGGCGACATGTTGTCGCACAGCAGGAACGTTGCTCCGGCGTCCACCGCCTCCACTGCCTCGGCGACCGTGGTGACCTCCACTTGGACGGGCGCCTCGGGGAATGCCTCCCGCACCCGCCGGTACGCCTCGGCGAGCCCGCCGGCGGCAACCTTATGGTTGTCCTTGATCATGGCAACGTCGTATAGGCCCATTCGCTTGTTGGTACCGCCGCCGGCCCGCACGGCGTACTTTTCCAAGACCCGCAGCCCGGGCGTCGTCTTGCGGGTGTCGAGCACAACGGCACCCGTACCCGCCAAGGCGTCGGCCCACGCCCTCGCGTGCGTTGCGACGCCAGACATCCGGCAGAGCAGGTTGAGCGCGGAGCGCTCGGCGGCGAGGATGCCGCGAGTCGGGCCCGAGACCGTGGCCACGACGGTGCCGCGACGGACGCGATCGCCGTCATCCGCCACGGCCTCGAACGCAAGGTCGCCTCCCGCGGCCCAGTCGAAGACCGCAGCCGCTACCGGCAGCCCGGCCACGATTCCGCCCGCGCGAGCGACGAGTTCGGCGACGTCGACCTGGTCCGGCGGTATCGTCGCGACGGACGTGATGTCCGCGCCGTTCGGACCGCCAAGATCCTCTTCGAGCGCTGCCGCGACGACCCGCGCCACGGCGGCGGGATCGAGCCCGACCCGCTCAAGGCCCTCCACAGTGGACTCGCTGAGGTGGTTCAACCGCGCTCCCAGGCCTGGACCAGCGAGCCGTCCGGCTCGATCCCGGCATGCAGATGGCCAACCCATTCCGGGTCGGCGTCCGGGAAGTCCTCTCGCCAGTGACAACCGCGGGTCTCCTCACGCAGCGTTGCCGCGCCGACGAGGGCGGCGGCCACGGTCACCAGGTTCGTCGCCTCCCATGTCGTTGTCCTCGGCGACGCGCGTTCGGCGCCGAGGGCGACGATCGTGTCCGCGGTGATGGAGAGCGATTCCCTGGTACGTAGGACACCCGCCCCCTGTGACATTGCCCGCTGCAGTGGTTCGCGGACCGTCTCCGCGACGACCCAACCGCCGCCGTCGACGACGTCCGGCTCCGCCTGCGGGGGGAGCCCGGTCGCGATGTGCTCGGCGATGCGGCGGGCGAAAACGAGACCCTCGAGCAGCGAGTTCGACGCGAGCCGGTTCGCGCCGTGGACGCCAGTGCATGCGGTCTCGCCGCACGCGTACAGACCCGCGATTGACGTGCGTCCGCTCAGATCCGTTCGGACGCCGCCGCTTGCATAGTGTGCCGCCGGAGCTACCGGGATGAGGTCGGTGACCGGGTCGACGCCGGTCGCACGGCAACTCGCGGTGATGGTTGGGAAGCGAGTCTCGACGTCCGGCATGTGCCGGGCATCGAGGTAGACGTGGTCGGCGCCGGACGCGAGCATCACCCGGTGGATCCCCTTCGCCACAACATCTCGCGGCGCGAGCTCGGCGAGGTCGTGCTGACCGAGCATGAAGCGCTTTCCGTCGCCGTCGACCAGGAGAGCGCCCTCTCCGCGTAGCGCCTCGCTGACGAGCGGCTGCTGGACGGACCGGGCACCGTTGGTCCTGAGATGGAGCGCGGTCGGATGGAACTGGACGAACTCGGTGTCGGTGACCACCGCACCAGCCCGCAGCGCGAGCGCGACGCCGTCGCCGGTCGAGACCACGGGGTTGGTCGTTGACGCGAAGACCTGGCCCATGCCACCGGTCGCGAGCACCACCGCCCGTGCGAGGACCGCGCCGACGCCATCGTCGGAGCCCTCGCCGAGCACGTGCAGCGTCACGCCACAGGCCCGGCCCGTTCCGTCGCGGAGCAGATCCAGGACGAGTGCGTGCTCCACGAGGCGGATCCACGGGTCGCGGCGAACGGCCTCGTGCAGCGCGCGCGGCACCTCGGCCCCGGTCGCGTCGCCGCCCGCGTGCACGATCCGGTTGGCGTGGTGCCCGCCCTCGCGGGTGAGCATCAGCGACCCGTCCGGGTTCCGGTCGAATTGTGTGCCCCACCTGATCAGCTCGCGGACCCGGGCCGGACCCTCGGCGACCAACACGTCGACGGCGGCCCTGTCACACAGCCCCGCGCCGGCCGTGACGGTGTCGGCAGCGTGGGCCGCTGGTGTGTCGATCGGATCGAGCACCGCGGCGATGCCGCCCTGGGCCCAGCGGGTCGAGCCGTCGTCGATGTTGACCTTTGTGACCACCGTCACGTGCATTCCGGCCTCGCGCAGGTGCAGCGCGCAGGTGAGGCCGGCGATGCCAGACCCGACAATCACGACGTCGGTCGTCTCCGCCCACCCGGGATCAGGACCCGCGAGCCGTCTCGGCAGAGGCGGCAGGGGCGGCGAGGGACGCAGACGCATTCAGCAAGTGTTCGGCATGTGGCAGCGGGACGGATAGGCGGGGTTCGACGTGGTCAGAGCGGAGGGCGTTTACCCTTGATCGACCCCTTGATCTTCTTCGTCGGGTAGGGGCCCATATAGCAGCGCGTGCCGCGGTCGCCGACCGACCAGTACGCTTCGTCCTGTTGCCACGCGATCCACCGGATCCCGCCCCGGTTGTCCAGCCCCGACTTGGTCAGGCCGAGGTACTTGGCGCCGATGACGTAACAGCCATCTAGCGCCTTGTCGACGGCCTTCTCGAATCCCGGGTAGGGGCCGTCCGGCGGGGTGTAGATCCCGGTCAGTTCGATGGTGTGCGCGACCGAGCACGCCACGTACACGACGTTGTTGCCGGATGAGTTCTTCGCCCCGAAGTTGTCGTTGGCGCAGGTGATGGCGGCCGGACGGGTGCCTCTCAAACCGTCTCTAAGGCTCGACTTCCGAGTGGCGATGGTCGCCCACGCGTCCTTGGTCTCGAGGATCTCGCAGCGGTACCACCGGGCCTCGCCGCGCCACTGCCGCTCACTCGGTAGAACGGGGACGATCGCGACCCGAGCGGTGTGGAAGTCCCCGCCGAGGAACGTATTCGCCTCCTTTGCGCAGGTCTGGTACGCCTCGCGGAACAGCTTGTCCCCGACCTCGGGCCGATCGATTGAATCATCGGCGGAGAGCGTGCCGACGTAGTAGGTCTCGCTCTCATGCTCCTGCGTGCAGGGCAGCGATGTGGAGCCGAACACGGGGAGATCCCAGTCGACGAGCTTTGCGGCTCCCGGGTAGCAGACGTCTGCCGCAGGGGTCGCAACCACTGGTTTGGGCATCACGGCCCAGTCCAGACCGAGCACGCCGTCACCCACCGTCGGCCCACTGTTGCAACCGGTTGCGGCCACGACCGTTGCCGCCGCGGCAGCGACCAATGCCGCGCCCAAACCCCGTCGCATACCCGTCCCTCCGTCGCCAGGAGCGCGAGCATACGGCAGGTCGGCGGGGTGGGTGGTCCCGCCGCGGGACCACCCACGTTCTCAGCCGAGCTCGAGCGGCATGTTGTCGATCAGTCGGGTGCCGCCGACCCTCGCGGCGACCAGGAGCCTGGCCGGCCCCCGGTCCGGCGCTTGACCGAGCCACGGGTCAGTGAGCTCCAGGTAGTCGGTGACGACGCCGGGCGTACGCGCGATGTCGTCTCTCGCCACCGCGAGGATCTCGTCGGCGGGCCGGCCCGTCTCGGCGGCTGACACGCCGGCCCGCAGCGCACGAGACAGGGCGACCGCCGATCGCCGCTCGCTCAGCGACAGGAACCGATTGCGGCTCGACAACGCGAGACCGTCCGCGTCGCGCGTCGTGGGTACGCCGACGATCTCGACCGGTAGATCCAGATCATCGACCATCGCCCGGATAAGCGTGAGTTGCTGGTAATCCTTCTCGCCGAAGAACGACGCGTCGGGTCGAGTCAGGTTGAGCAACTTGAGCACAACGGTCAGGACGCCCGTGAAGTGTCCGGGTCGATGCGCACCCTCGAGGACGGCGCCCAGCGGCCCGGGATCCACTTGCACCCGAGGCTCACCGCGCGAATAGATCTCATCCCGATCCGGTACGAAGACCGCGTCCGCTCCCTCAACCCCGAGCACCGCCAGATCGGCGTCGATCGTGCGCGGGTAGCGGGTGAAGTCCTCGCCCGGCGCGAACTGCAGCGGATTGACGAAGATCGTTGCGAGCAGGTAGTCGGCGGCGGACCGCGCCGCCCGGAGCAGCGCCGCGTGGCCGTCGTGCAGGGCGCCCATCGTCATGACTACGGCGACCCGCCCGCTCATCTTCGCTCGGGCGTCGGCCAGGTCTCCCCGCGTCTCGATGAGCCTGACCGACCGCGCCTCGCTCAAGCGGACACCTCGGCCGGCTCATCCTCGGGTGCCGTCTGCTCAGGTGCCGTCTGCTCGGGAGCCATCTGCTCAGGTGCCGTCTGCTCAGGTGCCGTCTGCTCAGGTGCTAGGACGCCAAGCATCGGTCCCGCGTCGAGCGGTCGCAGGCGTCCCGTGGCGATCGCCCGATCCGCAGTGCGGCGAGCGAGCGCGAGGTAGACCGGCACCGAGTCCGGGGCGGTCGCCCGCAACGTCGCCAGGTGCTTCGCGATCGTCCCGGCGTCGCCACGGGCAACCGGGCCGGTGAGAGCGGCGTCGCCGTGGCTGAACGTGTTCTGCAGCGCGGCACGCAGCAGTGGCTCGAGCACCCGCTCGGGGCGGTGGACGCCGGCGTCGCGCAGGTGATCCATTGCCTCGTTGACGAGGGTGACCAGGTGATTTGCGCCGTGGACCAGCGCGGCGTGGTAGAGCGGGCGGTCATCCTCCGCGATCCACTCCACGGCGCCACCGAGATCGGCCACCAGCCTCGTCGCGATCGGCCGGAGTTCGGCCGGGGCGGTGACGCCGAACGAGATGCCAGCGGCCAAGCGGTCGAGATCCTCCGGGTGGCCGCTGAAGGTCATCGCCGGGTGCAGGGCCATCGGGTGGGCGCCAGCCGCGACGGCCGGCCCGAGCACACCGATGCCGTGGGCCCCCGAGGTGTGCGCGACGATATGGCCGCTCGCGATCGAGCCGGCCTCGACGAGGCCGACTACGAGGCCGGCCAAGGCATCATCGGGCACTGCGATGATCAGAAGATCCGCGCCCACCGGAACCTTGTCGGCCGGACGTAGGCGCGCACCGGGCAGCAACCGCGCGATGCGTGTGGTGCTCTCGTTCGAGACGCCGGACGCGGCGATCACCCGGTGGCCCGCTCGCGTCAACGCGGCGCCGAGAACGGCCCCGACCCGACCGGCACCGATAATGCCGACCCTCAGTCGTCTGTTCGGCCGTACGGCGGGCCGGGCGCGTGAACTCATGTGTCGATCCAGTCCTCGAGTGGGGGTACCGGTCGTTAGCAAGTATGTGACCACGGCCGGCCCGCCGTAACCACGATGTGGGAAGTTTCACGCCGCTCGTACCATCGTGATCGGACGTGGCTGGAAGGGAGACCCCGTGGGGGAGGCTTTGGCGTGGCGAGACGCCATGGCGGATGCGCTGTACGGGGATGACGGCTTCTTCAGTCGCGCGAACGGGCCTGGTGGCCGCGGAGGGCATTTCCGTACGAGCGCCCACGCGTCCCCCCTCTTCGCCACCGCCTTACTGCGCATCGTCGTAGCCGCCGACGAGGCTCTGGGGCGCCCGGATCCGCTCGATGTGCTGGACGTCGGAGCAGGTGGCGGTCACCTGCTTCGTCGCCTCGCCGTCCTGGCACCGACGTACCTTGCCCAACGGCTGCGCCTGAGCGCCGTCGAGCTCGCGCCGCGCCCGGCGGACCTGCCCGGCTACATCGGCTGGTATCCGCAGCTCCCTCCGCCCCGGACGGTCGGCGGTGTGGTGCTCGCCACAGAGTGGCTGGACAACGTTCCGCTGAACATCGCCGCGGCCGACGAATTGGGCAATCTGCACTACCTGCTCGTGGAGCCGGCGTCCGGCGAGGAAGTGCCCGGCGGAGAGTTGACCGCGACCGATGCCGATTGGGCCGCCCAGTGGTGGGCCGAGGTCCCGTGGGACGAGGGTGTACGGATCGAACTGGGCCTTCCGCGTGACGACGCATGGGCGAGCGCGGTCGCCGTCCTCTCGCGGGGCGTGGCTATGACGGTCGACTATGGACACATGTGGCACGCCCGGCCGCCCGCCGGCACTCTTGCCGGCTTCTACGGCGGCCGCGGCGCCGCCGCGATCCCGGACGGATCGCGTGATATCACCGCGCACGTCGCGATGGATGCGGTCTGCGCGGCGGGCGAGTCCGTCGCCGGGCAACGGGCAGTCCTCACCACGCAGCGAGAAGCGCTCGGCGCGCTTGGACTCGACGCCGTACGCCCGCCCCTGTCCCTCGCCACTCGGGATCCTGCCGAATATGTTCGGGCGCTGTCGGCGGCCACGCAGGCGGCCGAGTTGATGGACATCCAGGGTCTCGGCGGGCACTACTGGATCGTGCAGCCGGTCGGAATCGCGGCCGAGGCGCTGCCCACCGGCCTTCGGCCGTAGCTCGCTGCTCTGCCCGGTTGGTTGCCCGATCACCCGCAAATGTCCAACACTTGCCCGGTCGCAGCGCGCGGGAGCGGACGACTCATGAACACCCGCGATGATCTTGCGTATGCCCGTACCACAGCAAACCGGTCCGGGTGGCACGATGAGCGACATGAGCACTGGGCAGGACGCGCCCGGCCCCGCCGGTGCGACCTTGACCGAGGTCACCGTCGGCACCGGCACCGGCCTCGACACCGCGGACATGGTTCTCAACATCGGCCCGCAGCACCCGTCGACCCACGGGGTGCTTCGCCTCAAACTCGTCCTCGACGGCGAGCGCGTCCGCTCGGCTGAGCCGATCATCGGGTACATGCACCGGGGGGCCGAGAAGCTCTTCGAGGTGCGCGACTACCGCCAGATCATCGTCCTGGCCAACCGGCACGACTGGCTCTCCGCCTTCGCCAATGAGCTGGGTGTGGCCCTTGCGGTCGAGCGGCTCATGGGGATGGAGGTGCCCGAGCGGGCGGTCTGGCTGCGCACGGCGCTGGCCGAACTCAACCGCGTGCTCAACCACCTGATGTTTCTCGGCTCCTACCCGCTCGAGATCGGCGCGATCACGCCAATCTTCTACGCGTTCCGCGAGCGGGAGACGCTGCAGGCGGTGATGGAGGAGGCTTCCGGCGGTCGGATGCACTACATGTTCAACCGGGTCGGTGGCCTCAAGGAGGAGGTGCCAGCTGGCTGGACCCGGCGCGCCCGGGCCGCGATCGGCGAGGTCCGTCGGCGCCTGCCCGACCTGGATAACCTCATCCGTCGCAACGACATCTTCCTCGCCCGAACCGTGGGTGTTGGTGTGCTCCCTGCCGATGCCGCCGCCGCGTATGGCGCCTCGGGGCCGGTCGCCCGGGCCAGCGGCCTCGACTTCGACCTGCGCCGGGACGAGCCGTACCTCGCCTACGGGGAACTCTCAGTTCCGGTGGTCACTCGCTCCGCCGGCGACTGCCACTCGCGCTTCGAGGTTCTGCTCGATCAGGTCTATGTGTCGCTGGACCTCGCGGAGGAGTGCCTGGCACGGGTCGATCAACTCACCGGCGCCGTCAATGTCCGGCTGCCGAAGGTCGTCAAGGCACCTGAGGGTCATACCTATGCCTGGACCGAGAATCCGCTCGGCGTGAACGGCTACTACCTCGTCTCGCGCGGGGAGAAGACGCCGTGGCGGATGAAGCTGCGCACCGCGTCGTACTCGAACGTGCAGGCGTTGGCGACGCTGCTGCCCGGCTGCCTCGTGCCGGATCTCATCGCGATTCTGGGCTCGATGTTCTTCGTCGTCGGCGACGTCGACAAGTGACTCGCCGCGGTTAGCGGTCGTACTCGGACGGATGGCCCGGGCGCGGGCGCGGGGCGTATGAACCGTCGCTCCGGTCCCGGTCGTAACCGCGGTCGCCTTCCCGGTCGCGGTCCCGCTCATACTCCCGATCACGGTCGTACGCACGGTCGCGGCCACGCTCGTGTCCGCGCTCGCGGTCGTACCCGCGATCACGCTCATACTCCCGATCCCGGTCCCGGTCATAGCCTCGGTCCCGGTCGTACCCTCGGTCCCGGTCGTACCCGCGGTCCCGGTCGTACCCTCGGTCCCGGTCGTATCCCCGTTCGCGCTCGTACTCGCGATCACGGTCCCGCGACCGAACCCGATCGCGGTCGTAATCGTCACGATCATCGATGTAGCGGTCGGGTCGCTCGCCGCGAGCCGGCGGCAGCGCTGGCACGGCGGACTGCTTACTGCTCAGCGACCGGAACGTCGCCTCCCAATCGGATTCGCCGTAGTCGCCGTCCGCGGGATGGCCTCGAGGATCATCATGGTGCTCCCGCCACTCGCCCTCCATGGCCGATCGCGATCCGGCGGCCCGGGACCCATAGACGGTGCCGCGGGCGTCATCATCAGCGTCAACTGTCGTGGTGCGGCGAGTGACGTGCACGGTCTCGGTTCGTCGTACGACGCCGGGCCCGGCCGGTTGACCGCCATGCTGACTGACCGCCGGCGAGGAATGTCCCAACGCGGCGCCGGCCTGCAACTCGACGATCTGCCCACGGAGCGTTTCGATCGTCTCAGTCAGCACATGGATCTTGTCGCTGAGGACCCGGTGAGTATTGCGGGCGGCCGTGGTGACCTCTTCCCGGGCCCGCGCCCGCACACGGTCGACCTCGTTGAGCACCCGCTCTTCGATGTCGACCCGCACCAGCTCTACGCCGGGTCTCAGCACGACGGAGATGGCGAGCATCACAATCGTGAGCACGCTGATGATCACCGCGACGCGCAGCGCCCCGGTGCCCTGACCAAAGAGGAGGATGAGGATCGCGAGGGACGCAAGTCCGACGCCACCCCAGAACAACCCTTGCAGCAGCTTCCCGCGCCGGACGTCCTGGTTACGCGAGGCCGGCATGGGTGCGAGGCTACCGAGGATCCCGTGCCAACGAAAGTCGGCAGTCGACCGCGCGGGCAACGCCCGCCCCGGCGTTTCACGCGGCAGGGCGGACGTGCCTCTGGAGAAATGCTCCTTCGGCTCAGTGCTCGACCGCCGCTGGGCGTCTGGTTAGAGCGGTCATGATGCCGACGATCCAGCCTACGAAGAGACCGTAGATCGAGGCCGACGCAGCCGCCTGCAGGGCGTTGTAAAGCGACGCGTCCGTGGTGATGAACGCGGTCAGCAGGGCGGCCGCGGCGGCACCGAATATCACGGAAAACCAGCCGAGGCCAAAGGCACCCGCACCACCGACCACGTTCGCCCCCGCCATTCCGAGCATCGCGGCGACGAAGACGATGAGAAGAAGCGCGCGGATATCAAAGGCAATCACATCGCGTGACGCGTTGCCGCCCGAGGTGACGAACCATTTTGGCCACGCCAGGGTCCGCAGCAGCAGTTCCCAGGCGTTGGCGCCCTGCGCGTGTTTGGCGGCCCAATCGACATAGGCTTGATTGCCGAACGCGAGGACAAGAAACAGGATCGCGATGACGCCGGCTCCGGTAGAGGTGCGGGCGCGGGTGAGGACGGGGGACATGCTTGATCAGTACCCCCCGGAGTCCAGTCCAAACGTTAGCCGCCGTGACTAGCGCTGGTCGGCGGACCCCCATGCGTCGTCGGAGGCCCAGAGTCCGCCGGCCGCCGGTGACGAACGGACCTTGGTGCCCCAGGCCTCGTCGTCGTCATCGTCATCCTCGTCGCCGGTGTCGGGCCGACCGAATAGCTCCACGAGGCGAGTAACGCCCAGGCCCAGGCCGATAGCCACCGCGGCGAAGGCGGCCTCGTGCCACGAGCGTCCGGTGGTCTCGGCGTACGCGATGCCGACGGTGATCAGACCGGCCGCGAACACGGTGCCGAAGATGCCGCCGCGGCGACCGAAGGCACTAGTGCCGCCGAGCAGGGCAGCTCCCAGGGCCAAGGCGGTCAGCTCGAAGCCCGCCGAGGGACCGGCGGCGTCGGTCACAGAGACGGCCAGGACGCCACTGATGCCCGCCAAAATTGTCGACAGCACCGTCGCACCAAGGGCGATGACCGCGGCAACGGTGCCGCGACGCTGAGCCGGGTCGGCCACGGGCCGGAATCTTCCGATCGTCCGACGGATCGACGGAACGAGCCCGACGATGCTTGCTCCGACGCTCACCGCACAAAAGGCGCCGAACCACCAGTACGCATGAGGCAGCGGGCCGTACCCGTCGAACAGCGTCACCGCCGCCTGCCGATCAGACCAGATCAGAAGCACCAGCGCGACGCCAATGCTCGCAGCCCAGGAGGGCACGTGAAGGCCAACGACGATCAGGCCTTGCACGACGCCGATGGCGACGCACGCCCCGATGACCACGAGGAGCGGCTGAAGCAACCCACCGTCTGAGCTATGGCCAAAGTAGAGCGCGGCCGCTGCCGCGACCGCGCCCACGGCCAGGTTGGGCGCGGCGGCGCGGAGGGCGACCGCACTTCCGGCGGCCAACAAGCCGAGGATTGACGCGCTGAGGAGCAAGGTACGCAGTGCGTCGCCGCCGAATGCGCCCGAGTTCTGCCGATAGAGCAGATAGCCCACCCCCGCCAAGGCGACCGCGAGGAGAAGCTCCCAGAGCCCGTGGACGAGCATCCGGTCACGGCCCGGCTCGCCCTCGGCGGGGTCATCGAAGACATAGTCAAGATTCGGCCCGGACGCTCGCCTGCTCAAGGGGAGAGTTGTTGGTTCGGACGCAACCATGTCGACCGCCGTTCCGGAGAGTGGCTGAAATGGGGTGATCGCCTCGCGGCCGGGCAGCGCCGATCCGCTCGACAACGAACCGGTCGCAGGCTCGCGGCTGTACCGTGTCGTTCCGCTCGCAAGCTCGCGGCCGTACTCCGATGTTCCGCTCGCGGGGTCGCGGAAGGTCGGCTCGAGGCGGAATCCCTCGCCCAGGTATCGCGGGCTTGCTCCGCCCGACTGCGGACTGTCCTCGAACGTCATGTCGTGTGCCCCAATCACTTCGCGTCGCACCGTACCCGCCTACGGCGAGGAGGAAAAGCCCGCTCTCATGCGTGCGGCCGCCCGGCCGTTTGCGCAGGTCAGCGACGTGGTGGGGGCGTGGTGCCGCCACTCACGTCATGATCTTGATCATCCGGCGGCTCCGGCACCCGACACGCTCGCTCGAGCAACAGCGCCGCGGCCACCAGGGCGAGCGCACCGACGAGGCCGGCGACTGCTGGGGCGAGATTCTCGTCCGCGACGTTGAGCCGCCCGCGCTCGGCCAGGGCCCACGCCGCGACTCCTCCGTACGCGCCGGCGAAGATCGCCCCGGCGAGTGACGACGCCTTGGCCAGCACCGCGAATCGGGCGACGAGCAGTGGGTTCAGCGCACCGCTACGTGGGCGCTGCTCGACGCGGGCTCGGGTGTTTCGTGCCGCGATACCCTCGACAACGGCCAGGCCGGCCAATGTCAGCCCGGCCAACCAGGTGATGTTGGGCAGGTCCCCATAGAACCGGCTGATCCCGAGCCATGCGAGCGCGGCGGTAATCAGTGCTGAAACGACGAGCGTGGCGGGTCTGGTCGGCCTGAGCCCAGGACGCACCGGCCCGCCGGGCCGGTCGCCTCTGGAGTGCGCGTCGTGTTCCGCGTTCATCGGATCGAAACGTTACCCGACGAGGTGCTGTCGCCTACTTTGCCGGGAACGTCTCGCCCGGAATGTGGCCACCGTCGCTCATCCACGGCGGTCCTTCGCAAGGTCAAGATCCGGCCTCGGGATCACGAGTGCTAGATCGGCGGCAACGGGCTCATCGCGTACCAGGTCGTAGATCCAACCGTGGCCGGGAAGATGCCCGTACGGCTGAATGTCGAGCCATGGCCGCAGGACGAAGGCCCGAAGGTAAGCGCGGGGATGCGGCAGCGTCAGGTCCGGATCATCACTCGTGATCGGTATTCCGTCGTCCTCCCAGACCGCGATGACGTCGACGTCAAGGGTGCGCGGTCCGTACGGCCGGGCCGGGTCGCGGACGCGGCCGGCCGCGCGTTCCAGATCTTGAGCGCGGGCGAGCCACTCCCTGGGCGGGACATCGTCGGCGACGAGGGCCACCGCGTTGAGGTACGACGGCTGATGAGCGTCGCCCCACGGCGGCGTCTCGTAGACACCGGACACAACCAGCAGATCATCGCCGAGCCCGGCCGCGGCGGTCCGCAAGTGCTCGTACCTGTCGCCAAGGTTGCTCCCCAGCGCCAGCACAGCCCTGGTCACTGCGCCTCCCGGCCACGCGCTCGACGCGAGCTCTCAAGATCTCCACGATCATGAGGCTGGCGTCGCGAAATCGCGTCGATCATGACCTCCAAATCATGATCGGCGCTCAATGGGACGCTCAATGGTGACGGAGACGTCGGCGACGGCGTGTGGGCTTTCGGCGCCGAAGATCGGGGCCTGCGGCTTGTGCACGGTCACGGTCACGCCGCCCACCCTCGGCTCGGCGAGGCAGGCATCGGCGAGGCGGGTCGCGAGCGTCTCAATGAGGTTCACCGGCTCGCCGCCGATGATCCCGACCAGCCGCTCCGCGAGCTCGCCGTAGTGGACGGTGTCGGACACGTCGTCGCTGGCCGCCGCGGCAGCGAGATCGAGCTCGAGAACCACGTCGACGACGAATTCCTGGCCCTCGGCCCGCTCGAACTCATAGACGCCGTGGCGACCACGCGCCCGCAGGCCGGTGAGCCGGATGCTGTCCAGAGCGGGGCTCATCGGCTGTCCCGAATGGCTCGCATCACCCTGAGCGCGTCCATCGTCGCCAGCACGTCGTGGACGCGGACCCCCCAGGCGCCGGCCTGGATCGCGAGCACACTCGTGGCGATTGTCGCCGCCTCGCGACCGTCGGTCGGTCGGGGCTCGCCATCGGGACCGGCCAGCAGAGCGCCGAGGTAGGACTTGCGGCTCGCTCCGATGAGCACCGGGAAGCCGAGGTCGATGATCTCGTCAAGGTGCGCGGAGAGGCGCCAGTTGTGCTCCGGCCGCTTGGCGAACCCGAGGCCCGGATCGAGGATGATCTTCGAGGCGTCGACGCCCGCGGCGAGCGCGGCATCCGCCCGTTGGCGCAGCTCATCCCGTACCTCCTTGACGACGTCCTCGTAGGTCGCCAGCTGCTGCATCTGGCGTGCGTGTCCACGCCAGTGCATGAGAACCCACGGGCAGCCGCGGTCCACCACCAGCGCGGCCATCGCCGGGTCCGCGAGCCCACCGGAGACGTCGTTGACCACCGAAGCACCGACGTCGAGTGCCGCCGCCGCCACCTCGGCGCGGGTGGTGTCGATGCTCATGGGTACGCCGGCCGCGGCAAGTTCACGGATGACCGGCAACACCCTTCGGGCCTCGGTCGCCGCGTCGATCCGCGAGGCACCCGGCCGGGTCGACTCCCCGCCGACGTCAACCAGATCGGCGCCGTCGCGGCGCATCTCAACACCGTGTGCGACCGCCGCGTCCAGGTCGGCATATCGGCCGCCGTCGGAGAAGCTGTCCGGGGTCACGTTGAGCACACCCATCACGACGGGGCCCACCGCGCCATCCCAGATCACCTTGCTGAGGTTACTCAGCCGAGTTCGGCGTCAGTTCTCGGAGTGAGTCCACAGAGTGAAACTTCCGGCATGACGATGGGCATGTACTGCAATATTTCTGTACGTCGCTGCCAACTTCGTGGAGGCCCGAATGATCATCGCGTCCCTCGCTTGGTTAGCGGGCGAGCCGACGTCGACTATCAACACGGACGGCGTTGTCCAGTTCATCGCGACCAAGATCGCGCCGATCCTGCTCGCGGTGCTCGGGGTGATCTTCCTCAGCCGAGCCGGCAAGGGCGAGATGTCAAAGGTTCTCACGAGCTCGGCGATCGCGCTGGTCGGCCTGGCGTTCATCGCGGGCGCCGGGGCGCTGTTCCTCTTCGGTGAAAGTCTGATCGAGCTCATATTCGAATAGGGCGATCATGCGGCTGCGAACAGACGACGACATCTATCGGGCACGGCTCGTCTACCTGGGGCCGCCCGGATACACCCTGCCGATTCAGCTGCCGTACGCCCAGTACGGCCTCTTCGTGGCGCTGCTATTGCTCTTCCTGCTCATTCGCTACCTCCTCACGCGTCAGCTCGATCCGATCCCGGCATGGGAAATCGCACTCGCCATCGTCACGACGTCGTTCATCTGGCGCCATGTCGATCCCGACCGTCCCGCTCGAACGGTGCTCCGGATGGCGCTCACCGACTGGCGCGGCACACGTGCGTCCGCGGGAGATGAGCGGCGCACACCGCGTCTGGTCGCCCGGAGGGTGAGGATCCGGGGGAAGATACGGTGACGCGGGCGAGCCGCGAGGGTACGGGCGAGAGCGCGCTCGACGTAGCGCTCGATCCCGAGTTCGCCGACTACTACGACTCCACACTGGACGGTAAGCCGGCAGTGCTGCGGCCGCCGACACCGCTCCGCGAACTGCCCACCGAGCGCCGCCCGGCCGGCGACCCGAGCGCGAAGACCGATGTGGACTCGCCGTTCCTCGGTCTGTTTCCGGGCGGCCCGGGGGAGGCCCAGTCGATGAACCGCCCGTCAACCTCGGCTCGCCGACCATCTCCATCCCGGCAGTCATCACCTCCACCCCGGCAGTCACCGCCACCCCGGCGGACCTCGCCGCCGCGCCCTCCCCGACCGACGTACCAGGATCCAGACCCGGTAGCCGAGCTGGCACTTCGCGAGATCGCCGGGCACCTCACATTCACCCGCCATGCGGTCACCGCCTGGTACTGGCTGCCCGAGGTCCGCTGGGCATTCCGGCCCGATGCCGACCGCGAGGCACTCCTCGTGGCCATCTCGGAGCAGTATGCGGGCCTCGCCGGTTACCGGTTGCATCTGCGGCGGACGTCGATTCCGTTCGCCGCCGACGAGTGGGCCCGCGGGGTGGACCAGGGCACACCACGGCCGCTCGCCGACGTGGCGGGCGCGTCAAGCTGGGCCGATCATCTTGTGGGCGCGCAGCGTCACCTGCACTCCATGAACCCGGCGGAAGGGCAGACGTTCCTGGGCATCGCATTCGCTCGGAGAACCCTGGTCGACAGCTTCGCCGAGCGCATGGGCTCGATAGTTCGACGCGGATCCGGCACCGCCGAGCGGACTCGCCTCGCCCGCACCGTCGAGCAGTTCGATGAGGTTCTCGGGACGTTCGGAATGCGCGGACGGCGGGTGACCGCGGCCGAACTGGAGTGGCTGATATACCGGTCAGTCGCGCTCGGTCTCTCGCCGCCGACGGTGCTATCCCGCTCCGCGCGCGGCGAGTGGTCGCGGGGAGACCTGTTGGCCCTCACGGAGCAGATCGAACGATTCCGATCCCCATACGGCGCAACCACCCGACTCGTCAACCGGCTGACCGGCGAGGAACGTCACGTTGCGGTACTGACGGTCGGCCGGATGGAGCCACTGGAGATCCCGGAGCGGCACGAACCGTGGCTGCACCTGCATGAACGGGCGCCATGGCCGGTCGAACTCTCATCGCGGGTCGACGTGCTCGGGCCCGGTGACTCGTTCCGGAACCTCGAGCATCGGCTGCGAATGATCCGGTCGCAGCAGTTGGACTACGCCGTGCACGGGATGGACGCTCCGCCCGAGCTCGAACGGCTGGCCCAGCGGGCGCTGGTGCTCGGCGACGAGATGACGACCGGCCTGCCGCTGGACTCGTCCCGGGTGCACGGCTGGCACCGCCTGGCGGTCTCGGGCGCCACGCGCGAGCAATGCCTGGAGCGGGCCCGGCGCATCATCCAGCTCTACCAGCGGGAGTTGCGGGTGTCGCTGCAGCACCCGAAGGGACAGGACCCGCTGGCCCGGGAGTTCGTCCCCGGCGAACCCCTCGCGCACACCGGCTATCTGCGCCGGATGCCGGTCAGGCTCCTGGCCGCCGCGCTGCCCCAGGCGGCCTCCACCGTGGGTGATCGGCGCGGCGACCTGATTGGGCGCACGGCCGGGACGTCGCGCCGACCGGTTTTTCTGGACCTGCACTTCCCGATGGAGGTGCGGGAACGATCCGGCCTGGCGGTGTTCGTGGCCGAGCCCGGCGGTGGCAAGTCGACGCTTCTCGGGGCGCTTGGCTACCTGGCCGCTCGGAGGGGAATTCAGGTCACGCTACTGGACCCGTCGGGTCCGCTGGCTCGGTTATGTCAGATGCCTGAACTCCAGCCGTACTCACGCGTGTTGAATCTCACCGGCTCCGTGCCGGGGACACTCGCGCCGTATGCATTGATTCCGACCCCGCTCCGTCGACACTTCCCCGCCGGTTCGCCAGGCGAGCAGGATTACGGCATCGCGCTATCCAACGCCCGGGCCGAGCGCCGGATGCTGGTCCAGGACATATGCTCGATGCTGT
This sequence comes from Micromonosporaceae bacterium, assembly GCA_045403155.1. GTDB lineage: Bacteria > Actinomycetota > Actinomycetes > Mycobacteriales > Micromonosporaceae > JAXIPB01. The sequence goes on from JAXIPB010000136.1 coordinate 26,350, forward strand.
TGCCATCGCAGGTGGCGCGGGAGGCGGCGACGGCGACGGCGCTGCGCCACGCCGTGCGGGCGGTAGCCGCCGAGGAGTCGTCCACATTGGATGACATCGTCGCTTGCTTGCAGGCGTCCACCGATTCGCACGCGCAAGAGGTGGGAAACCTGCTGCTCGACACGGCGGAGATGCCCCTGGCGCTGCTCTTCTTTGGTTCGACCCCGAACGAGTCACCGGGTGACCAGGCAGCGCTGACCGTCATCACGATGGCCGGCCTGCGCCTGCCGGACCTGAAGATCGAGCGCGAGTACTGGTCGGCCGAGGAGCAACTCGCGCTTCCGATGCTGCATACGGCACACCGATTGGCAGTACGCCGTTGCTACGGCGGATCGATGGAGGCACGCAAGCTCGTCGGGCTGGATGAGGCGCACTTCATGGAGGGCTGGCGCTCGGGTCGCTCGTTTCTCATCCGGCTCGCCCGCGACTCCCGCAAGTGGAACCTCGCCGCGCTGGTCGCCTCCCAGAACCCACGCGACATTCTCGGGCTGGACGTGCAGAACCTCGTGTCCACCGTCTTCGTCGGGCGCATCGCCGAGGACGAGGAGATTGCCGCCGAGGCGTTGCGGCTGCTCAGAGTCCCGGCCAACGACGGATACGAAGCGGTGCTCGCCTCTCTGTCCCAGGTGGACACATCATCGCAGGCGCGCCTCGGTTTCCGGGAGTTCGTCATGCGCGATGTCGATGGCCGGGTGCAGAAGATCCGCGTCGACGTGTCGTGGGTGCCGGGGTTGCTTGACCATCTCGACACGACCCCCTCCCAAGATCGCGCCGATCATGACCTGGAGGTCATGATCGCCGCAGATCTGCGACGTTCATCTCATGATCATGGTGATCTTGAGGGTGATCGCTGATGGGTGTTGGACCGGGGCGCGAGCGCCAACTGTCGTTTGCCCTCGCGATCTGCGTACTCGCCCTCGCCGTGCTCGCCTTTCCCGACGGCGCAAGCGCCGGACGCGTCGCGCGGGCCGATCTCTGTTCGGTCGAGGAGTGGCGGGTCGCCCTGTCCGGGTGCGTCGACCGTCTGGCCGACGTTGCCACCCAACGAGCGCAGTGCCTCAAGGCACCGACCCCGGCAGCGCCCGACTCGGGGCTCGCGGGGTGGTTCGCGTCGCGGCCCGACTCGTCCCGCCGACCCGGCGCCACGGGCTTTTACAGCCAGTACGGCTACGCCGGCTACGCGTACACCACGTACGACATCAGCTGCGCACCGACGCTCATGCACCCCGACTACAAATTTGAGAACACGGTCGCCAACGGCGAGTTCATGCTCGCGACCGCGGTCATCGGGGCCGCCAACGCGCTTCGGGAGAGGGCCTGGGATCCGGGGGTCATGTGGGCCTGGGCCGATCCGTTGGTGGAGACGGCTACCCGCTCCATTTACACCCGCGTCTTCACGGTCTTCGGCGCGGTGACGCTGGCCGTCGTCGGACTGTATCTGCTCTGGCGCTCGCGCCAGGCCGAGATGAGCGCGGCCATGACGACGGCGGGCTGGGCCCTTCTTGTCATGGTCGTCGTGACGGCGCTTGCGGCGTGGCCGGTCTTCAGCGCCCACCTCGCCGATAAGGCGCTCATATCGTCGCTGGCCGTCGTGCACGACGCGGTGGGACCACCGCGGAAGGACCTCCCGCCCGACCAATGCGTGTTCGCCAACCCCTCGGCGTGCCAGGACCACCGCCCGCCCGCCGTGCGGGCCAGCGACACCGCCACCGACACCATGCTGTACCGGAACTGGCTTCGCGGCCTGCTCGGCTCGGCCGACAGCGTGTCGGCCGGCCAATACGGCGAAGCCCTCTACGACGCCCGTTCGTTCTCCTGGGACGAGGTCGACCGGATGCGGGACAATCCCTCGATCCGCGACGAGATCATCGACCGGAAGGCCGTGCAGTGGATGAAGGTCGCGGAACAGATCCGCACGGAGGATCCCGAGGCCTACGAGTACCTGACCGGCACGAAGGGAATGGAGCGCATCGGTGCCGGCTTCATCGCACTGCTGGCGTCGGTGATGTTCGCGCTGTTCGACCTGACCGCGTCGTTGCTGGTGCTGCTCGGCTTCCTCATCTTCCGATGGGCGGTGATCGCCGCACCGATTCTGGGCACGGTTGCCTTGTTACGGCCGGCGAGCGCCGGATTCCGTCGGCTCGTCAATGCCGTCGTTGCGGCGCTGTTCAACATCGTCATCTTCGGCACCGGCGCCGCGGTTTACCTGTTCGCGGTCGATCTCATCATGAACACCCCGACGCTGCCCGGATGGCTCCAGGTCGTTCTCGTCTGGCTGTGTGGCGTGGTCGGATGGCTGGTGCTCCGGCCCTACCGGCGCATCACCCAGCTCGGCGGACGGGATCCGGCCGCTGCGGTCGCGTCGGCCGGGAGCTGGCACCGGCGCTTCCTCACCGACCTTCGCGAGACGGCACCGGCGGCGGTGGCCAGGCCCGCTGGCGGAGCTGAGGTCGTCGCCGACCAACCGCGACGGAGTGAGGTACGGACGGACCCGGCGCAAGAGGAGCCGGCCCGAGACCCGAGCCGCCGGATGCCGCCCCCGTCGGGCACAGGATGGAGCGAGCCAGCGGCCGAGTCAGCCCCCGCCGTGACGATCTACCGCCCCCGCGGGAGCGCCGCGACCGGCGGCGCCGTCGCGGGCGGGTCCGTCGCGGGCGGGTCCGTCGCGGGCGGCGCTTTGTCGGAACGGGCCGACGCGGCCACCCCGCGGCGGCGGGTCGAGGCCAGGTAGGACGGCCATGATGCGGCTCCTCTCCAGATCGGGACTCCGCGCCCTGCTCCTGCTCGGGATAGCGCTCGTCGTTGTCGCGGCCGTGGCGTTGACCCGGCAGATCGGCGGCGTGTCCACGCCTGGACGGTACGACGCCCGCACCGGACCGACATCGTCGGCGAACCCGGACGCGGGTGACGACGGCCCGGCCGAGACATCACAGAGCACCCCGTCCGACGACGCACCGGCGCTGGCCGCCGCAGTCGAGTTCTGCCGGGCGTGGCTCCGTCGAGACCTCAGCCCGGAGGAATGGCACGCCGGCCTCGAGCCGCTGTCCACGGCGGCCCTGGCGCGCAGCCTGAGGGGCGCCGACCCGTTGGGGGTTCCAGCCACCCGCGCGGTCGGTGAGCCAAGCCTCGTGCTCCGGGCCGAGGGCTATGTCCGGGTCGCGGTGCCGGTCGATACCGGCACGCTGCTGCTCAGCCTGCTCATGCATGGCGGCGGTTGGCTCGTCGACGGCGTCGACTGGGAGCGCACGTGAGCGAGGCGGTCACAGTCGTCACGGCTCGACCGGTGCGACGGATAGTCGCACGCGCGGTCATCGCGTCGGTATCAGCGGGCGTGCTCTGCCTGGTTTGCTTCGGCGTGGTCACGATGCTCAGCGGAGTAAACGACAACTCGGGCGGCCACGGCCTCGGTTGCGGGGACGGCCGGGCGGTGGATCCATACGGTGTCCTCCCCCACGTCGAGGGTCTCACCGAGGAGATGGTGCGCAACGCCGCGATCATCATCAAAGTCGCCCAGGACTTGAGGGTGCCACCCCGTGGCTGGGTCATCGGCGTCGCGACGGCACTGCAGGAGTCTCATCTGGTCAACCTGCCCCACCTCGGCCGGCGCAACGACCACGACTCGATCGGCATCTTCCAACAACGACCGAGTCAGGGCTGGGGCACGATAGAGCAGCTCGCCGACCCGTCGTACCAGTCGCGCAGGTTCTTCGAGCGGTTGCTTCGAGTCGCCGACTGGCCCAACCTGGCGCTGACCGTCGCGGCGCAACGGGTGCAACGCAGCGCCTACCCCGACGCGTACGGCAAGCATGAATCCCTGGCATCACGGACCGTGGACATCCTCACCGGCGGCGCCGGCCGCGCGGTAGGCGGCGAGGCTCTGTTGCGGTGCGCCGCGACGAGCGAGATTGCCGCGTCCGGATGGACGGCTCCAGTGCGCGGCCCGGTTACGTCGGCGTTCCGCACCGCGGCCAGGCCGGGTCACAACGGCGTCGACATCGCCGTCGCCAAGGGCACACCAGTACGGGCGGCTGCAGCCGGGGTGGTCCTCGTGGCGATGTGCAACGCACATGTCGGCGGCCTGAGCCACACCTGCGATCGGGACGGGGGCCTCGGCGTCAAGGGATGCGGCTGGTACGTCGACATCCTGCACGCCGGCGAGGTGATCACGCGCTACTGCCATCTGAAGGCGCGCCCCTTCGTGACGGTGGGTCGGTACGTCGCCACGGGCGAGGTCATCGGACTTTCGGGTTCGTCGGGCAACTCATCTGGTCCCCACCTGCATTTCGAGGTCCACCTCAACGGGGACTCCAGCCGCCGTGGCGCGGTCGATCCGGTGCCGTTCATGAATCAGGCCGGCGCTCCCCTGATTGGTGCGCAGTGACGGCGCAGCCGCCGGCGCCGGTCGTCCCTACGCCCGCATCGCTATTCGCCGACCTTCGCGGACGGCGCGTCATCGTCGGGGTGCCGGGCCTCGGCTTCCGGGAGGACCTGCGGGCCGACGATGCGGTTGTGCAGGGCGGCCGGACGTACATCCCAGTCCTCGCGGAGCAGGACTACTACCGAGCCGAGACCGAACAGATCGAGGTCTTCGCCCCGCTCGTGCCCATCGACCGCGTCTGGGTCGAATACGTCGAACTGGCGCCGACCATGCCGAACGCCCGCGGCGCGGCGTCCGCGCCGCTCGACTCGCCGCCTCGCCATGATCCGGTTCCAATACGCACGCATGACCGAACGATGGGGCGGAGGCTGGTCCAGGCCGTCCCGGACGGACACGTCCGGGACATCCGGGCGGCCACCAACGTCTACCTCAACGCGAGCGGCGTCGAGTGTGTCCGGATCTGCACCGAACCGGAGTGGTACCGCTGGGTCATGAGCGGCACGACACCGTCTACTGTGGAGCTGACGGCCGTGTTGCTGTGGGTTGAGTAGAACCCTCCCGGCGCAGTGAGCAGACCCGCCAGCCGTCCTCGAGGACGACCGTCAGACGCCAGGTCTCGACATCGCTCATACCCGCGACCGTGAGCCGCACCGACACCGAAGCGTCGACACGGTTGTCACCGGACACGGCGACCCTGATGGTAGACCAGGAGATCTTGACGGCGTCGGGGAGGTTAGCCGTCGCCGCACGCACGGCGTCCGAGGCCGCCCAGGTGGAGCACACGAACAACGATGCTTGGGCGCTGTCACGCTCGACCGCAGTGGCATGCAGGAACCGGTCGACGACCGTATCCGGCTCACTCCGATCGATGGCGGTGGCTCGGTGGTAGGCGACAAGGCCCACCACCATACCCACGGCGACCACACACACGAGCGCGATCCCGAGGGCGAGCAACGCGGGGCGTCTGCGCGGAGGGGGCTCGGCCGGTACGGGAGCCCCCTCCGGCCTGCCCGGCGGTTGCTCCTCATTCACCACGCAGTGAGCCTAGCCACCGGAAGGTGGCAAGTGGTAGTAGGGGCATGCCGGTGTTCACGGTCGAGGTAGTCGAGGTGGTCGTGTACCGGGGCGCAATTGAGGCCCCAACCGAGAGCGACGCGGCGCAGGCCGCGGTGGCTGACCTGATGGCGGAGGCGGGGCTCGGCAAGATGGCGTTCCATGAGGTCGCGGACCGCACGGCCACCATTGTGGACGACTAACGATGTGGACGACAAACGATGTGGACGAGGAATGACTCACACGATGAACGGCCGCGCCTCGCAGACTCGCCAGCCGTCTTCGTTGACGAGACTGAACCGCCACTGACGATAACTGCTCGGCTGGATGTCGCCGCTTCGTCGGAGGCCTAGCCGCGCCCGCGCGTTGATCCGATCATCCGTGGCGGAGAGCACCCTCACCTCATCCCAGGAGACGCGGGTGTCCCCATCTATTTCCCGCGCTGTACGGCTGAGCGCGTCCGCCGGATCCCAACTGGCGCAGACCACCATTTTCACCCGGTCAGCGCTGTTGGCCAGGAATACCGCGGCGAGGAACTCGCGGATGGTCTCTTCGGGGGTCATCGTCGGTGGCGCCGCCGACCGGTTGAGAGCGTAGAGACCGCCGGCCGCGAGCGCGATCACGACACCGACCAACGCGAAGATCAGCGGTGCCCGCGTCGGGCGCCGCGGGGCCGCCGCTCCTGACATCCGCACCGTCGAGCGCAGCACTCGATCCGGGTTGCCCAGTCGCTCCGGAGTCTCGGCGGTCTCCGAGATCTCCTCCTGCTCATCCACGACCGAAGACTAACCGGCCCGCGCACGTCTAGGTCGTGTCGACTTCGGTATGCACCAGCAGGTTGGCGTCCTCCAGGAGACCTTCCAGGGCAGCGCCGAGGTCGGCCGCGGCGGCCGCGGGCAGATTCGCCCGCCGGCCCGCCCACACCGACCATGCCCGCATCACGGCCGGCAGAGCCGCGCGCTCGGCCTCCGCGAGTTCGGCCCGGCGTGGCAGCCAGTCGAGGACGAACACCTCCCACTTCGACGGTCCGACCCTGGCCGGCTCGCCGGGGTCGTAGTGGCTCGAGTAGGTGACGATGAGTCTCGCCACGGACTCGGCGGATCCGGAATTGGCGAGCGCGGACCCCTCGGGGCTGGCCATGAACTCGTCGAGCAGCGCACGTCGTGCCTCGGCGGCGGGACTCATCGGCTCGGACGGCAGCGCAGCCGGGTCATCCGGCAGCGCGCGGACGCGCGCCAGGGCAAGGGCACGGAGGTCGGCGAAGGTGGGCTCCACCTCAACTCCGTCGATCAGGTCGGTTCGGGCGAATGCCCGAGCCAACAGGCCCCGGGCCCACGCCGGGTCGACCTGGCGGAGCGTAAACCTCGCGTCGCTATGCTTCGCGTCGTTGCGCATGTCCCGGATGAACGGGTCCACGTCGTTGATAAGCATGCAGTCGGTCGCCACGCTGAACGCCGCATGATCGACGTACATGACGATCGCGTGCCGCTCCGACGAGTCTTCGGGGCCAAATGCGGCCGAGCCCACCGGTGGTTCGTGACCGAATTCGCAGATCAGGCTGGAGTGATCGCCGAAGATGTCCTCGAACACCCAACAGCGGCCCGCAGTCGCCGTACCGACCGGCCGAGTCCATCGTGGATCGGGCAGACCGCTGTCGATGAGCGCGTCCGCGGCCCGGGCAGCCGCGTCCCGGACCTGAAGGATCGGGGCAATAGCGGCAACCGTGCGAAGCAAGGCTACTGCGAACGGCGTTCGCAGCTCGCGGGCATACTCGACTAGCCCAACCCCGAACGCCTCCTCGACCGCACCGTCGCGGCCGTCCTGGCCCGCCCACACGGCGCCGAACAGCTTCGATATGACGCACTCGCTATCGTGACCGTCCGCGCCGAATGCCGACCGGCGCAAGGCGTCGACGATCTGCCGGTAGTAGCGGCGCTCGGGCCGCAGCTGCACCTCGAAGAGCGCCTCCTGGATGACCGGAAGGGTCCTGCGACGCCTACTGCGACGAAGAGTCGAGGCCGTTCGTACCGCATCCACCCGGCGAGCCTAGTCGTGCCCGCGCGGTTAGCGGTCGGGATCCATGCGGGGGCGCAACGCAAGCGCCCGCAGAGCCGCATGTGCGCCACGCCGGCCGAGCTCAGACAGTCGCAGCCGGGTCGTGAAGCCAGGTCCCCGACCCTCCTCCACCATTGACCACAACTCGCATCGCCGCACCAGCCCCCAGACCGCGCGACTCACGTCGCGATCATCAGGCGGGGCGCCGTTCCCGGTATCGCGCCACCCCGAGCTCGCCAGGACCTCGGCGACCTCCCTGATCAGATCGCTCATCTCGACCATGCCGCGTGCCTGGAGGAGCAGCATGACCGCCGCCTCCTGCGCCGCACCGTCAAATTCGCCACTGTCGATGAGTGATGTCGTGGCCAACGTCCACTGTGCCGCGACGTCCCCCATCAGCGATCGCCCACGGCTCCCGATGAGCAGCCGCCGGCCCGATCGGCGCAACGCTCCGGCCTGCTGGAGCAGGATCCGCAGCTCGCTCAGCTGCCAAACATCCGACTCGGACCGTGGCGATCGGTCCGGCAGATCCCACCAGCCGAACCGGTCGGCCGCCTCCTGCACCACCCGCCGAGCCAGGTTCCCGCCGACCGTGAGCCCGACTCCCGGCGGGTCCCCGGGACGGCCGGCGGCGAGGTCGAGCAGCCACTGAACCGGTGCCATCCGATCTGCGACGTCGCGCGGCGGTGCCGGCTCGGTGACCAGATCGGCAAGCACGGCGCCGGCGAGGCCCCGCCGGCCGTGGCCGCCGGCGTCGGCCCAGGAGTCCAGCCGCTCGGCGCGCACCCGCTCCAGCAGAGCAGGACCATCGGGCCGGGGCATCGTGAGTTGGTGGCGGGTGAGCCGCTGTTGGGTCAGCCGCCAGCCGCGCGTTCCCGGCTTCATCTCGCCGGCGGCGAGCGCCAGTTCCAGCGTCGCCGCGATCCGCCGGTATGTCGCGAGTTCGGCGGCGCCCATGATGTCGCCCCACTCGAGCTCCCGCAGGTCGGGCGGGACGATGCCCGACGAGTCCATCGCCTTGGACGCGTCCTTGGCCCCGGCGGCCTGACCGCGCTCGGCATAGGTTCTCAGGATCCCTTTCGTTCGCTCGGAGGCAGCAATCCCGGCGTATCGGTTGAGTTCGGCCAGTTCGAAGAAGAGCGCGAGTGCAGCCGCGGTGTGGTGAGGTTCGTCCGCGCCCGACAGCGTGAACCACAAGAACGTCTGGAGCTCGTGCTGGGTCAGGTCGGCCAACCCGCCGTCAGAGAGAAGTTCGTCGAGCGCCCGCTCCGCCCTCCGCGCCGCCGCCGGGTCGGACCGGCGCAGGCGCAGAAGAGTCTTCGGTACGAGTGGCTCGCTCGGCACTCGCTCACGTTAGCGACAGGGGACGCGTCCACGTCGTCACCGGCCACATGAGACGGGCGTTTCGCCCTAGTTTGATGTGACTGTGTTCGCTGCAGAAACGTGCCCGACGCTCCGGGTACCCTGTCGACTCATGGTGGACGAGCCGGGCGCCGAGCCCTCCCGTCACGCGGCCGCGTCCACGCGCGGCCGTATTGCCGTGATCTACGCCGGCTACGCCGTGGCGGTTCTGTTCACTCAATTGGTGCTGTTCGTCGTACTCGACGAGGACCGCGCGCTGCCGCTGATGGCCCCGGTGTGCCTCGTCGTGCTCCCGGCAATCGCCTGGGCAGCCGGCTGGTGGACCGTCGGTGTCGCGTTTCGGGGACCGCGCGGGCCAGCGCAGGTGGATCGGGGCCCTCGGTTGGGCGCGCTCATCTGTCTCGCCCCGAACCTGCTCTTGTGCGCCGGCCTTGCCGCCCTCCTCCTCGCCTCAAGATCGCCGTGATCATGATTTCTCGGTCCCGAAATACCGTCGATCATGACCTGGAGGTCATGATCGACGGTTGGGACGGTCGGTGTGGTGTCAGCGGCGGGAGGAGAGGATGAGGCTCATCGCCTCGGCCCGTGACTTCGGGTCGACCTGGAGCAGGCCCCGCACGGCCGAGGTGACCGTACACGCGCCGGGCTTCTGGATCCCCCGCATGGCCATGCACATGTGCTCGCACTCGATAACGACGATCACGCCTCGCGGGTCGAGCGCCTTCATCAACGTGTCCGCGATCTGTGCGGTCAGGCGCTCCTGCACCTGCGGCCGGCGGGCGTAGACCTCGACGAGCCGAGCGAGCTTGGAAAGCCCGGTGATCCGCCCGTCGGTGCCCGGGATGTATCCGACGTGGGCCACGCCGTGAAACGGCAGCAGGTGGTGCTCGCAGCTCGACATCACATCGATGTCGCGGACCAGCACCATCTCCTCGTGGTCGGCCTCGAAGCTGGTGGTGAGCACGTGCTCGGCGTCCACGCGCAGCCCCGCGTAGAGCTCCGCGTACGCGCGGGCGACCCGCCCCGGCGTGCGCTTCAGGCCGTCGCGATCCGGGTCCTCGCCGATCGCAAGCAGGATCTCGCGGACGGCACGCTCGATCCGGGGTAGGTCGACAAACTCCTCGACCGCTCCACCGCTGAGGCGGCCGTTGATCAGCCGCGCTGCGATGTGGTCCAACGTCTGAGCCTCGACGAGTGTGTCATCCGGCTCGGTCGCGGAGCCATCGCGCGGCTCGGCGGTCAGCGTGCACCTTCTCCGGTCGCGTTTCCGCCGCTGGAGGAGCCCACGCCGGCGCCGTGACCTTCGGTTGACGGCGAATCGGCGGCCGAACCGTCGGTGCTTCCGTTAAGCGTGTCGATCTCGGATGGCGTCAGCACCGGCGGGCGATCCGACGGCTTCCGCTTGCCGAATCCGTTGAACGGAGCCATCGGCCGGCGCTTCTGCACGCCGGCGCACAGGCGGGCCATGTCCTGCTGGGAGACGGTCTCCTTCTCCATGAGTTCGAGCACGATCGAGTCGAGCACGTCGCGGTACTCGACCAGGATCTCCCACGCCTCGTCGTGCGCCAGTTCGATGAGCGAACGCACCTCGGAGTCGATCTCGGCCGCGATGACGTCCGAGTAGTCCTTCGTGTGCCCCATCGTCCGCCCGAGGAATGGCTCGTCGTTGCTGGTGCCGTACTTCACCGCGCCCAGCTTCGAGCTCATGCCGTACTGCGTGACCATGGCCCGGGCAACCGCCGACGCCTTCTCGATGTCGTTGCCCGCGCCGGTAGTGGGCTCGTGGAACACGAGCTCCTCGGCGGCGCGCCCGCCGAGGGCGTACGCGAGCGTGTCGATCATCTCCCCGCGGGTCTGGGTGTACTTGTCCTCTGTGGGCAGCACCAGCGTGTGCCCGAGCGACCGGCCGCGCGGCAGGATGGTGACCTTGTGCACGGGGGCTAGCTGCGGCATGGCCCAGGCGACCAGGGCGTGTCCGGCCTCGTGGTACGCCGTGATCTTCTTTTCCTTCTCGCTCATTGCCCGCGTGCGCCGCTCGGGGCCGGCGATCACACGGTCGATCGACTCCTCCAGGAAGTCGTTGGTGATGGCTCGCTTGTCGTTGCGCGCCGTCAGCAGCGCCGACTCGTTGATCACGTTCGCCAGGTCCGCGCCGGAGAAGCCGGGGGTACGGCGGGCGACCGAGTCCAGATCGACGTCGGGCGAGAACGGCTTGCCCTTCGCGTGCACCCGCAGGATGGCCTTGCGGCCCTCCATGTCGGGAGCGTCCACGGCGATCTGCCGGTCGAACCGACCCGGCCGCAACAGCGCCGGGTCCAGGATGTCCGGCCGGTTCGTGGCCGCGATGAGGATGACGCCGCCCTTGGTGTCGAAGCCGTCCATCTCAACCAGGAGCTGGTTGAGGGTCTGCTCGCGTTCGTCGTGCCCACCGCCGAGCCCTGCGCCCCGATGGCGGCCGACCGCGTCGATCTCGTCAACGAAGACGATCGCGGGCGCGTTCGCCTTCGCCTGCTCGAACAGGTCGCGGACCCGGCTCGCGCCGACACCCACGAACATCTCGACGAAGTCCGAGCCGGAGATCGAGTAGAACGGGCAGCCGGCCTCGCCGGCGACCGCGCGGGCGAGCAGCGTCTTTCCGGTGCCGGGCGGGCCGTAGAGGAGCACGCCCTTCGGAATCTTGGCGCCGAGGGCCTGGTACTTCGCCGGATTCTGTAGGAAGTCCTTGATCTCGTGCAGCTCCTCCACGGCCTCGTCGGCTCCCGCGACGTCGGCGAAGGTGGTCTTCGGGGTGTCCTTGGCGACGAGCTTCGCCTTCGACTTACCGAAGTTCAGCACGCGGCTGCCGCCGCCCTGCATCTGCGACATGAACAGCAGCAGGAGGATGACCAGCACTGCGATCGGTAGCAGGTTGATCAGGAAGCTCAGAAGGACGCTGTCCTTGGTGACCTTGGTGTCGAAGTCATCGACCTTGCCGGCCCGCTCGAGCCCGTCGAGCTCGCCCCACACCTCGTCGATCGACTGCGCCGGAAGCTGGGCGTTGATCTTGTCAGTCTGCTGGCCCTTGACATCGACCTTGTTGCGCAGATCGAGGACGAGGTTCTGCTCCCGGTCTTCGAGGACGGCCTTTTTCACGTTCCCGTTGCGCAGCTCCGCGAGCGCGACCGATGTGTCGACCTTGTTGTACTCCGGGCCACCGGTGAAGAAGCTGCTCAGCGCGATCGCGCCGACGATCACCAGGATGATCCACACCACCGGTCGGCGGAAGATACCACGGGTACGTTCCATGCTGTTTTGAGCGCTTGTGCGCCCAGCCCTCCCGATCAATCAAGGCACCATGCGGCTGCGCCGGACGCGCATCCGCCGAGCGTTCGGCGCGACCCGTCGGCGCAGCCCCCGGAGGCCGCCGTGGCACCCGGTCACTCGACGGTACACCGTGCGTGCCGCCATCGCCGTGTCGCGTCGAGCACTCGCAGGCGAGTCCCAGCAAACGCTCAGCAAACGGCGGCCGCGCCGCTCGTCGATCTTTAGACGCGGGAGTAGACGGACGGCCGCAGCACCCCGATGTAGCGCATCTCACGGTAGCGCTCGGCGAAGTCGAGCCCGTACCCGACGACGAACTCGTTTGGGATGTCGAAACCCACGTACCTCACCCCAACATCAACCTTGATCGCCCCGGGCTTCCGCAGCAGCGCCACCACCTCGACCGAGGCGGCCGAGCGGCTAGCGAGGTACTTGAGCAGCCAGGAGAGGGTGAGGCCGGAGTCGACGATGTCCTCGACGACGATCACGTGCTTGCCCGCGATGTCCCGATCGAGGTCCTTCAGGATCCGCACGACGCCGGAGGAAGTGGCTCGCTGGCCGTAGGAGGAGACCGCCATGAACTCCACCTCCACCCGACGGGACTGCTGACCCAGCGCCCGGGCGAAATCGGCCATGAACATGAATGCTCCCTTGAGCACCCCCACGAGTAGCACGCTCTCCTTGCCCGCGTAGTCGGCCGAGACCTGCTTAGCAAGGTCCTGGATCTTGTCCTGAATCTGCGCCTCGGTGACGATCACCCGCTCAATGTCGGCGTCGTACCAATTGCCAGCTTCGATCCGGGTGTTGTCGTCGATCCGGGTGTTGTCGTCGAATCGCGTGTTGTCGCCGAACCGCGTGTCATCGCCGAACCGGGTGGCCTCGCCGTACCCGTTGCCCTCGCCCATGGAGTCCAGCCTGCCCTATTCGCGGCACAACGCGAACGCTCGGGCTGCGCGTTTCTCGGTCGCGGCCCAAGATCATTGCAACTCCTCGACACTCGCCCGGTTCCGCGGCGCACGGACGGGCGACTGTCGAACACTTGCGGATGGGGCTCGGGCGCCGGAGCTCGGTGACGTGGCTCGGGCGCCGGAGCTCTGCGTGCTCAGTAGGCGGCGACCCCGCCGTCGGCGCGAGACTCCGACCCGGCGACATAGCCACCGCCGTCCGGCAGCCGCCAGATCGCCTGGCCGCTGCCGACCACGCTCCGGTCATCGGCGCGGCGGACATCGTGACCGCGCCGACGCAGATCATCAACGACCTCATCGCCGAACTCCGGCTCCAGGAGTACCCGGAGGCCCGAGTCCCAATACCAACGTGGCGCGTCCAACGCGGATTGCGGATCCAGCCCGAGGTCCACAGTCGACATCACGAGTTGGACATGACCCTGCGGCTGCATGTGGCCCCCCATCACGCCGAACGGGCCGACCGGGTGGCCGCTCCGGGTGAGGAACCCCGGAATGATCGTGTGGTACGGACGCTTCGCCGGCCCGACCCGATTGGGATGGTTTGTGGCCAGGTTGAACCCGGATCCCCTGTTCTGCAGGCCAAAGCCGAAGCCAGGTACGACGATGAACGAGCCGAATCCCATGTACGTGGACTGGATCAGACTGACCATCCACCCGTCCGCGTCGGCGGCGCACAGATAGACCGTGCCGGCCCGCAACGGTTCCCCGGCCGCGGGTACGCGCGCCCGCTCGCCGATGAGGGCGCGACGGGACGCGACGTACGCCGGAGCCAGCAGTTCCTCGACCGGTGCCGGCGACAGGTCCGGATCCGCCACGTGCGCGTGCGCGTCCGCGAAGCCCAACTTCATGGCCTCGATTTGGGCATGAACCCGACTCGCCGTGGTCGAGTGGGCGAGGTCCAACCCGTCGAGGATCGATAGCGCCTGCAGGGCGGCGATACCCTGCCCGTTCGGCGGCAGCTCCCATACCTCGTGATCCCGATAGGCGGCGTTCAGAGGGTCGACCCAGCGGGAGGAGTGGGCCGACATGTCCGCGGACGACAGGGTCCCGCCCGTTCGAGCCGACAGAGCTGCCAGCGCCTCCGCGATCTCGCCCCGATAAAACGCGTCGGCGCCGGAGTCAGCAATCAGGCGAAGCGTCCGAGCCGCGTCCGGATTACGCCAGGTCTCCCCGGCCCGCGGCGCCCTCCCGTCGATCGTGAACACGTCACGCCAGCCCTCAAACTCGGCGCCGACGAGCCCAGCGTGAATCCCGACGGAACGCTCCCAGTGGTGCGCGACCGTCGGCGAGAGGGGAAACCCACGCTCCGCGTACACGATCGCGTCCTCGAAGAGTTCGGCGAAGCTCAACCGGCCGAACCGCTCGTGCAGCTCGCGCCAGCCGCCCGGGGCGCCCGGGACAGTCACCGGCAGCCAACCGCGGTCCGGCATCCGGCCGGCGACCCCAGGGACGGACGCACGCGCCGTCGCGTGGGCCACGTACTCGGGTGTCAGCGAGGCCGGTGAGCGCCCCGACGCGTTGAGCCCGTGCAGCCGGCGACCGTCCCAGACGATCGCGAAGAGGTCGCCGCCGATGTCGTTGGATCCGGGCTGCACCACGGTCAGGGTGATGGCCGCCGCGACGGCCGCGTCGACAGCGTTGCCGCCACGTCTGAGCATGCCGAGCCCGCTGCTCGCGGCGAGTGGTTGCGATGTCGCGACGGCGCCACGCGGGGCGTAGACCGCCTTCCGCGACAAACTCGGCAGCACACTCCCTCCCCCCACTCTCGCCGATCATGACCTGGAGGTCATGATCGACAGGTTTCAGCGACCGTCACGTCATGATCATCGGGATCTTGACAGGAGATTCCTCTTACGTACGATCCTTATCCCACCGGGAAGGTGGACGGGGCCCTGGCCGTGCCAGCGCACAACGAGGGCGTTGAGAGCCTCGATGTGCCGGTGGGAGAGGGCTGATCCAGGGGCGCCGAAGGAGCGGGCCCACGCGTAGAGGATCCGGGTCCGGATCGCCTCGGCGAGTGCGGCCAGTTCCGGGATCCGAAGCGATCCGTCATCGTCTCGGACCGCCTCTGCCGCGGCGACCGCGATCTCGTCCAGCGCCGCCTCGTCGATCGCCGCACGGCGGGCGGTCTGCGCGAGGTTGGGCACGACCGACGGGCCGAGACTGTCCATAAGAGACTTGAGGAGGGTCCGCGCGCGGGCGCGGCCATACGCGGGATCCGTGTTGTGCGGATCGTCCCAGGTGGTGAGGCCTAGGGCGAGGCAGGCCGCCCGGGTCTGCACCCGCGAGACGTCCAGGAGCGGCCGGACCAGCGCTACGTCATCGATCCTTCGGCACGGGGGCATTCCCGCGAGCCCGCGCAACCCGGCGCCCCGCAACAGGGCGAGCAGAACCGTCTCGGCCTGATCCTCGCGGGTATGGCCGAGCAGGACGGTACGAGCGTTGTGCGCTCGCGCCGCAGCCACGAGGCCCTCGTAGCGAGCGTCTCGTGCGGCCGCCTCGGGGCCTCCCGGCCGGCCCTCGACGCTGACCGTCTGGACGACGACGGGGTCGAATCCCTCCTTCCGCGCCCACTCCGCGACCGCCTCGGCACGTTCGGCCGAACCGGGCTGCAGCTGGTGGTCCACGGTGACCAGGCCGACTCGCAAGTCCACTCGAGGGCCCAGGAATGCGGCGGCGGCGAGGGCGAGCGAGTCCGGCCCGCCAGAGCACGCCACCAGCACCGTCTCGTCGCTGGCCGACGCGGGTTGGTCGCCCGGCCATCGATCCACAAGGGACGCTCGGATCGCGTGACGGATGGCCGCGACGGCGGAGTCGAGTGCGGCCACGTCAGTCAGTCCGCGGGCGAGAGCCGGACGCCGACGCGGTTCACCCAGGTCTCGGCGTCGTGGAGCTCCGAGAGCAGCGGCAGCGTCAGCGGCGAATCCCACACCTTGTTAAAGCCCGCCATACCGATCCGTGACACGACGTCATGAACAAAGCGCCGACCCTCGGCGTACTGGCGTAGCTTCACATCGATGCCGAGCAGGCGGCGCACCAGCCTCTCGAGCGGGTTACCGCCCTCGCGCCGGCGGTTGAACTTGGCGCGAATCTCGTCCACGCTCGGCACGACCTCGGGGCCAACGCCGTCCATTACGAACTCGGCGTGCCCCTCGAGCAGGGTCATGAGTGCTGTGATCCGATCGAGCACGGCCCGTTGCGCCGGAGTCTGAACGAGGTCGAGCACGGACGCGCGACTGTCCGGGTTCCGTACCGCGTCGGCGATCGCCGCGAGCGCCTGCCTTGCCCGCTCCGCGAGTTGTTCGGAGCTGGCGCCGGCGTCAACGAACGCGGCCACCTCGGCGAGGAAATGCGCCCGCAGCCACGGCACAGCGGTGAACTGGGTCCGGTGGGTCACCTCGTGCAGGCAGACCCACAGCCGGAAGTCACGTGAGCCGGCCCCGAGCTTTCGTTCGATCTCCACGATGTTCGGTGCGACAAGGAGCAGTTGCCCCGGGTCCGCGGAGAACACCTCGTACTGCCCAAGCACCCGGCCGGAGAGGTACGCGAGGACGGTTCCGGCCTGGACCCCGGTCACCCGTGAACCGACGGCATCGGCGAAGGCGCTGGGCTGACGGCTGCCGGTCACCCGCGCGAGCAGGGGGGCGATCACCTGACGTAGCCCGGCGATGTTGGCGCCGGCCCAGTCCCGCCGGTCCACCACGCGAACGGGTGCCGGCCCGGAGCGCGGAGTCATTCCGGTGTAGGACTCAACGTGACCGGTCGCCTCACCGGCCAACCTGCGCAGATCAGTGACGACCTCGCTCGCCTCCCGGAACGAGACCCGGGGGCCTGACTTGCCCAGTGCCCCGGCGGTCGCGGCCGCGAGGTCCCAGTCGACGTACTGCGCCATGCCCACCACCGTACCCGCGGCCGCCAAGACGCTAACGGTGATAGACGCGGGTGGATCCCAATCGGGGCTGTATCCCGGTCAGGAGCAGCCGCAGGACGCGAGGGCGGCCGCGATCCGGTCGAGCGCGGCCTCGGCCTTGCTCCGGCTGGTCGTCTGGTCGGCCACGATCGAGAAGGCGAGGAGCCGGCCGTCGGCGTCCACGGCTACGCCGGCAAGTGCGTTGACCTTGGCGAGCGTGCCGGTCTTAGCCCGGACGATGCCGGCGGCGGCGCCGCCCATGTTTGGCTTCAGGTAGCGCGGCCGAAGCGTCCCGGAGTAGGCGGCGACCGGTAGGCCGGAAATGATCGATCTCAGCTGGGGCGAGTCGGGCGACGCCGCGCGCGTCAGGATCGCCGTCAGCAAGGCCGCGCTCACCCTGTTGTCCCAGGAGAGGCCGCTGCCGTCGACAAGTCCGTACCCATCGACGGGTACTCCGAGATCGGCCAGCGCCTGCCCGGTGGCGGCGGCTCCGCCGTCGAAGCTCGCCGGTAGGCCCTGCGTCAGAGCAATCTGGCGAGCCAGGCTCTCGGCGATGATGTTGTCGCTGTCCAGGAGCATCATCTCGACCAGCCGAGCGATCGTCGGCGACAGGACCTCGCCGAGCGGCTGGGCGCCGGGCGAGGCGGTTCCCAGGTGCACCGCGCTGGCTGGCAGCCCGAGCGCCTTCGCGAAGGACTGCCCGGCAGCGAGGTCGGGCCGGGCGGATCGCGGCACGCATCCCGCTCGCTGCGCGGGGTTCCTCCGGGCGCCGTCAGTCATCAACGCGGTGATGTTGGCGATGCATCCGAACCTCGCGTCAGCGGGGATCCACCGCGGGCTGTAGGTCGGGCCAACGAACAAAGACGAGTCAACGATCACCCGGCTGGGCGTTATACCGCCCAGCGCCGACTTCACCTGCTCGGCCAGCAGATCGAGTCGGGCGGCCCCCGGGTAGGTCGTCGTCGCGCCGACCGCAAGTGTCGGGTCGCCCCCGCCGACCAGGATGACCTCTCCCGCGGACGCACCGGCGACGACGCGAGTTGGGATCCGGTACGCCGGGCCGCGCGCCTGAAGCACGGCGGCGGCTGTTACGAGCTTTGCGGTCGAGGCCGGGGTCGCACGGTCGGTGCCGCCTCTTTCGAAGATCGACTCACCGGTGATGACGTCGACGACGGACGCTGTGACTCGGCCGCCCAGGCCGGCGTCGCTGAACAACGGGCCGAGGCGGGCGGCCACCGAAGCGGTCGAAGGCCGCGGAGCGTCGGCGGCCAGCCCGGCCAGCACCGGCGCGTCCGGGCCGGCCGCGGTTCCGGCGAGCCATTGAGCGGGCGCGGCGTCGCGGACCGTCCCGGCGGCGGCGCCTGCACCCGCCGCCAGCACAACGACGATCGCGGCGGCGGCGAACCATAGACCCTTCCGGGGCGTGGGCTGAGCCCGATCCTGCCAATCGCCGTACTCATCCCGGCCGGCCGGCTCTCCTCGGCGATCGGCCATCGGTGCCCGGCTATGCGGGCGGCCCGCATAGAGATCGGGGCCCGCCGGCGGTCCGGGGCGCGAGCCGCGGCCGCCGCGATCGGGACGGGGCCCTCCCGGTCGACCCGGACGAGGCGGGCGGCCGGGCGGCGCGAACGGTGGGCTCTGCGGCCGGGTCGGCGGTGGGCTCTGCGGCCGGGTCGATGGTGCCTGCGGGGGTGCGGCCGGTGGAGCGGTGCCGGAGCGAGACGGCGGCGAATCCTGTCGCGCCGGCGCAGGAGCTGGTGCCGGCGCGGCCGCGGCGGGCGGCGTGGCCTGCGTCGGGCGGGCCGGACCACCCGGCGCGGGTCCCGCCGGAGCCGGCGGGCCGGCCGGCTGGGTTGTCATCGTCGCCGTTGGAGACACGGGAGCAGTCGAGGCCGGGCTGACTGGCTGCGTTTCGTCGATCTCTACGGCGTCCGACGCGGCGCCGCGCGCCCTCTTGTCCTTTTGCTTGGTTTTTCCCGACTCGGTCCTTTTCGGCTCGGTCTTCTTCGGTTCCGGGGGCTTCTTCGGCTTGGGCGCGACGAGCCGGTCCAGGAAGCCTTGCTTGGCGGGTTTGACCTCGATGACGGGGAGCACGATGCGAATGGGTTCGAGCGGCTTCTCGGGGGCATCCGGAACCACGGCGCGGGCCTTCGCGGCGCTGTCCGCGGATCCGGCCGAACTGGCGCCCGGGCGAACGACGCCCGTACCGGGCCTGACCACGCCCGTACCCGGGCGGACGACGTCGGCGGAGGATGGCGCGGGCGCACCCGCGGCCCCGTCGCCCTCCGCGCCGCCGCCCTCGACACCGCCATCCTCAACACCGCGGTGCGTCTCTGGTCGCGCCACCCACCCCTCCTCTGTTCGCCGCCTAGAGCGTAGGCGACACTAGCTCTACACAAAGACCGGCCCAGCCTTTGACCGCGTTGATCGCTCCCCAGAAGGACGTAGGCGATGTTTTCATTCGACGTGACGGTCGAGATCCCCAAGGGCCATCGCAACAAGTATGAAGTGGACCACACGACCGGACGGATCCGGCTGGACCGGACACTGTTCACGGCCACCCAGTACCCGGCGGATTACGGCTTCGTCGAGGGCACCCTGGGCGATGACGGCGACCCGCTCGACGCGCTCGTCCTGGTGCTGGAGCCGACCTTTCCCGGTTGTCTGATCCACTGCCGGGCTATCGGCATGTTCCGGATGACCGATGAGAAGGGCGGCGACGACAAGGTCCTCTGCGTACCCGCCGTGGATCCGCGCCAGGCCCATCTGCTCGATATCGACAACCTCGCCCAGTTCGACCTCGCCGAGATCCAGCATTTCTTCGAGGTGTACAAGGAACTTGAACCCGGCAAGAGCGTCGAGGGCGCCACGTGGGTGGGGCGGGATGCGGCCGAGGCCGAGATCACGCTGTCCCGTGAGCGATACACCCGAGCGGTCGCCGCCGGCGACTGGCACGACCCGGGCGTCCAGACGAAGATCCATTGACCCAAGTACGTCGAGCTCCGGCTCAGCTGGCCAGACCGCGCACCCAGCTGTAGAGATCGAGGACCGCGCACGCCACCGGCGCGAGCGCGACGACGGCGGCCATGTCGAGGACGTCGCCGAACCGGCCGAGATACGGGGATCCGGCTCGACGGCGGCGGGCCGACGACGCTAGAGCCAGAAGCACGAGGAGTACGACGAAAGCGAGCAGTGCGCCGACGACTCGCATCACGGAACCCGCCCACGTGGCCGGGCCCGACGACGTGAAGATTGTCCACGCTGTGAGCGCGATTCCAGCCGCGCCGCCGGTCAGCAGTGGCAGACGCGCGGCAACGGTCGGAAAGAGCCGGGCCCGCAGGAGCATCGCCGCGCTCGCGAGCCCGCCCAGCAATGGAGCGGTCACGCCGGGTGCCCGGCTCAGGATCGCGACGCAGCCGGTGCCGACGAGTGAGACGCCCAGAAGCGAGCCGGCGAGGATCTCGTCGGCGCGCACAACGGCGGTCACGACGTCGGGCCGCGCGGGGCGCCGCTCCGCGGCTAGCTCGTCGGGCGCCGCCGTGACGGCCGGCAGCGGAAGCCGGCCCAGCCTGACTGCGAGCAGCGGAGCCAGGCCAATCCCGGCGACGGCCATGACGACCAGGATCGATGCGGCACCGGCCGGCGTGAGCGCGACGCGCAGCGCCGCGCCGAGCATCGCAGCGAGACCGACGGTGACGCCCGCTGCGAAGTACTTCAGGGCCCGGCCGACAGCGACCGATCCGACCACGGAAGCGAGGATGAGCGCGCTGGCTCCAACCACGAGTTGATCGGTGCCGAACGGCAGCTGTGGCTCGGCGAGCAGCGCACCGCTCGTCGCCGCGTACGGCAGCGCGAAGACGGCAGCGGACGCACCCGCTACGCCGTCGCCGAGCGCACGGGACAGCACCGCACCGGCGCCCAGCAGGGCGATGGTGACGAGCGCGGCGGCCAAAGCGGCGGCCGTTCCCGACTCGGACGTGACCAGCACGCCGAGTCCCGTAAGCAGGACGAGGCCGGCAGCGGCGAGCGAAAAGACGCGGGTGGCCGACGGATCCCAGGTCCGACCACGGTCGCGCGCGTAGGCCGCGATCTCCTCGACGATGTCGTCGAAAGCGGGCTCCGGCCAGGTGAGACTCGGCGGCACCAGAAAGAGCACGTCGCCGTCCCGTACCCCCTGGTTGGCCAGCGCTGTCTCGCCGACGAGGGCGGCGCCATCTCCGCGCCGCAGGGTCCAACCGCCGATCGGCGCCGCCCGGACGTCATCGGCCTCGGCGCCCACAATGCCGGCCCGACGCACCAGCACCGGCAAAAGCTCGGCCAAAGGCACCTGGTGCGGGATCGCGAGGTCGAGGCGGCGTCGCGGGGTCCGGATCGTGACGCGGGCGAGGCCGCTCGTCGATGGGTGCACCGAAGACTCCTACCACGACAGAGCCGCGCGGGAAAGCTCAGCCGGAATCGAGCAGGCGACAGTTCACGGCGATGAGATCACGGCCGGGCGGCAGCGAGGGCAGCCCGGGCCCGGTCGACCAGGACCGGCACCGACGAACCCATCCGCTCAAAACCCGCGCCGACCGTCTTGCCCTGCAGGTAGCGGGCATGAATGCCCTCGCTGATGATGGCGAGCTTGTAGTAGCCAAGCGCCACGTACCAGCCGATATGGTCCACCGCTGTCGCATGGGTCGCGCGCTCCGCGTACAGATCCACCAGCTGAGACGCGGAGAGGAACCCTTGATCGGGTCCGAACCTTGGCTGAGTGGGCGCTAGGCCATCCGCGGCGAGTTCGGTATAGACCACGAAGAGGCCGACGTCGGCGAGCGGATCGCCGAGCGTGGCCATCTCCCAATCGAGGACGGCGAGGATCCGGGTGACCTCGGCGTCGACCATCACGTTGTCGAGCCGGTAGTCGCCGTGGACGATCGCCGCCCGAGCCTGCTCCGGTACGGACGCGCGGAGAGCGGCCACGACCTCCTCAAGCGAGGCCAGCTCGCGTGTCTTCGACCGCTCCCACTGCTCGTACCAGCGCCGCACCTGCCGTTCCAGGTAGCCCTCGGGCCGGCCGAAGTCGACGAGCCCGACCGCGATGGGATCGACGGCGTGCAGGGCGGCGAGCGTGTCCACGAGAAGTTCTCCGGCCCGGGCCGCGGCCGCGGTTGGCAGCGCATAGATATCGTCGGCGCCACGCAACACGCGACCGTCGACATGCGACATCAGGTAGAACGGAGCACCGATGACCTCGGGGTTGGTGCACAGATGCAGCGGCGCGGGAACCGGGAAGCCGGTCGGATGAAGTGCCGCGATAACCCGGTACTCGCGGGCCATATCGTGGGCGGTCGGAAGAACGTGCCCCAGCGGCGGCCGCCGCAGAACAGCCACGCAGCTCTCACCGGCGACGCGGTAGGTGAGATTGGACTTTCCGCCAGCGATCAGCTCGCCATCCAAGTGACCCTCGAGCAATCCTGGGGCGGACTCGGCGAGGTACGCCGCGAGCCTGGCGAGGTCTAGCCCAGGCGGTCCGGAATGGAGAGCGCTGGCGACATCCATCCCGCGAGTCTGCCGTATCCGGCGGCGTTGCGGCAGATGGGATTGGTGGGCACCCCATCGCCGAAATCCATAACATCGGTCGGCGTGAGTACGGACGTGATCAAGCGACCGCCTCGACGGGCGGCGCCAGCGCTACCGTCTGGTGAGCTGACGCTCGAACCGCCGCCGGCGATCCCGCAGTCCACCGGGGCGCGTTGGCAGCAGTGGCTCTCTGTGCTGCCGATGCTCGCCGGCACTGTGGCCACCGCGATGATGTTCGGCGGCCGGGAGGGCGCGAGCACCTACACGTACATCGTCGGCGGTATCTTCGGCCTCTCTACGCTCGGCATGCTCATCACGAACTGGGGCGGCGCCACCGGCCCGCGCAAGTTCGAGCTGCTTCAGGCCAGACGCGACTACCTCCGCCACCTCGCCGGGGCGCGCCGGCGGGTGCGGACGGCGATCACGAACCAACGCCGGGCGATGTACTACCGGCATCCCGACCCTCAGGCGCTATGGTCCGAGGCGCTGTCGATCGACGCTCCGGGTCACCGGGTCTGGGAGCGCCGCCCAGTGGACGCGGACTTCGGCGTCGTACGCGTCGGCATCGGCCCACAGTCGCTCGCCACCACGCTGGTCCCGCCCGTGATTGATCCGAGCGCCGACCTGGAGCCGGTGACCGCGGGCGCCCTGCGTCGCTTCCTCAATGCGTACGCGGTCGTGCCGGATCTGCCAATCTCCATCGCCATGCGCTCGTTCACCCGCGTCATCGTCACCGACGCGGGCGCGACCAACGCCAGCGCAGGTAGTCCCGGCGCCTGCGCGCTGGCGCGGGCCATCGTCGCCCAGCTCGTGACGTTCCACGCCCCGCGCGATCTCCGCGTGGCCGCGTGCGTCGATCCGCAGCGCCGCCGCGACTGGGAGTGGCTCAAGTGGTTGCCGCACGCGCTTCACCCCACCGCCACTGACAGCGCGGGACCGCGCCGGCTCGTCGCGACGAGCATGCCCGGGCTTGAGGATCTGCTGGCCGACGTACGACGCCAGGCGGGACCGACCTCGGAGTCGCCCGCCGGTGCAGAGCCACACGTCATCCTCGTTACCGACGGCGCCGCGGCTGCGGCGTACGAGGGCCGGACGGGCGTCACGGTGCTCGACGTCGGCGCCGCGGCGCCGCGAAGCCTCGACCGGACCACGATCGTGCTGACCGTCGCCGCTGACGGCGCGCTCGACAGCTCCACGCTGGACGGCAGCATGCATGTCGGTCAGGCCGACGTCCTAGGGGTCGTGGGGGCGGAGAGCCTCGCGCGCCTACTCGCTCCCCTGCGACTGGAGGAGGAGGCGGGCGAGCGGGCCGCGCTTTCCGCGGATCGCACGCTGACCGACCTGCTCGGCATCGCCGACATCTCGACCGCGGACATCGGCGCAATGTGGACCCCACGCGCCGCCCCGGAGGTGCTGCGAATACCCATCGGCACGGGCCCCGATGGCTCACCGGTTGACCTCGACCTCAAAGAGGCGGCCCAGAACGGAATGGGGCCGCACGGACTTATTGTCGGCGCCACCGGCTCCGGCAAGTCCGAGTTGTTGCGCACGCTCGTGCTCGGGCTTGCCGCGACCCACTCCTCCGAGGCGCTCAACGTCGTGCTGGTCGACTTCAAGGGCGGCGCGACGTTCGCGAGCCTCGACCGGCTGCCGCACACCTCGGCCGTCATCACGAACCTGGAGGACGCGCTACCACTGGTCGACCGGATGAAGGACGCGATGAGCGGCGAGCTCACGAGGCGGCAGGAGGTCCTGCGCCGGGCCGGGCCGTTCTCGTCACTGCGCGACTACGACCGGGCCCGCGCCGGCGGCGCCGACTTGGCGCCACTGCCGTCGCTCCTGCTCGTCTGCGACGAGTTCACCGAGATGCTCACCGCCAAGCCAGACCTCATTGATCTCTTCGTGCAGATTGGACGCATCGGTCGCTCAATCGGGGTGCACCTGTTGCTGGCTACCCAGCGGCTCGAGGAGGGCCGGCTCCGCGGCCTGGAGACCAATCTTTCGTACCGGATAGCGTTGCGCACGTTCACCGCGCACGAGTCGCGGATGACCCTGGGCGGCGCCAGCGACGCCGCGGAGTTGCCAGCAACCCCCGGGCACGGTTTCCTCAGGGTTGGCACCGGGCCACTGCGGCGCTTCAAGGCCGCGTACGTCTCCGGGCCCTACCGCGCGGATCGGCCAACGGCCACGAGCGTCCACAGTGGTCAGGTGCTGGATTACACCACTCATCACGCTCCGCCACGCGTTGGCACGGATCCAACGCCCGGGCAGAGCGACGAGCCGCCGACGCCAAGCCTGATGGAGGTCGTCATAGGTCGGCTCGCCGGCCGCGGTGCTTCCGCGCATCGGGTCTGGCTGCCGCCGCTGCGGCAACCGCCGAGTCTTGACGACATGCTCGGCCGGCTGGTGTCCGATCCCGGCCGCGGCGCCACCGCGGCAGATGCGACATTGCAGTCTTCACTACGGGTGCCGGTGGCGTTGGTCGATCGGCCCTACGAACAGCGGCGCGACATCGCCTGGCTGGACCTCGCGGGCTCGTCCGGGCATATTGCGATCGTCGGCGGGCCTCAGAGCGGGAAGTCGACCGCCGTACGCAGCATCGTCACCGCGCTGGCCCTCACTCATACTCCCCGAGAGGTCCAGGTCTATTGCCTGGACTTCGGCGGCGGGTCGCTCGGCGCGCTTCGCGGGTTGCCGCACGTGGGTGGTGTTGCCGGCCGGCTCGACACCGCCACCGTGCGCCGTACGGTCGGTGAGATCGTCACGTTGCTGGCCGATCGCGAACGGTCCTTCGCCGCTGAGGACATCGAGTCGATGGCCGCGCTCCGACTGCAGCCGCGATCCTCCACTATGGATAGCACGCCAGCTCCGCAGGAGAACTGCGCGATGGCCGGAGGCGATCAACGTGGCGCCGTCGCCGGAGGCGATCAACGTGGCGCCGTCGCCGGAGGCGATCAACGTGGCGCCGTCGCCGGAGGCGATCAACGTGGCGCCGTCGCGGACGTGTTCCTTGTCGTGGACGGCTGGGCCACGCTACGCAACGAGTACGAGGACCTCGAGGCGACTCTGGTCGATGTCGCAACGCGAGGCCTGGGCTACGGCATCCACCTCGTGGCCACGGCGACCCGGTGGACCGACCTCAGGCACACGATCAAGGACCTCTTCGGGTCCCGACTGGAGCTTCGACTCGGTGATCCGAGCGACTCGGCAGTCGATCGCAGATCCGCCGCGAATGTTCCGGATGCCAGCCCCGGACGCGGCCTGACGATGGACGGTCTGCATCTGCTCACCGCCCTGCCGCGGGTGTCCGGCCACGATCCCGCGGCCGTGGTGGAAGCGATCTCGGCGGCCTGGACCGGGCCGTCGGCGCCGCCGGTGCGCATGCTTCCGGCGCTCCTGCCGTACGAGGCGGTTCTGGCCACCGCGGAGAGCGGCGACCGGCTGCCGGTAGGCCTCGGGCTCTGCCTTCCGCTCGGAATAGCAGAGGCAGACCTGCGCACCGTGCTCGTCGACTTCGCGAGCGAGTCACACCTGGTCGCCTTTGGCGATAGCGAGTGCGGCAAGTCCACGCTGCTCCGCAGCCTCGCGGAGTCGATCACGCTTCGGTTCTCGCCGGATCAGGCGCGAATCGTCATCATCGACTACCGTCGAAGCCTGCTGGGGGCGGTGCGCTCGGACCACCTCATCGGATACGGGACGGCCGCGGTGGACACGACATCACTCATCGAGTCGGTCGGGCGATACATGGACAGCCGGCGACCTGGTCCGGACGTGACCCCGGAACACTTGCGCGATCGGTCCTGGTGGACCGGACCGGACTGCTTTGTCCTTGTCGATGACTATGACCTCGTCGCCACCGCGGCGGCCAACCCCCTGCTGCCCTTGCTGGACCACCTGTCACACGCCCGCGACGTCGGACTTCACGTAGTCGTCACCCGGCGAGTCGGCGGTGCGGGACGCGCGCTCTACGAGCCGGTTCTCCAACGGCTTCGGGAACTCGGCACGCCCACCCTCGTCATGTCCGGCGATCGGGATGAAGGGGTGCTGGTCGGTGCCGTGCGGCCGGGGCCGCAGCCGCCAGGTCGTGGCTGGCTCGTGACGCGGAAGGAGGGTACGCGGCTGGTGCAGCTCGCCTACCTCGGCGCGTATACCGACCCAAGATCCCGAGGATCATGAGCTCAGCGTTGCCGGAAGGCGCCGATCATGACCTCCAAATCATGATCGGCGGTTTGGGGCGGGGGTTGCTTAGGTGCAGGCGCCGGTACTGACCGCATCGTGGCGGTTGGCGGCGGCGGCGACGACCGGCCGCGCCTCGTCCGCGGTGAGGGCGAACCCGGTGTCCGGGTCGTCCACGGCGGCCGCGAAGATCACGCCCAGCAGTCGACCGGTGGAATCGACCAACGGTCCCCCGGAGTTTCCACTGCGAACCTTGCTGTAGATCGAGTACACCTCGCGGATGACCGTGCGCCTCTCGTAGATGTCCGGCCCCTTGACGTTGCGAACGTCACGGATGCGGGCGGCCGTGGCTGTGAAGGGACCGTCTAGCGGGTAGCCGATGACGATCGCATCGTCGCCGGATTCCGCTTGCGAGGCGGCCCACACCATCGCCGGAGCCTCGAGGGCCGGCACATACAGCACGGCGAGGTCGAGATTCGGGTCATAGTGAACCACCCGCCCGCTCTCCCGCGCGCCATTCACCTCGACGGTGAGTGCCCCCCTCGTTCCCGCAACCACGTGGGCGTTCGTCATGACGTACCGCGAGGCGAACACGAAGCCGGAGCCCTCGATCCGACGACGACACGTCGGCGCGCTCCCCGTGATCTTCACAACGGACGCGCGGGCGGCCTTCACCGCCGGCGAGCCGGCGAGCCGGGGGTCCGGCGCGGGCACCTCGCGGGCGTCGGTGGGGGTGAGGTCGCCGAACACATTCGGAAAGTCACCGTTGGCGATGGTGTCGCGCAACCCGTCGTAGAGGATGCGGGCCTGACTGGGCATCACCGAGTCGACCGCGCCGAGGATCGCACTATTGCGCACCGATCGCGCCAACGACGGGATCGACGAATAAGCGAGCGGTCCCGCGACCATCCACGCCACGAGCAGGAGCGCGATGACTGAGACGAAGATGCCACCGACATCGTCGGCACGACGAGCGCGATCGTTGCTGATTGCGTGGCGCAGTCTGGTTCCCGCCCAAGCCGCGACCGCCTGCCCGAGCAGCGCCAACCCGAAGACAGCGAAGAGTGACACCGCAACGCGCCCGATCGGGCTGTCTAGCCGCTCCACGACCAGTGGCGCGAGCTGCAGGCCGACCAAGGCGCCGCCGAAGAATCCGAAGAATGACAGCCCGCCGACGAGGAAGCCCTGCCGGTAACCGTTCAGGGCGAACATGATGATCAGTGCGATCAGGATGAGATCGACCACGCTGCCGAACACCTCGTCAGGGTACGGTGGGCGGGCCACCCGCGCGGTACTACGCACATCTGCGGCATCATGCCGCGCCGAACTGCGCGGGAAGCTCGCGCACCCGGCTCTCGTCCCATGGCGCCGCCCATCCGCCCAGCTCAAGCAGGGTGTTGAGGATGCCCGCGGTAAAGCCCCAAACCACCATTCCGCGGATGTCGAAGGCCGGCCCAACGAATCCGCTGGGATGGCGGATCCGCAGACGATTATCGGGATCAGCCAGCTCCGAGATGGGCAGACGCTCCACCCGGGCGACCTCTCCCGCATCCACCGGTGCTACGGGGTGTGGTGCGTGCCACCAGGCCAGCACCGGTGTGACGACGTAGCCGCTGACCGGGATCCATAGCCGAGGCAGGGTGGCGATGACCGCGGCCGACGCCGGGTCGAGGCCGACCTCCTCCGTAGCCTCCCTAAAGGCGGTACCCGACGCGTCGACGTCCCCGGGGTCGGCGGCACCGCCGGGGAAGGCTGGCTGCCCCGCGTGGTTGCGCAGAGTGGCCGCGCGTTGCAGGACGAGCACGTCGGGCCCGGTCGTCGGCTGCTCGCCCAGGAGCACGAGTACGGCGGAGCGACGCCCACCGACCGGAGGGGTCGGCCATCGGGTGAAGTCGGACCGCCGCGCCACGACGGCGCGGCGCGCGAGCGGCTCCCACCAGGCCGGCAGCTCGGTCATGAGACCACCACTCCGAGATGCTCGCGGGTGAGCTCGTCCAGTGTGGACCTGTTCAGGACCGCGCTGGCCTGGTAGACGTGGCGCACGTACCCATCCGCGTCGACGAATACGGTGATCGGCAGGCCGGTCCGCCCGAGGCCTCGTCTCAATGCCTCGTCGGGGTCGAAGAGCGTGGGAAACCTGATTCCGAAGTCTTGGGCCGCCGCGGCCGCCGCCTGCCTGGTGTCGCCGGTGTCGACGCCGAGCACCACCACCTTCTCGCCCGCCGCGTCGGCGAACCGCTGGAACTCTGGAAGCTCGGTGCGGCACGGCCGGCACCAGGACGCCCAAAGGTTGACGACAACCGGCCGGCCCAGCCGGGCCACATTCACGCTTTGGCCGCCGGTGAAGCACGGCAGGGAGACGTCTGGAATGGCGGACAGGGTCGTCTGCCTGGACGATGGCCTCGCGGTCGAGGGAGCGTGAACGGTGGCCGGCGCTGGGCACGCGTCGAACGGCGAGGCCGGGTCCGCCGCCCGCTCAGGTGGATTCTCCGCGTTGCAGGCCGCCAGCATAACGACCGCGATGAGGGCGACCACGTACCCGCACGCACGACGCATCAGCTGGCCCGGGCCAGGGCGACGATCTCCTCCGCCCGGGGGCCCTTCACGAGCTTCGCGGCCGCAACTGGATCGGTAGGCCCCACGCCGAAGGAAGGACAGTCGCGGGCGAGCGGGCACGCGCCACACGCCGGCTTGCGGGAATGGCACACCCGGCGGCCATGAAAGATCACCCGATGGGAGAGCATCGTCCAATCTCGACGTTCGATGAGCGTCCCGACCGCGTGCTCGATCTTGACGGGATCGGATTCCTCGGTCCAACGCCAGCGCCGTACGAGCCTGGAGAAGTGGGTGTCGACGGTGATGCCGGGTACGCCGAACGCGTTGCCGAGGATCACGTTCGCGGTCTTGCGTCCGATGCCGGGCAACGCGACGAGGTCCTTCATGCGGCCCGGCACGGCGCCGTCGTACTCGTCGACCAGCGCCTGACCAAGCTTTATCAACGCATCGGTCTTGTTGCGAAAGAAGCCCGTCGTCCTGATCATCTCTTCGAGCTCCGCGCGATCGGCGCCCGCGAAATCGGCGGCCGTCGGATAGCGCCTGAACACCTTCGGCGTCACCTCGTTGACCCGCTGGTCGGTGCACTGGGCCGAGAGGATCGTCGCCACCGAGAGTTCAAGCGGGCTCGAATGGTCGAGCTCGCAGTGTGCGTCGGTGTGCGTCAGCGCTAGCGTGCGCGCCATTCGTCGGGCCCGGCGCTTGCGGCCCAGATCCGACTCAGACTCCGATTTCGACACCGTCAACGACACCGTCACGGCACCAAAGCTACCGCTCCCCCTCGCGCCGATCATGACCTGGAGGTATTGATCGGCGCGAATTTGGGACGCTAATATCATGATCACTAGGATCTTGGAGGGGTGATCGTCCCGTCGGAACCGGAGATGCTCGCCGCGTTGGCGCCGAAATCGGCACTGGATAGACCGTGAACGAAGGCTAGTGCGCGCTTGTCGGCATCCACCGCCACCAGGCCGCCGCTGACCATCTCCGTCGGCACGAGCTGCCCCCCCGCCCAGGTGCCGTACTTGGTCAGGGTGACCTTGAGCACGCCGCCGACGCCCTGATACCCCGCCGAACTGAGCGTTCGGTAACCGCAGAAGTTGCCAAGGCTGTAGGCGATCAGGCGTCCCTTGTAGAACTCCATGCCGCGCATGATGTGGGGACCATGTCCGAACACGACATCCGCGCCGGCGTCGATCACCCGATGCGAAAACTTGACCAGATTGCCGCGATCCTCGCCGGCGAACCTCTCCAAGACGTCGCGCACATGCGACTTATCGGCGCCCTCGGCGCCGCCCTGCATCTGGATCACTACCAGATCGGCCTCCGCATCGGCTTTGCGGACGAGCGCCTCCGCGGCCGGTATGTCGTTCAAATTCTGCCCCGAGGGCGAGAACCCGAAGCCCAGCACCGCCACCCGGACGCCCTTGACATCCACGTATGTGATTTGACCGCGCCCCCCCGTATGCCGGATGCCGGCTGCTTCGAGTGCGGTACGGGTATTGCGGAGGCCGGCCGGGCCCATGTCATTCGCGTGGTTGTTGGCCAGGTTCAACACCTGAAACCCCGCGTCACGCAATGGTTTCGAGTAGCTCGTAGGCAAGTAGAACTGATGACACAAGGGATCCTTCGTCGGGCTTGGAGACGGATTCCCGGGCCCCGGAGGTGGCGTGATGAGGTCGCACTTGACGTAGTTGGTGTCCGAGGTAAGCGGTGTCTCGAGATTTCCCATGACGAGATCGGCGGCTAAGGCGCTCTTCACATCGTCGAAGAAGCCCTCCCCACCGCGTGGGGGGAGCCCGTGGAATACGCTCCCCATGATCACATCTCCCACACCGGAGAGGGTGATCGTGTCGGCGGAACCCACCGGCCCTCCCGGGATGCCGGTCGGCGTCGCAGACGGCTGAGCCTGCGGCGCCCGCCAGCCGGCCGGCGTCGTCCGCGAGCCGAATAGCGCGACGGTGGCGACCCCGGACAGGACTGCGAGGAGGATCAATGCCGCGGCGCCGGCCAGCACGATCATGAGCGGCCGCCGGTCCCACGGCGCGATGTCGGCCTTGGCCTGGTCTTCGTCGTCCCATTCGCCGACGGCGTCCCACCCGCCGGCGGCCTCCCACCCGCTGTCGGCATCCGACGGTCTGACGGCGTCCAACGCCCGTGCGGCGTCCCTTTCGTCGGGCGAGTCCCGGCGAGCGGACGACTCGGACCCCGCGGTCGATGGCCCGGCTTGAGTCGCGTCCGCGATCAGGTCGGCGTAGCCGATGGGCGGGTGGGATCCTGCGTGCTCCGGCTCGGAGATTTCCATATGACCGCTTGCCGGCGATTGCTCGGCCGGCAGTGCCGCATCGTCATCCGGCGCCGCGATGGTCGGTAACGAAACCGGTACCGGTACTGGTTGGGAGGAGATCCACTCCTGAGCCGCGGCCGTCGGTGCGTCTTGGGCGTCGACAGGGTCAGGGTCGCGGGAGTAGCCGTACAGGGTCACAACTCAGGCCCATCGCAATTGAGGGTGGCCGGCGGTGGGGCCGGCTCCGGGGGAGTGCCAGGGGTCGAGCCGAGGCTAGCCGATGCAGGTCAGCGCAGGGAACGGCCGCGGTGATTCTGGCGCTCCGGCCATTCTCGGGCGCCCTCCGCGACTGCGGCACGGACGGCCCGCGCGAGCCGCGCACCCCATGCCGAGCGTGGGCCCCCGTACGGTTCGGGCACGGTGTCGGGACCGAATGGGGCCGATGCCACAAATAGCGCATCGCTCGCGGTACCGGTCGCTTCGATGCCGCACTCCCACAGCGCTTGGGCCTTTGCCTCCGTGACGGTCACGACCGCGTTGACCAGCGCCGCGTCGGTCAGGGCTGCCGGGATCCACGCGACGACGTTGATCGTGCCGACCCGGGAGCCGGGCTCGTCGCCGGCCGGCGCGGCCGCCCAGGTCGGGTGACCGAGCCCCACGGTCGCGACGACCCCGACGCCTCCCTCAGTCGCGGTCACGGCTGTGCCGACGTCGACCGCGGTCAGCATGCCGGCACCGACATCGCTGAGTCCGGACTCGTGCGCGAGCTCACGGAGGTGGGTGTCGGGGTCTTGTCTGGCGTACCCGTCGTCGACCGTTGCGTTGATCACCCAATGTCGGAGACCGATCCCGCCACCGAGCGGGCTGCTCGCGACGGCCCGCACGGGCGCGCTGAATTGCCAGACCAGCATGGGCAGGAGCCGTCCGGACTCATTCCGGTGGGCGAGGGTAGGGGTCGGCTGGTGCACGTTGGTGCAGCTTACGCAGTTGCCGGGGTACGGTCCGATTCGCTCCTCCGTGTGCCTAGACTGACGTGGAAGTCCGGCTGGCGGGTCCCGGCTGGCGGGTCCTGAATGGCGGGTCCTGGCTGGCGGGTCACGGACTCGAGACGGGCTTGGGGTCCTAGACAGACTGGGTGCCTAAGACAGAAGGTGGGCAATGGACGAGGTACTGGCCCGCAGCGGTATCTTCCAGGGCGTCGATCCCGATGCCGCCGAGGCGCTTGCCAAGGAGATGGAGACGATCGACGCCCGCAAGGGAGAAATCGTCTTCAGCGAGGGCGAGCCAGGCGACAGCCTGTACATCGTGCTCACGGGAAAGATAAAGGTGGGTCGCCGCGCGGGAGATGGCCGGCAGAACCTCATCGCCGTGATGGGACCCTCCGACATGGTCGGCGAGCTCTCCCTCTTCGACCCCGGGCCACGCACGGCAACCGCGACGGCGGTCGTCGATACCCGGCTCGCCCGGCTGCGCAAGCAGGCCCTTCGGCCGTGGCTGACCAACCGGCCCGAGATCGCCGAACAGCTCCTGCGCGTGCTGGCGCGCCGGCTGCGCCGTACCAATGACGCACTGGCAGACTTGATCTTCACCGACGTCCCGGGTCGGGTGGCGAAGAACCTGCTGCAGATGGCTGGCCGCTTCGGCACCCGTGACGGTGGTGTTCTCCGCGTCACGCACGACCTCACGCAGGAGGAGCTGGCCCAGCTCGTTGGCGCGTCCCGGGAGACGGTGAACAAGGCATTGGCCGACTTCGCCTCCCGCGGCTGGCTCCGCCTTGACGGGAAGTCGGTGATCATCCTCGATCCGGAGCGCCTGGCCCGCCGCGCCCGCGTATAGCCCCGCCCAAGATCGCGTCGATCATGATGTGAGTGTCGCCGGATCGCGCCGATCATGACTTCCAAATCATGATCGGCGGAAAAAAGCAGGCTTGACTGTTTGTTTTGGGGCGCCCAGGCTGAAGGGGTGACCGCGCCCGCCGCCGCCAAACAGCAGCAGCAGCGGAGCCGTGCGACCAAGCGCAGGCTGCTCGACGCCACTGTCGAATGCCTGGTCGAGTTCGGGTGGGCGGGAACGACCACCACGGTGATCGCCGAGCGCGCCGGCGTCTCCCGAGGCGCACAGCTGCACCATTACCCGACGAAGGCGGCACTCGTTCTGGCCGCCATCGTGCACCTGGCCGAGCGGAGGGCGACGGAGATCCGGACAGAGGCCGAGGCGCTGGGGTCGCATTCGCATACGGATCGGGTGTCGCGGGTAGTCGATCTGCTCGCGGCGGCTTACACCGGTCCGCTCTTCGTCGCCGCCATCGAACTATGGGTCGCGGCCCGGACGGACGCGGACCTCCGTGCGGCGCTTCTTCCGCTGGAGACACGTGTGGGCCGGGACATGCACCATCTGGCGGTCTCGCTGCTCGGCGCCGATGAGTCGCGGCCGGGGGTACGCGAGGCGGTGCAGGCGACACTCGACCTGCTTCGTGGCCTCGGCGTGGCCAGCCTGCTTACCGATGACACCCGACGGCGGGATGCCCTGCTCGCCGAGTGGAAACGCCAACTTGTGCGCCAGTTGAGCTGAGGGAGGAGTCCATGGTGGACATCGGAGAGATGCTTGCCGATCTTCAGGCCGAATCGGCCGACGCGGATCGCCTCGTCGCCGACCTGCCGGCCGACCGGTGGGCCACGGCCACGCCCGCCGCCGGGTGGACCATCGCGCACCAGATCGCCCACCTGGCCTGGACCGATGACGCGACCACGATGGCCATTCGGGACCCGGACGCGTTCACCGCCCACATGATCGCCGCCTTGGCCGAACCGTCGACCTACGTTGACCGAGGCGCGGAGGAGTACCTCGACGAGCCGCCGTCGCTCCTCACCCGATGGCGGGCCGGTCGCGCCACGCTGGTTGCGGCGCTCGCGGACGTTCCGTCGGGAGTGAAGATCCCGTGGTACGGGACGGCGATGTCCTCGATCTCGATGGCGACCGCCCGGATCATGGAAACTTGGGCGCACGGGCTGGACATCGCCGACTCGCTCGGCATATCGCGGGAGCCGACCGCCCGCCTGCGTCACATCGCGCACCTGGGACACCGGACCATCGGGTACGCGTTCATGGCTCACGATCGCCCCGCGCCCGACGTTCCGGTGCACCTCAGCCTCAATGCGCCCGACGGCTCACAATGGACATATGGGCCAGACGGCGCAGCCGAGCGGGTAACCGGCCCAGCGCTTGATTTCTGCCTCCTCGTCACGCAGCGCCGTCACCGGGACGACCTGTCCCTCAAGGCGACCGGGCTCATCGCGAATGAGTGGCTCGACGTGGCGCAGGCCTTTGCCGGGCCAGCCGGGCCCGGCCGGCCGCCCGACCCGCAGCCGCCCGACCCGCAGCCGCCCGACCCACAGCCGATCGAAACGGCGGGCTGATGGACGGTCCGCTCCGCGTCGGCAACGCATCCGGCTTCTACGGCGACCGGTTCGCCGCCTGGCGGGAGATGCTCGAAGGCGGGCACCTGGACGTGCTGACCGGCGACTACCTCGCCGAGCT
>JAXIPB010000045.1:0-9854 GCA_045403155.1 Micromonosporaceae bacterium
CCGGCGCCGCCAGCCGCGAGAAGCTGCTGGATCACCGTCTCCGATCGCTCGTAGTCCCCCTCGCCGAACCAGTGATGCCGGATCCGCCCGGTCGTATCGATGAAGTACAGAGCGGGCCAGTAATGGTTCGCGAAGGCGTCCCAGATCGCGTACCCGTTGTCGACGGCGATCGGATACTCGACGGCCATCGCCGTGAGCGCCCGACGGACGTTGTCGAGGTCGCTCTCGAACGAGAACTCGGGCGTGTGCGCGCCGATGACCACGAGCCCGAGATCCCGGTACTTCTCGGCCCAGGCGCGTACATACGGCAGCGTCCTGAGCCAGTTGATACACGTGTACGTGCAGAAGTCGACGACGACCACCTTCCCCTGAAGTCCTTTCGGCTCCAGGGGAGGTGAGTTCAGCCAAGCGGTCGCGCCGGCCAGCGACGGGAAGCTCCCCTCGACCGGGAGCTTCGACGGCGGACGGAGCATCTGGGCCATCGGCCCCTTCCTCTCAAGCCGAAGACAAGGGCATCATCAACGCAGCGAGCTGAATGCGGCCCGCATCTCGGAGGAGAAGAGCTCCGGCTCCTCCCAGGCGGCGAAGTGCCCGCCCCTGTCGACCTCGTTGAAGTACGCGAGGTCGGGATAGACCGCCTCGACCCAGCTCCGGGGCGACGCCCAGATCTCGCCGGGGAACGTGGTAAAGCCGACCGGCACGGTGACCGCCGGAGGAGGCTGGCCGCTCGCAAGCGCTGCGGCCAGCGCTCGTGCGTCCTCCCAGTACGACCGGGCCGCCGACACTGCGGTGCCGGTCAGCCAGTACAGCGTGATGTTGTCGAGGATGCTGTCCCGGGTGAGATTGCCGGTGGGCTTTCCGTCGACGAAGGCGCCGGCGATCTTGTAGTAGCTGTCCGTGTCGTGATCGAGCAGCCAGGCCGCCAGGGCGACCGGTGAATCCAGCAGGGCGTAGCCGATCGTCTGCGGCCGCGTGGCCATCTCCAGGAAGTAGCCGAAGCCGTCTTGCCTGAACGACGCGACCGCCTCGGCCGCTGCGCGTTCCTGTTCGGATTCCCTGGGCAGATGATCGCCGACTGCGAGCACCGCCGTGAGCAGGTTCAGGTGGTAGCCCACCAAACCCTCGACCGCCTGGCGGCCCATCAGGTCCGTAACGAGGGCACCCACGTCGCCGCCCTGGGCGACGTAGCGGGTGTAGCCGAGGCGGTGCATCAGCTCAGCCCACGCGCGTGCGGTGCGGGCGGAGTCCCAGCCGAGCTCGGTCGGCTCGCTGGAGAAGCCGTAGCCAGGCAAGGACGGCAGGACCAAGTCGAATGCGTCCGCCGGGGTGCCACCGTGCGAGGTCGGGTCGGTCAGGGGTCCGACGGTCCCGAGGAGCTCGATGACCGAGCCGGGCCAGCCGTGTGTCATGATCAGCGGCAACGCGTTCTCGTGCTTGGACCTGACGTGGATGAAGTGGATCTCCACCCCGTCGATCTCGGTCGTGAACTGCGGCAGCGCGTTCAGTCGTGCCTCGCACGTGCGCCAGTCGTACTCGGTCGTCCAGTCGATGGCGAGCTCCCGCAGCGTCGCCAGCTGCACGCCCTGCGACCGATCCTCGACGAGCTCCTGGGTGGGCCAGCGTGTCGCCGCGATGCGCCGGCGCAAGTCGTCGATCTGCTCTTGTGGGATCTCGATCTGGAACGACCGGATCTCGGACGCGGTGTCGACGGTGGTGCTCATGACGCCTCCTTAGCGGAGCGACCTGAACGCGGCACGGATCTCGGTCGTGAAGAGATCCGGCTCCTGCCAGGCCGCACGTTGGTTGCCTCTGTCCAGCTCGTTGACTGATCTATGACGTTGTCGGTGGACCCGCGGGGAGATTCAGCGCCTCAGAGGGCCCGCCCTCCGGCGTGGGGGCCTCCTTCCGAGAGAGCACTCACGACTCTCCTTTCCCGAGCCCTAACGTGCGTCGATCGGTGACGCCACGCAGCCTGATCGGCTTGGTGGAACGTCGTGTCGTTGATCGGTCTGGTCCCATGTCTTCTCGAGAGCTGAACCAACAGCAGCTGAACCCACAGCCAGCGTAAGTCCATGTGCTCCCGCAACGCAACAGGCGATCAGTCCTCGCGCCGAACAACCGTCCCCGACGAGAAACCCGGCAGGACGCCGACGCGACCGGCCGCCGCAGACCACTTCCAGTGCGTCGATGGCGCGGAGTCGAGAGCGGTCAAAGCGATCCGGTCGCCTCGAGCCAGCTCGCTCTCCCGAGTCCGAGGACGTGGTTCTCTCCCGCGGGGGTAAGAACGAAGAGCACCTCCTCGCAGTGGCAGCAGCGAAGCACGGCACCCGGCGCATGGATGTATGCGTGCTGTGCGCCGATCGGCTCGATGTTCCCGCATCCTCCACAGGCGACGCGAGCCGCCGTCATCTCGTCGACGAAGATCTCACCGAGCATCCCCGCCATCGCGTTGCCGTCGACCCTGATCGCCTGGCTCTCCATCTATCCTCCCGTCGGTCCGAATCGCTCGGTCTTCACGCTTGGAGCCCGATACCCGAGCATCACCAGCGCGCTTGCCACCGACTCGACGAACGGCGTCGGTCCACACACGAACGCCATCGGGTCTGCTGACGGCGCCCAGGCGACCTCGGCGAGCAGAGGGCCGTCGACCCGGCGCGCGTAGCCCTTCCATCCGGGCGGCTGCGTCCGGGTCAGCGTGTGGATCACCTGCGGACCACCCGCGGCCGATGAGAGCCCCTCGAGCTCGTCTCGATAGATGACGTCCTCCCACGACCGCGACGAGTACAGGAGGCGAGCCGCCGAGGTGGCGGCCGAAGTCGCTCGGTGCCGAACCATCGACATCAGAGGCACGATCCCGGATCCTCCACCGACGAGCAGGAGCGGCTCATGTCGGCTCGCCTCCCACACGAAGTACCCGCCGATCGGACCGCGCAGCTCGAGCGAGTCACCCGGACGCAGCTCGCCGACCAGGTACGAGGACACCTCCCCATCGGGCAGCAGCTCCACGGTGAGAGCGAACCGGGGATCATCGGGCGCGGAGGCGATCGAATAGCTCCGCTGGGCCTGATAGCCGTCCTCGGCAGTCAGGCGGACATCCACGTGCTGGCCCGCTCGGTGCCCCGGCCAGCCCGGGACGTCCAGGACGATGCTCCGGACCCGCGGCGTCTCGTCGATGAGCTCGACGACCTCGCCGAGCGTCCAGCTCAGTCGCCCCGATACCGCTGCTCGCGCCATGGATCTCCGTAGATGTGGTAGCCGTAGGACTCCCAGAACCCCGGCTCGTCGTGGTCCATGAGCCGAAGGCCGCGCACCCATTTCGCGCTCTTCCAGAAGTACAGGTGCGGGACAAGGAGACGAGCCGGTCCGCCGTGCTCGGCCTCCAGCGGTTGGCCGTCGTAGGCGAAAGCGACCCACGCCTTGCCGTCGAGCAGGTCCTCGAGCGGCAGGTTCGTCCGGTAGTCGCCGTCGGAGAAGGCCATCACGTGCGTCGCGTCGTGATCCAGGCCTTCCAGGAGGGTGTCGATCGAAACGCCCTCCCAGGATGTGTCGAGCTTCGACCATTTCGTGACGCAGTGGATGTCAGTGCGGACCTCCTCGCTCGGTAAGGAGCGGAACTCGTCCCAGTTCGAACTCCTGAGCGTGCCGAGGTCCCCTTCGATGGAGAACGTCCACTCCTCGAGCGGGGTGTGGGGCGTGGGACCGGCCGACAGCACCGGGAAGTCATCCACGAGGTATTGCCCCGGAGGCACTCGCGAGTCTTCCCGTTCCTTCGCTCGCTTGCCCCGAAACCCTCGTGAGACGTAGGTCATGAGCCGCTCCCCCGCGCGATCCACGCGAAGCGCAGCACCACATCGGGTGCTCTTGTCAGCAGGATGAACCGCGGGCCCGGACCACGCAAGGCGAGGTCCTGGCCCCCTTCAGCTAGGCAGCTGCGGGACGAGCGGCTGAAGGTCGAAAAATCGCGCAACTCCAGAAGCAGCGCGAGCCGGTGGTCGACGACCGGTCACCCATGAGTCGGGCTGGGCCTTTCGAGGAAGTGAGCCGGGATCAGTTGGTTGATCTCTGCGTCCGTGATGAGTCCGAACGCCCTCGCAGCCCGGATGTACGCATCAACGCCGCCCTTCGTGACGCCGATCGCGTAGGTGCCGAGTTCTGTTGCCTCCTGTTCGGCGTGTTGGGCGAGGGACCGGATCTGTTCGAGCAGCCAGGTCCGCTGCTGCGCAGCGTGCATCACCAGCGTCTCCTGCCAGCCGATGAGGTCGTACCCATGATGGTGCAGGGCTGCGGCGAGCTCGTCGTCCGAGACCACGGCCGAATCGAAGAGGATGTCGAATGAGCGCGTGAGAGTGTTGAGGGTTACGGCGACAACGCCCGGCAAGTCCTCGAGCTCGGAGCCGGCCGCTTCTGCGTCGGCGTCGTCCTGGGGCCGAACGATCAGGAGGCGATCCACGCGTCGGGGCCGAACCGTCCCGCGGATCGTGCGTCGAGGGTTCTCGATCGGGTCGGTGTCGTCCATCATGGCTAGCCTCCTCGCTTGTACCCGGCGTCTCGCATCCTGTCAACTCCGCTGATCGGCTCGATCTCAACAGCTTCGGCAAGCCCCGCCGTTCCCGAGCAGACCTCCTCGTACGTGCATCGGATGGCTGTCCCCCTTTGTATCGAACCTGTGTCTCCGCGACGCGGCGATCCTCGGGAACTGAATCCCCAGGCAGTAGCCGACATCGCGGAACGCCGCTGCGAGAGGTCGCGAAGGAAGAACGCCGCGAACTCGAGGCGCTCAGGAGGCCGTGATCTCGCGTGGTACCGCTCTCCATCCGGCGGGATGGGTTGCCCCGACGGGAAGGGACGGATTCTTCTTTCCGGCCTGGCCCTAGATCCGATCCAGGAGTTCGCGCTTGAGTTCATTCCCGGACTTCTTGTTCGGGTCCATATATCTCCCACAGCTGCCGGGCGGGCAACACCTTCTGCTCAAGGGCAAGAGGAGGCATCTTGAACATCGCGGTCCAGCCCTCGTCCCCAGCGCCGATCGTGAGATGACTCGTGCCTTGCCACTTCGGGACTGCGGCGGCGAATATGTCGAAGGCAAAGATGCGTGTCGCCGTGTACCACCTCTGGAACCCTTCGGCATCATCGATCGCGAAGTCGGTGATGGTATTCCAAGGTTGGAGGGGTCGGTCACGCCGGAAGCCGCCGGTCAGACCGTCGGTGACCGTATTCCAATGTTGGAGTGGTCGGTCACTCCAGAAGCCGCCGGTCAGACCGACACCTGACTTGAAGAACGTGAACTGCCCGTTCATGCCAGATGCGCTGATGCCTGAACCGTAGATACGGACTCGGGGCAACAGGATCCTCAGGTGTTCGTTGTTCTTTGCTTGGCAGTTCTTGCACCTCCACGCAAACAACTTGCGAGCGGGAGCCCACTGCTGCTCCCCGCACTTCCAGCAGGTGGCCCATCTCCAAAGCTCCGATTCATTCACCTGCATGACCCGCTGATTCTCAGGTGCGACCGACTCTGTCGCGGCCGTATCCGTGTCCTTTCCATCCTGGCCGGGTTCCTGGGAGGCGTTCGCCGGGGGCGGCGGGGGAAACGCGTGCGCCTGCGCGGCGCGCTTCAGCGACTCCCCTGCCTCGGCGCGATCGGCTTGCTTTCGTTCCTGCCTGCTCATCTTCGTCGGATCACTCACGACGAACCTCTCCGATCCGCTCGAAGGTCGGATTTGTATCATCCCACTTGCAGGAGGAGCGGAGTGAACAAGGTCGCCACGTTGATGATCGGGTTCGTCCTGGGCGGCGTCGTCGTCGGCGGGGCGATCTACTTGTCGGACACTCAGGACGATTCGACGTCGGCGCCGATCGAGCAGCCAAGAGTCTCTGGGTCTTTACCTGCCGAAGACTCACCCACTCCCGCTTCAAGCGGTACCCGCGATCCATCCGCGTCCCCGACTCCGACCGTGGCTGTAGCTACGCCGGTGACCGAGGCGGACGAGCTTCGTATCGACGGGCTTGGATCCATGACGATCGGAATAGACGTCAACGATATCGAGCGTGCGACCGGGATGGAAGTGGATATCTCGTCGGACACTAACCCTCTGTGTCGATACGGGCGGTTGGTCGGCGGCCCCAACGACCTATTCCTGATGTTCAGCCGACGCGTGCTAGTACGGATCGACATAGGAACCAACTCGACGATCGAAACAGATACGGGGATAGGAGTGAGGGATCCCATCTCGGAAGTCGAAGACGCCTACGGTGATGAGCTCAAACGCGAGCCCCATCCCTATCTGGGTGATCGCGGCAGCTACCTCATTTTCGATCCCGACCCCGAGGATGGCCTGTTGATCATCTTTGAGACCAACCGGCGCAGTGTGACGTCGTTTCGTTCGGGATTCGATCAGCAGGTTCGTTACAAGGAAGGCTGCGCCTAGGCTCCACGCTTCAATCGTGACCGCTGATCGCCGGATCGTTGATCACGTCAGATTCAACCCCCGGCGAGTCCGAATCGTTTAGGTGAGGCGGTTAGCCGTCGGCCTCCCGCAGCATGCCGACCAGCATCGCCCGCAGCGTCCGGTCCTCCTCGCGGTCGATCAGCAGCTGGGCGAATGTGCGCGTCTTCGGGTTTCCCACAATTCGCCGATCCGGTCGGCCCGCTCGAAGTCGGGGAGCATCAGGACGTGAGGAGCTCGGCACGGGGAGCGGGACCGAGGGCATCGGGAACTCGGCCGAGGTGATCCAGGTCCACGAGGGCGAACGCCGGCACTCGGACCGGATTGAGTTCCTCGGCTAGCGGAGGGCCTCCTGCAGCATCCCGGCGAGGATCCTGCTTCTCGCGCTCACACGGCCTCTCTGGGCTGATAGTGGAGCGCGACCGTTCCTGACTTGAACGTCTCGGTTCCCAAGAGAGCTCGAGTGCATTCACGCCCATATGTTCGAAGATGTACGGTCCCTCCCCGAAGGTAAACGGATCGAGGAGGATCCGGAACTACGCGACGGCAGCAATCCCTAGCGTGAGCACTCCGTCGCTTTCATTCGCCCCAGATTCGCCCCATGATCTCGATGACGCCTCGAAGAACGCCAGGTAGATAGGTGGGGCGGGCAGGACTTGAACCTGCGACCGACGGATTATGAGTTTGATCCGGCGTTCTCCCCAACCAGT
This sequence comes from Micromonosporaceae bacterium, assembly GCA_045403155.1. GTDB lineage: Bacteria > Actinomycetota > Actinomycetes > Mycobacteriales > Micromonosporaceae > JAXIPB01. The sequence goes on from JAXIPB010000045.1 coordinate 7,154, forward strand.
GAAATTGAGGTCGAGAGAGTCGTTGACCAGCGGTTTCTCTCCCCAGAGGAGCCCAACGTTACGCGATATTTCGCAGTCCGTCGCGGGGCCAATGCGGGACACATCACGCGCCGGACTCCCCGAACGTCGTGAATCCGAGTTGCTATGCATTCGCACAATGAGCGCGTCAGATCTCACACGGCCTTCCTACAGGAGGACCGCTGGCGCAGTCTTTTGGGGCGAAGGACCGAACCCCGAGCTGCGCGAGTGTGCGCGAATGTACCTTGAGCGAGGCGTACTAGATGTGACTGGTTCAGGCGATAAGCAGGCGAAGGCCAAGCTCCGCCGCGTCGAGATCGACGAGGTCGCGGTTGCGTTCGGCCCACCAACCTGAGGCGAGGTCAGTACGGAGGCTGTGCACTGCGCGCTGCTCGGCGTCCGCCCCGACTCTGGCCCAGACCGATATACCGCGACGGACATTCTCGTCCAGGTATGCCTCGGGCCGGCGCCAGTAGGCCTCGAAGAAACCGTCAGCGCAGTCCCACGGGATGAGCACCGGTTCCATCCGGGCTTGGATCGCGCGGGCCTGCTCGGTCAGCGAAGGCCGGCCGACAGGGAGGTCCGCGACCTCGGGGAGGTAGTCGCGAGTGAGCCAGAACCGACGACGCCATCCGGTTTCACTCGTGTCCCCCGCGAACACCACCACGCGGCGAGCTACGCGCCGCATCTCGCGCAGGCCGGCGATCGGGTCCTGCCAGTGATGGACGGTGGAGAAAGCCATCGCGGCGTCGAAGGACTGGTCCTCGAACGGAAGGCTCTCCGCGGTGGCAGCCACGCACGGCGCCGCGCCTGCGGGACGCTGCGCACGCATGAGCGCCGACGGTTCCACCGCGGTTACGTCACGGCCAGGGGGCTCGTAGGAGCCGGTGCCAGCCCCGACATTCAATACCGTCCGCGCATCGCCGAGCGCAGCCCAGACCCTGGCGGCGATCCGCGGCTCGGTGCGCCGCGTCACCGCGTAGGTGGCTCCGATGGTGTCGTACAACTGCGCGCTGGACATTGACACTGTCCTTCATCACGTGGATGCGCTGACGGCGCGAGACTACCTCGCCTCCGGACAGATGTCGCTTCGGAGCGGAAGCGACATCTCGGACGCCGCCGCCGCGGTGGAATACGTTGTTGAGGCATGGATACAGCTGACTGCTATCGAGGGTTCGCCGATCGAGAAGCGTGGGATGTCTCCCCTCTGTACGAGGAGTTCGCACTCGGTGTCGCCAAGGACGCCGACGTCCTTGCCTTCGTTGACAAGCTTCCCGAGGCCAAGCGGCAACCGAATCTCCTGCTCGGTGCCGTGAAGTACCTAGCTGGCGTGATGCCGGATTACCGGGCCTTTCGCGCCTTCGTCGCTGGCCACCAAGATGATCTTCGCGATCTGATGTCGGTCCGGAGCACCCAGACCAACGAGCCGCGGCGGTGTGCTGTTCTGCTGCCGCTTCTCGCCGCTCTGAGGCAGCCGATCGCTCTCCTCGAGGTGGGAGCTTCGGCCGGACTCTGCCTGCTTCCCGACCGCTACCGCTACGACTACGGCAGGCGTCGGGTGGGCCCGGCGGATGCACCCGTCACTTTCCCGTGCGACCCGCGGGGTCCGGTGCCCGTGCCGGAGACCGTACCCGAGGTGGCGTGGCGACTGGGAGTGGACCTTCACCCGCTGGACGTCACCGATCCGGACACAGGCAGATGGTTGACGGCTCTGGTGTGGGCGGGTGACGTCGAATGCGAAGACAGGTTGCGGGCAGCGATCCGAGTGGCATCGAACGATCCACCGTCCGTGACTGCTGGCGACCTTCTCACCGAGACGACGAAGCTGGCCGCGACCGCACCACCGGAGGCCACGCTCGTCGTCTTCCACTCGGCTGTGATGCCTTACCTCTCCCCGGAAGATCGCACGAGGTTCATCGAGATCGTCTCGGGGCTGTCGGCAACCTGGATATCGTTCGAGGGACTGGGCGTGCTGCCGGACATCGATGCTCGACTGATGGAACAGAGTGAGCCCGACAGCCGCGCCTTCGCCCTGGCGCGTGATGGAGCACCGGTAGCGTTGGCCAGCCCGCACGGGCGCTGGGTGCGCTGGCTTGCCAGGTAGTCGCACGACATTCCAACCGACTGGAGTCCCAAACGGCTCGGCCAGGTCAGGCTCGACTCGGGTGGGCGCATCACCATGATCGGGCAAGGCTTACCCGTCTCCACCGACCACCTCGACGGAGGCCATCATGTCGAGGAGGTCATCTCGGCTGAGGAAGTCGGTCTGTGCGTAGAGGAGAAAGCTATCGAAGGTCGCGCCGACGGTCCGCACCGGATCCAAGAGTGGCAACACTCGGAAGGGAGCTTCGCGAGCCTGCTTCAGGTCCCACATCACGAAGGTCTGCTCTCCGACAGTCCAATCGACGCGCTCCCATCCGGTCTCCGGCACACCCCCTCGCAGCCGCTCCGTCTGGCAGCTGACGACCAGTCCGTCCCGGGACTCGTACATCAGATAAGCGGTCGCGAACGGGTAGAAGCGGCGCCGTTCCTCGTAGAGGACGCGGGGATGACCCGGGGCTGGGGCTCGGCTCGGCACGAGGACGGGGAAGGGGGCTCGTCGCGCCGCGTCCTTCAACGAGGCCTCGTGCAACCCGACAGGAGTCAGGTCGTCCTCGACGCAGCGGATCGGGATCCCGTAGTT
>JAXIPB010000139.1:0-3242 GCA_045403155.1 Micromonosporaceae bacterium
AGGACCTCGATGGTGACCGATAGCTTGTGCGGGTCGGCGCCAATCACAACACTGTTCAACGTACTGTCCCCTCTCGCTGAAGACTGCCGATCAGCCCCCGTGAGTCAGCGAGGAGGGCAACGCTACTTCGAGCTGGGCAAGGCGCTCTAGAGCCACAGCCTCGCCAGCGGTGCCCGGCGAAAACGCACGCCAGATGAGAGCCACGCTCAGAGGCGGGCAGCCGATGAGAGAGCGTCCCGCCGAGCACCTCCACCAAGGCCCCGTCGGACCTTGACGTAGGTCCATTAAACAAGTAGCCGATGAGAGTGAACTCAAGGCCTCCGGTGTCAACGTAGGTTCACCGCCATAAAGAGACCCTGGGTCACCGTACTCCAGGAAGCCGCGGTTGCCGCGTTGGCTGGGTGATCTTCATGAAGGGAACCTTCTCCTGAGTTCAAGGATCGTGTCGGGGAGGGACCAAGGATGATTTGGGCGTCGAGAGCCGTCGGCGTCGGCGTTGCTGTGCTGATCGCGGTGACCGCATGTGCGAGTCACGGGAGTGGCGTCTACCAGGTGCCGTCGCCTCTCGAGACATCGGCCGCCACTGGTGCCGTCGTCGGATTTCCCAAGCGGATCGTGCCGCCCGCGCCGGCCGTTGCGTTGCCTGCCGACGAGCCAGTGGGTCTCGGCGCTTTCGTGTATCAGCGCAGCGTCCAGGGCTGCTGCTCGACGGCGTTCCTCGTCCTGCCGGATGGTCGGCAGTTCAGCCTGGATGTGGACGGGCTTTGGCAACCGGAGGCGATTTTCGCCGTCACGCTATCGCCGGACGGTCGCTGGCTGGGTGTTGACGCGCCGGACGGGTACGCCGTTCGCGATCTCACCGGGACGACGACTCGTCGGGTGGGGGGTATTGGCTACCCGGGTTTCGAGGCGACGGCGTGGTCGCCCAATAGCCGCTGGCTCCTTCTCACCGCACGCTCCGGTGGGCCGGAGTCCCGGGTCGTCGATGTGACGACCGGCGCAGTGGCTGCTCCGCCGAGAACGACGTTCGGTCCGCTCGTGGGGGTGCTTGGCTCCGGCGACCTCGTCCGGCAGGCCGCGTGCCCATCCTGTTCCAAGCCACCGACTAAGCTCGATCTTCGAATCTTCCACGCGACGACCGGTGTTGAGCTTGGGACCAGAAGCATCGACGTCTCGCGTCTCCTTCCTCCCGGCGAGGAGGTTCATTACGTCGCATCGTTGCGTGCCACCGCGACCGAAATGCTCGTGCTCACCGAGCCGGTATCCGTGTCGGGCGACACTCACCTGCTCGTCGTGGATGCCATAGGCGGGCGCCAAGTTACCGACCACGTGCTCGCCCACGGCTTCAGGTGGACCGTGCTCGCGGATGCGGGCACGCATCTGGTCCTATACAAGCGTGGGAGTCTGACGCACGACGAGATCGTGGTGATGGACCTGGCCACCGGGAAGTTTGAGGTCGCAACAGAAGTGCCGCCTCAGTCTTTGGTACGCGGCCGCGGCGTACCCCTAGCTGGGGCCGCGATCTGAGGCTGATCGGTTGCACTGGCGGGCGCCGATGAGGCGGCGACGATGACTCGATCGACCACACTCATTTGCCGCGATGCGCGGTCAGCTGATGGGCGGACGGCTCCGTCATGGTCGCGGCCGCTACGGCACCACGTCGTCCTCCCAGTTCAGCACCGTGCGCTCACCCAACGCCTCGGAAAGGCGGACCGGAATGCGCCCCGACTCTGTGATTTGTGTGAACCATTTTGTCGGCGGTCGGTGAGACACTCGGGCGGTCGAGGTGGTGGGTGCTAGCGGTAGTCGGTCTCGGGCGCCGGCTGCGGACCCACGGTGGTCGACGCAAGGAATCGAGGCAAGGAGTTACCGGAGATGACCGGAGTCCGTGACGTGACACACGAGGTGCGTCTCAGGAGCGTCGAAGACGGGGACCTCGACGTGTTCTTCGACCACCAGGTGGATCCGAAGGCGATCGAGATGGCGGCGTTCCCCGCACGCGACAAGGATCAGTTCGCAGCGCACTGGGCGAAGATTCGCGCCGACGACACCGCGGTCGTGCGCACGATCGTGGCGGATGGCATGGTGGCGGGAAACGTCGGCAGCTGGCAGCAGAATGGGCAGCGTCTGCTCGGCTACTGGGTCGGACGCGCGCATTGGGGCCGCGGCGTCGCGACGGAGGCGCTCGCGAGGTTCGTGGACGAATTGTCGACCCGGCCGCTGTATGCCCACGTCGCGGTGCACAACGTCGGCTCGATCCGGGTGTTGGAGAAGTGTGGCTTCCGCCGCGATCGCGCGGCGGAGGTGAAGGCGCCTGCACCCGACGACGGCGTCGAGGAGGTCATCGTCGGGCTCGACGCGTAGGTCTACGCAACTTGGCGCCGGGATCGGATCCCGTGGTCGGGGCACGGGCCGGGCGGCAGTTCTGCGCCTGGGCGGCCGTCGCCATCCGGGTGCCACGGCGAGCTCGAAGGGCGAACACCTCGCACATGAGTCACGACCAGGAGGAGAGTCTGCGCGGCGCCGACGCTCATGATCTCGGATCGAATTCGAGTGGAGCATCGCGAGTTAACGCCGACCATCGGCCCGGCGAGACCGGACGTTCAGCGGCTCGATCCATCCTCTAAGTAGCCGCGAAGCGCGCTGTCATGCCGAGATGCATGCTGTCATGCCGAGATGAGTGTGGTTGATCATGGATAGTCACCTTGGTGCGCCGAGCGGGACGAGGCGACGGCCTGTACTGTCCGGTGGCTGATGATGGCAGGAGGGAGTGACGGCAATGCGAGTGGGACGACGGTGGTTGTTCGTGGTCCTCGGCACGGTCGTGGTGACTGGAAGCGGGGTCGCGGTCGCTTACGCGGACCGGGTCGGTCCGCAGTTTCCCCTCGTTGACGGCACGCCGTACTCGATAGAGATTGGCAAGGACGGTTGCCCTGTGGTCCCGGAGCAGGTGCCATTCGTAGATTCGCCAGGACAGTTCGTGGCACCGGATCCGAGCGAGGTCCTCCTCTGCACCCGAGTGGACAACGACGGCGATGGCGTGCCCGAGCCACCGAGTAGCACCGGAACCGACGGCTTCGGGGTCCCGCCGCTGCGGCGGACTCTGCACGGACCGGCGGCCGCCGAGTTCGCCGTGCTGCTCAATCAGCTGCCCGACCGCAACGGCGCGTGGCGGAACTGGCAGCGCCGGCACAGCGGCTTCTGGCCTGACGCGCCCTGGGGCAACGGACCGTGGGACGCGG
>JAXIPB010000230.1:0-5054 GCA_045403155.1 Micromonosporaceae bacterium
CAACAGCAACCTTGTCGCCCTGCGCTGCGCGGCCCCGCCCGAGGTCGCGGCCACCCGACTCCGCCGGCGCGCGCGGGGCATGTCCGACGCGGACCAGGGCATCGCCGCGGCTATGGCGGCCGACGCCGACCCGTGGCCGGAGGCTGCGACGATCAATACCGAGGCGGCACCCGACCGTTGCGTCGAGCACGCCAGCACCCTTGTGCGGCCGCGCATACATCCAGACGTCTGGGGGGCTCCGGCACCGGGTCAAGACCCGGCGGCACTCGCCGAGCCCGAGGTAATCCCGCCGGCAGGTACTGCCTGAAGGCGCCGACGACACGAGGGGCGGCGGCGACGGACTGCACTGCGTGCTGGCCACTTACAGCCTCTGCGGCCGCCGGCGGTCGCCGCAAACACGAGCAGGGCAGCGGGTCACGACTGCTGACCGACAAGAGTGACTGCTGAGGCTGCGACGGCCTGCCGGTATGCGGGTTTGGCCGTTTCGCCCCGAGGCAACCCGGTTCCGGCTAGCCTGAGATCGGCCTGTGTGGTGAGCGGGAGACCGACCAGACACGGACGGCCCGAGAGGCCGGAAGGCAGAGATGCCGGACGGCGATCCCCACCACCAGATCCGGACAATGCCGGCGTAGGGAGATCGCCTTGCAGGTCGGTCGAACGGCGTCTCTGCCGCTCGGGAGACTAACCCGCTCAGCGATGCAGTGACCGCCTGTGGGATGACGCGAGACAATAGGAAGGTTGGTCGTGAAAGCTAAGGTCGGCGACCGACTTATCGAAGAGGGCGCGCACGTTGGCGACCAGCGGCGCATCGGCGTCATCACCGCGTTGCGCCATGACGATGGCAGCCCGCCGTACGTGGTCCGGTGGCTGGACACCGGACACGAGGCGGTGGTCTATCCCGGCTCAGACGCCCGCATCGAAGCCGCGCGTGACACAGACAGGCCCGAATGACCCGGCGAGAACCACCACGGACGTGAAATCGCTGCAGGCAGTGACTGTCGCACATGGGCTCGCCGCCATGCCGTTGCCAAGTGCGCCCGCGTACGGTGTGCCGTCCTGCTGGGAAGCGCCAGCGGATGCTGGTCTGATCCGGGCGGCTGTGGGCACTCGCGCGGAGCTGATTATCGTGCGGCGCGACAACCTGCCGCTAGCCGACTCGGTCGGTGCCCTGCTGCGTTATGTCGATGCCGATACCTGAAGCATATCCTGTCGTTCCTGTCCGCGGCGGAATCCAATCCACGCCTCGATATCTGACAGGGCAGCTGATGGCCAGGGCGAGTGCCGTTGTCAACTCGGCGTCCACTCCGATCAGCAGCGGGCGCCAACACAGGCGTGCGGGCCGTCCTGAAGGCCACGAGATGGTGTTGCAGCGCCCGCTGCGGGTGTTGGTGCGTGTGTGGGCGGCGAGTTGCTGACGGTGTTCCTGTGCGGTGATGTTATGACCGGCCGGGGTGTCGATCAGATCCTTCCGCACCCGGGTGACCCGCGACTGTGGGAGGCGCAGGTCCCCGATGCGCGCGAGTACGTCGAACTGGCGGAGGCGATCAACGGTCCGATCCCGCATCCCGTGGACTTTGCGTGGCCGTGGAGAGCGAGACGCTTGATGTTGTGGAGGACATTGCGCCCGACGTACGGGTGTTGAACCTCGAGACCAGCATTACCCGCAGCGATGACGTCGCCACGGACAAGGGGGTGCACTACCGGATGAGTCAGGAGAACCTTCCGTGTCTGACGGTGGCCCGCCCGGACGCTTGCGCGCTGGCCAACAACCACCTGCTCGACTTCGGGCGCCGCGGGCTTGCCGACACGCGTGATGCGCTGGCAGCGGCAGGGATTCCGGCGGTCGGCGCGGGACGCGACGCGGACGAGGCCAGGCGACCCGCGATCGTGTCCGTGCCGGGTCGTGGCCGCGTCACCGTTTCCTCGCTCGGTGCGTCGTCCAGCGGAATACCCGAGACGTGGGCCGCCACTGCGAACCGGGCCGGCATCAACCTCGTGCCCGACCTAACCGCCAACACCGCCGACGACGTGGCGGCGCGGATGCGGGCGGGAAGAGAGGTTGGCGACGTCCTGATCGCGTCCATCCACTGGGGATCAAACTGGGGTTATCGGATGCAAGCCGACCACATCGAGTTCGCGCATCGACTCATCGAGGGTGGCGTGGACATCGTTCACGGGCATTCGTCACACCATGTCCGACCGGTCGAGGTCTACCGGGGCAAGCTCATCCTCTACGGCTGCGGCGATCTGATCAACGACTATGAAGGGATAGGCCGCTACGGCGAGTTTCGCGACGACCTACGCGTGCTGTACTTCGCGACGGTGAAGGCTACTACTGGCCGGTTGGTCCGGCGCCGGATGGCGCCGATGCAGGCTCGCCAGATGCGCCTACACCACGCCTCGACCGATGACGCGGAACGGCTGCGCGCGGTCCTGGACGAGATCAGCCGGGACTTCGGATCGCGATACTACCGCGCCCGCGATGGAATCCTTGAACTTCGGCTCGAGCTTCGATGACAAAGGAGTCCCGAATGAGCGAAAGTGCGGACGTGGCCGCCACGCCCCTTTCCTTCGAGGCGGTCGGCGTGGACCGACCGGACGACGTGAACGTCATCGTCGGCCAATCACATTTCATCAAGACCGTGGACGACCTGCATGAGGCCCTGGTCGGGGTGAGCCCGTACTTGCGCTTCGGCATCGGCTTCTGCGAGGCGTCGGGGGCCCGCCTGGTACGCCGATCAGGTAACGATGACGAACTCGTCCGGCTCGCCGCCGCCAACGCGCGGGCGATCGGGGCGGGACACTCGTTCGTGGTGCTCCTCAGGGAGGGATATCCGGTCAACGTGCTCAATCAGGTCAAGGGTGTGGCCGAGATCTGCACGGTCTTCTGTGCCTCCGCAAATCCGGTTGACGTGCTGGTCGCGGCGACGGCTCACGGGCGCGGGATCGTTGGGGTAGTCGATGGCTCACCGCCGGTCGGCGTGGAGACCGATGCGGATGTCGCGGATCGCCGGAAGCTGCTTCGCGATCTGGGGTACAAACTGTGAGCGGTGGCGCGAAACCCAGACTGGGACACCCGTCGGCCGGTGTTGATCAGATCTGCGGGCGATCCCATCTTGGCGATGGTGGGTCTCGCGGTCCGAAGGCCACCAGCTCCCGTGGCCGCATCTCCGATCTCCTTGTCGGCGGGTGCCAAACACAGACTCCTCCACGTGGTGGTTGTGGCCTAGGGCCGAAGGTCCCGTATCCGAACCTCGCACCGTTTGGCGTCGCACGAGCGGAACCCGGCGCGCGGTCGAGACTGGCCTGCCTGGCATGCCATGCGTGATGAGCGACGCCACCGTTAGTGGCGACTAGCCGTAACCGGGGGCTGCAACTGGCTGGACCGAGTCGCTCGGTCATCATGCCGCATCCGGCAGCGGCGCCTAGCCGGATGAGACCCGTGGGTCCGGGATCACCTCCCAACGTTCCGCGATGCGGCGCTCAAGCTCGCCCATCGTCGTGTATTCGACATCGTCCAGCGCCAGCCGGTGTGGTTCGAACAGGCCGTGCCGGCGCAGGTAGTCCATGGGCTCGTTGGCTTGGGCTCGGGCACGGTCGAAGGCCGGGTTCCGCGAACAGGTCCCACGGCCCGACCAGGCGGCCGTCCTTGAACGGGAAGGCCAGGGCGACCACGCGCGGCGGGCCGTCGAACCGGCTCGGGTGGGCCTGGTCCAGCGAGACGGGCATGATCGGCGCATGGTGTGAGCCCCGCATGCAACCGGCGACCGCGTACGGGAAGGTGAACGACTCCGCGTCGACACCGTGGCGGTGCGTCATGATGAGCGACACGCGAAAGCTGTATCGGGTGCTCCGTCAGGACCGATCTGAACTGCGGCTCCGCCATGGTCGACGTCACGCGATCGACACCAGCGGGTGGCCTCTACGCGAATCAGACCGCCTGCACTGCAGAGTCCTTGTCGTGCCTGCGGGTCTCGCTGTGGCCCCACGGGAACAAGAGCCAGGTGAGTGGATTGCGGCAGGTGAGACAAGGGTTGCCTTTGAGCCTGGTTATCAATGAGAGACACCTCGTCGGCTGGTGTTGATCGGATCGGGTGCCTACACGAGGCATTCAGTGGAGGATTCTGGATGAAACCAAATCCACGTGAGGGGAGACGAGCATGCCATCGGCCAACCCAGACGCATTCAACCACGCTCTGCACACGGCCAACATTTGGCTATCCGACATCAACAGCGCGTTCGGTACGCGGGATCGGCGTTTCGCACAACGCACCCTGCGGACGTGGCTGCACACCCTGCGCGACCGGCTCACAATCGACGCGGCGGTCAAGTTCGGCCAGCAGCTGCCGGAACTGATCCGCGGCATCTACTACGACGGTTGGGAACCCAACAAGGCACCCATCAAGTACAACGTCGACCAGTATCTGCTGCGCTTCGCCACCGAGGCACTCATCCCGCTCACACAGGTGGCCACTACCGCCGCCACGATCACCGACGTTGTCGCGAACCACATGTCACCAGGACAGGTCGCCGAGACCGTGGCCGAACTCCCCAGCGACCTGCGCGCCATACTCGGCGATGGCAGCGGCGCCGCGCCGACCGGTGCCTCGACCACGCCTGAGCGGACCCAAGGGGAGACACTTGAGGATCGGGTCATCGCTCTTACCGAGGCGGTTCGCACCTTGGCTCGCGGACTGGAGAACGGGCAACTCACCGGATCGGGCATCGATCAGGCCCACGTTGCCCGGGCCGCCCGCCTCGCCGATGAGATCCTTATCGCCGCCGGAAGCCACGGTAGCCCGTAAACGAGACTTGCCTACCATTCGACAGATGCGAGAACTACCCGCGACGGCAGCTAATGCGCAGGCCCGATCAGGTCCGACTCCAGGGCGCGAGTCCGCGCCGCGTTCCGCGGCGGCAACGTACCTCAGCGTCGAAGGCGGCGCACCCGCGGGATCGCGTTGCGAGGTAATCGCGTCACTTCGACCTGTGCCGCTGCGAAGACCCCTGTACATCAACAATGGCAAGATCTACTGTGGATAGATCCGTACCGG
>JAXIPB010000215.1:0-22799 GCA_045403155.1 Micromonosporaceae bacterium
CGGTCAGCTCGAAGCCGCGCATGATCTTCAGGAAGGCGCGGCCACCGTCACCCCGTTTGAGTAGATCGAGGTAGGCGGCCAGTTCCACGGCGGGTACCGACCGATCCCGGACGCCCTGCCAGCGCATCAATGCCACGAACAGGGGCCGGTACATCGCGGCCAGCCAGAGCCTGCCCACAAACGGCCAGGCGAATAGCTGCATCGGCCACGGTCGACGAAAATGGTCGACCTCGATGAGCGTGTTGAGCAGGGTCAGCGATCGGACCCTTGGTTGGTTGGCGCCAGAGTTGCTCAGCCGCCCGACTTCGAAGATCCCCGGAAAGCAGCGGCCGGCGACCTGGACGTCACGAAGCAGCAGGGTGGTGAGCCCCGGAGACGGGCCGCGTCTGTCGACGCACGCCTAGTCCCGGTGGCGATCGCCGTCGATGACTCCAAATGACCTGATTTCAGGCGTTGAATCGCGTTCCTGGCCGTCCCCACGAACGAGCTCCGAATCCCCGATGGATCCGACGCTGATGGTCTTGACTTTGACCTACGGGCAATCCATACCGTCCATTCCAGACGCCACGGCGTCGGGCCACCGATCGATGGACACGCCGGTCGGGGCCTCGAAGTGAAGGACTGCCTACCGTGCCAACCATCTACCTTGAGCGTCACCTCAACTCGCCGGCAACCACGGTGTGGGACAGGATCAGCGACATCAGATCACCGGAGCATCTCACCAACATGATCCACACTGTGGAGGTGATCGGTGACAACGTCCGAGCCTGCGCGACCGATCAGGGAAAGATCGTCGAAACGATCATCTCGGTCGACCGCGACCGCCGCCGCGTGGCCTATACGGCAACCCAGTCGCCTTTCCCGATCAGCCACCACAACGCGGCAATGGCTGTCGTCGATGACGGTGAGGGCAGCCGACTGACCTGGATCACCGACGTCGAACCGGCAGCCGTGGCCGACGCGCTGCGGCCCGTTCTTGAAGCGGAGTTCGACGTGATCGCGTCTAGGCTGGCCGAATGACCACCCGGCAGGATCCCCGAGTGGACGCATAGGGTCAGCTCGTGTTTCGGATCGGGGAGTTCTCCCACATCGCCAGGGTGACGACCAAGCTGTTGCGGTTCTACGACCGCAATGGGTTGTTAACCCCCGCGCGCGTCGACCCTGCAACCGGGTACCGGTTCTATTCACCGGAGCAACTGCCCCGCCTCAATCGCATCCTGGCGCTCAAGGAGCTCGGTTTCAGCCTCGACGAGATAGTCGATCTCGTCGAGGCTGAGGTCCCCGCTACCGACTTACGGGACATGCTCGCCGCCAAACATGTGGAACTCAAACAACGCCTGGACCAGGACCTGCTGCGGTTGCGCCTGATCAAATCGCGCATCGACGGCATCGAGAACACTGAACCACCCGACGCGTTCGACCTCCGCACCAAGACCCTGCCACCCACGCCATGGATATCGCACCGCTTCACGTGCGCGGAACCCGCGCACGCCTTCCACGTCGTCGCCGAAATCGCCAAGGTCGTCGCGAAGGTCGCCGAGCCAGCCCCGCTACCGCACCAGCTCGCCGTAGGCTACGGCGACTTTGTTGACACCGACGTCGACCTCGAAGCCGGAATAATCGTCCGCAACCCACCGGCGGCCTTTCAACGCCTCGAGCTGCCCGACGGCACGCCATTGCAGGCGTCCACCCTGCCACGCGTCGATGCGGTCACCGGCGTCCGGGTCGGCCATCCTCTGCTGTCCTCCGCCTTCTACGCCGGGCTTGGCCGCTGGCTCACCGCGAACAACGCAGAGATCAGCGGACCCGTCAGAGAGCTTTTCATGCAAATCCCGGACCCGACCAAGAGCATCGAGCCAATCGTCGAAGTTCAGTTCCCCATCCGTCCACGTCCACACTGGGCCGGCCCGTGACCAAACCGACGACGAACACCCGCAGCCGCCTGAAGGATCATCCGATCTCAGTCGCGCTTGGCCGCCTAGACCCGGAACCCTGCACGTCTGAGCAGAATCAGGCTGCGGATCTACGTTTGGGCCACACCAGACCCGAGATCGCCCGCCGAATAGCCAGGCCAGAATCTCGGGAGCGCGCGTGCTCCATCGGCTGGCCCAACCCCAAGTCGGTGGCCAGTGAGAGTGCCGGGCTCAACTCAGCCTGGCGGATCTGGCCGTCGTGGTTGCTCACATCAAACCAGCCTCCGCACACGTAGCTCCGCGGGGTTGGACCGCGGCGCGGACGCGTTCCGCACAGCAGCGTACGGCGCCTGTGGCCCCGCCGATTTCGGCGGCTAGGAGGCCAGATCGAAGATCGGGAACAGTTCGGGGTCGGGGAAGCCGTTGATGGTGGCGATGTCGCCGTTGGTGGTGGTGGTGAGGGTCATGAGCCCGTACGGGGCCGGCGTGCCGGTGTGGTCGGGCAGGTAGGCGGCCAACGTTGGGCTGCCGTTGGCGGCGGTAACGCGCAGACGGAAGCGGTCCAGATGTCCGTCGGCGGGCACGGTGGCAAAGAAATGCGTGATCGCGTCCCGGCCGTGGATCTCGACCTGTTCCGGCGGCATGCGCAGGATGGCGTCCTCGCGGAGCAGCGCCGCCAGGGCCGCGATGTCGCAGCGGTGCCACGCGGCCACGAAGCGTCGCACGACCTCGCGGTCGCGTTCCGTAGCGACACGGTCGCAATCTCCCGGGGTGTGGTCGCGTGTACCGTGGCGCGGGCCCGCTGAAGCATGCTGTTGACCGCCGCCACCGTGGTTTCGAGCAAGTGGGCAACCTCGGCCGCCTGCCAAGCGAGCACGTCGCGCAGGATGAGCACCGCGCGTTGGGTCGCGGGCAGACACTGCAGGACAGCGACGAACGCCAGCGCGACCGACTCGCGGCGCTCGGCGATCGCGGCGGGGTCGGCGTCTGTGGCGGGCAGCTGGTCGAGCAGCGCATCGGGGTAGGGCGTCAGGTGTGACACCTCGGCGTAGCTAGCCGGTATCCGAGTTCGGGTGGCGAGCAGGTTCAGGCAGGTCGTGGTGGTGATCCGGTAGAGCCAATGCCGCAGCGGCGCCCGGCCTTCGAAGGTGGCCAGGCCGCGCCAGGCGCGCAGCAGCGTGTCCTGGGTGGCTTCCTCAGCGTCATGGTAGGAGCCGAGCATGCGGTAGCAGTGCAGGTGCACTGCCCGCCGATGTCCGGCCACCAGGGTGTCAAACGCGGCGCGGTCGCCGGACCTCGCCGAGGACAGCAGGGTTGCTTCGCCCGCGTCGGGGGGTGCGATCGCACTCATACCGGCCAGGCTAGCGCCGATGGGCGGCGGCACCGATGAGTTTGCCCTTCGACGCTTGTCGTACGGGATGAGGGACCGGTGGTCGGTCCGACCAGGAGGAAACTGATGGATGCCCGTCAGATCGTCAACATGTACTACACAGCCTGGCAAGAGCGCGCCGGCGACATGTCCGGCGTGCCGCTGGCGGCGGACTTCGCGTTCACCGGCCCGGTCGCCAGCTTCGACGACGCCGCCGGGTTCCGGGCCATGGCCGCCCAGGCCGGTGCCGCGGTGCGCAGCTTCCGGGTGCGGCACCAGTTCGCCGACGGCGACTTGGTCTGCTCGATCGTGGACTGGGAAATGGATCCGTTGCCCGGCGTGCTGACCGCGGCTGAGATCCTCCAGGTACGCGACGGAAAGATCGTACGCGGCGAGTTGATCTACGACGCCGAAGACCTGCGCCGCGCGGCGGCGGCCGCCCAACAGTGATCGACACCCGTGACTGAAGGAGTCCTCATGCCGCACCTCACCAACACAATCGAGATCAAAGCGTCGCCGGAAAGGGTATGGGCGGTGCTGGGAGACCTAGCCGCGACACCGGACTGGCTGCCCGGCACCCTCTCCGCCAACGTCGACGGCAATACCCGTTTCTGTGTCATGGCTGACGGCTCGCAGGTGCACGAGCAGATCAGCGGCTACTCCACCGAGGGTCGCACCTTCCACTGGCGACATGTGCAGGTGCCGCTGCCGGTGCGGGACTCGCACGGCACCTTCACGGTCACGGCGGCCGACGGTGCCGCGTCGACGGTAACTCTCGACGCGCAGTTCGAGCCGCTCGACCGGATCGCCGCCGCCGACGTGTCCAAGATGATCGACGGCGCGTTCCAGCAGTCGTTGGAAGCGCTACGCCGCTTCGTCGAGAGTGGGGTCCGCTGGAACGCGACATGATCTAGACGGCTCGTTCGACCTCGGGCCGCTCACGACCGGCACACGCAACTGCGGGGCGGCATGCACGGCATTCGCGCCGCGGCGGAGGTCACCCTGACGAGCTGCGCAATTGAGTAGGTCGATGCGCGCGCACACACTCGACCCCGATGCCGTCGTGTCCGTCGCCCGTACGGCAAGGTCGAGACCGGTGACCATGCGGGTACAGACCGGTCGCTGCGGCTGCACCGTTTGCGCCTCGGCGTCAGTCGGTGGCTGCTTGCCGACGGCTGTGGGCGTTGCCCTCGGTCCTAGGCTGTGTTGCTGGCCTGGCATCGGGGCAGACGCCGGTGACAAACTCGCCGGGCCGGGCGACGAAGGTGTGGTCGGTGACGGTTGGCGCGGCGACGCGGTCCGCGCGGAATAGTCGGGGGGCGTTTCGGTCGGTGTCCCAGGCGATCACGTACCACAGCGGCTGGCGCACTAACAGACCGTGGGGTTCGACTTTCCGATCCGTTCTTCGGCCTTGTTGATCACGATAAGTGAAGGCGAGCAGGCGTGTGGCGGTAAACGCAGTCTCGAACGCCTCCACCAAATGCGGGTCAATATTGGCGAGCACCGCATCCCTTGACGGTTCACCGACCAGGATCCGCTCCCGCAGCGCTCGCAGCTCGGCGGCTCGGGCATCCGGCAGCGCCTGTTCGATCTTGGCGATTGCGTGTTCAGCACCGGCGGCGAAGGGCACCGTCTTGGCGGCGCGGGCAACCTCCACGGACACGATCAGCGCGATGACCTCGTTAGTGCGCAGCTGTGAGGTGACCATGATCGAGGTCGGGTTGAGCCGCACCCCACCGCCAGGCCCCGAGAACGTGTCGAGATCGAAACCGGCCTCGCGGAGGGCCCCGAGGTCGCGCAACACCGTGCGCCGGGAGACGCCGCACTCCCGCGCGAGGTCGGCGACGGTCCAGTCGGCGCGTCGCCGCAACATCCGCAACAGCTTGTCGTGTCGATCCACGGTACGCATCGACTCCGCACCCTACTGGCGATGGGTGACAGGTCCTGTCACCAATGGGCGATACGTTGCTAGAGAAACCGAACGACTGGAGGTCGAGATGCGCATGCAGGGCACCAAGCAACTGGAGCGAGACATCAGGATCGACGCTCCTGTGGGGGTCGTCTACGCGCTGTTCATGGACAACGCGGAGCTGGCCAACTGGGCACCGGTCGTCGACGCCGTCACCGCCGAACGCGGCGGCGACGACACCGGCCTGGGCGCGACCCGTACGTGCGCGGTGACCATGAACGGCCAGAAGGGAACCATGGTCGAGCGGTGCGTCGAGGCGGTGCCCGAGACTCGCGCGTCGTTCCTGGTCGTGGACGACTCCTTCGGGTTCAACAAGATGCTCACCAACTACGGCTTCACTGTCCATTTCAGACCGGCCACACGCGAACGGACCGCGGTGCGGATAGAAACTTTCTACACGCCGGCGAATCCAGTCGCCGCCCTGCTCAACGGGCTAGTCATGCGACGCAAATTCCGCCGCGTCGTTGACGAGCTTCTCGGCGGGCTGCGCGCTCTCGCTGAGCAGCGCTACGCCCAACCCGAAGACCGAAGCCGTCTACGCTGAACCCAACCCGACCCAACCAATGGGCATTGGCGTGCCCAAGGCGCGACATCGGGCCGACACAATCACCAGCGCTCCGCGACCTGTGGGCGCGCCTGCACGTTTCCGCGGACGGCGTCGCCCTCGCGCGGGCCGAGCGGCGCGGCGAGCAGCCCGAACACGCCGAACACGGCCACGAACCCGACCGTCATCGCGGCCGTGAGTGCCAGCGCCCGGCCGATCGCTGCGAGTCGCCCGGCGAAGGAAGAGTCGACCCGGTCACCGACCACCAGCAGCGTCAGGTAGGCCGGCAGCAAAGCGAACCCGCACGGGTTGACCGCGGCCAGCACACCCGCAGTCAGAGCCAGCGCCTACGGGGGTCGAACATGCCCGCGTCCTGCTGGTCAGCCGGCCAGTGAACTGACGCGCTGACGGAGCTCGTCGTCGCTCAAAGGTCCCTTGTGGATGACCCTGCCGGCGCTATCGAGGATTACGAAGTACTCCTGCTCGGTCACGCCGAACCGGCGCCAGACCACGCCCTCGTCATCGGCCAGGTGCGGGAATGCGCCCAAGCCGTGATCGGCGACGAAGCGCAGCATCGCGTCGGCGCCGCTGCCCAGGCCCGCCACACCGATAAAGTTGACCTTGTCTGTATGGGCGGCCTGAGCGGTCTTGACGTTGTCGGCCTTCGCCCGACAGCGCGGGCACCAGGCGGCCCAGAACCACAATACGGCCGGCTTCCCGGCGAGAGTGGCGGCGTCGAACCGGCCACCGCCCACCAGGGGTGCGGCAAACGCGAGTGTGTCCGGCACGGCTGGTGACTGGCCGGTCGAGCCAGGAGGGCCGGTGACCGCAGGTCCCAGCGGCGTCGTCAACACTGGCGACGGGGAACCGCCGAGAGGCTCGCCGCCCGTACCGGTGGCGCACCCGGCAAGCATCGATACCGCCATGGCAATCGCCAGGAAACACAACCGAGTGCGCGGCATCAGGGACCTCCGGCTCGACATTCGGGTCACAGGGTAGTGGAACCGAATGCGCCGGCTTCTTACAGCGTGCTTACGCCGTGACGACCAGATGGTCGCCCACCGTCGGTTGCAGCGGCATACGACGCCGTCTATGAAACGGTCAACCTGGCGATGGTGAGGACGAGTAGCTCTCCGTGGCCGGGTTGTACGGCGTGGCGGGGCGAGATCCGGCATGGCCCGCGTCGGTGGCGACCGTCGCCGAGGGTACGGACAACGGCGTACGAGTATGCGGAACGCCGTGTGAGACGCAGCGAGTGCCGATCGGATGTGGGCGAGTTTGCGTCGATCATTCCTTGTGGTAAAGAGGGGCGCCGGTGCCGGTCTCGACGAATGACTTGAGGCTGCCCATCAATTGGCCCCAGGTCATTGCCGACATGGGCAGCGGCCCTTCGTCGGTTGCCCAGCCGTCATGGTTGAAGTGCACCGTGGTGCCGGTGCCGTCAGGCTTGGGGGTCAGGGTCCAGATGATCTGGGTGCCGACCCAGTGCGGCGGGAACCCACCGACGGACGACCACCGCACGCGCTGCTCGTCGACCTGGTCGACCCGGAGTTCAAACGGCATAGGTGCCCGTCCGGGGAACCCGAGGGTCATCTGTGATCCTGTGCCGCCGGGAGCGGTGACCTCCTCGGTCCACCAACCTGCGATTCCGCGCTGCGTGTTCAGCGCCTCGACGATCTCCTTCGGGCTCGCGTCGATGTCGAGCTCAAAGACGATCCGGGCCATGACATTCTCCGTTCTCCGGGGTCGCGTCGGGCAGCGCGACGGGGGAGTGTCGTTAGTTGAGTCTTACGTTAGCAGACACTAACGTAATCTGCGTGGACGCGCAAATCAAGGCACTCGCCGAGCCCCGCCGGCGTCAGATCCTCGAGCTGGTCCGGGACCAGGAGCTGGCGGCGGGGGCGATTGCCGCACACTTCGAGGTGACCCGGCCGGCGATATCGCAACACCTGACGGTGCTCAAGGAAGCGTCGCTGATCACCGAGCGTCGTGACGGGGCACGCCGGCTCTACCGTGTCGACCCGACCGGGCTGCTCGTCCTGAAACAATTCGTCGACGCCTTCTGGGAGAGCGGCCTCAAAAGGCTCAAGGCCGAAGCGGAGACAGAAGCAAGCGCGGGCAAGCGCCGGCCGAGGAAGGAACGTTGACAGTGGCGATCATCGAGGACCGCATCGAGCAGCAGATCCACATCGCAGCGCCACCCGAGGTCGTCTTCAGTTACTTCACCGATTCCGCCAAGCACCCACGCTGGATGGGCCAGCGTGCCACGCTCGACGCCCGACCCGGTGGCCTCTACCGCTGCGAGGTCAGCGACACCCACACCGTCATCGGCGAGTACGTGCTCGTCGAGCCGCATAGCAGGCTCGTGTTCACGTGGGGTTTCGTAGGAAACGACGCGATCCCTCCGGGCAGTAGCACAGTCAGCGTCACCCTGACGCGGACACCGGACGGCACCCACCTGCACCTCGTCCACACGGGGTTGCCCCATCCGGCTCTCGGCGGCCACGAGGAGGGCTGGCGGGGATACCTGGCCCAGCTCGCCGTCGCAATCGGGCCACCCTCGCGATCTTGAGTCGCCGCCGATCGACAGCGCGTTCCGCCTCCCAACGGCGACCGCCCAGCCCCCGTCTGTTGCCCATCGAGCCCGGCGAACTCGGACATCGGAAAATGGAGTCCTTTGCGGCCGGAGGCTGAGTATCGCGCCAAGCTGGCTAATGAGCACCGGCACGTCGCTCGTGGCATCCTGGAATCTGCGGCAAGCCCACCTGGTGGCGATAGGGTCGATTGGCCCGCCTGGCCAAAGGCGTTTCTTCGCGGGAGTCGCCTGGCAAGGCGCCTGCCTGCATTACGGCTACACAGCCCAACTAGCTCCCTCAACCACTCCGACGGCGGATCTTGGTGAATGCGTCGACGGCAGCGTCGTCGGCCTCCGGAAGGCTGTGGAGGTACTTCTGGGTGGTCACGATGCTGCCGTGCCCTAGCCGATCCTTCACCGCCTGGAGGTCGGCCCCACCGGCGAGCAACCACGACGCATGGGCGTGCCGCAGGTCGTACACGCGAACACCGCTAGCCAGTTCCGCAGCGGCGAGCGCCGGCACCCAGATGTTCTCCCGGAACCATGACCGAGGAATGTGTCCGTCCGTGGTGACGGTCCGCGGCTGGCGAGGCTCATCCTTGCCGCTCGCTCGGCGCTCCGCACGGTAGATCGCGAGGGCGTCCCGGCAGTGCTGGCACCGGCATCGCCCGGCGACGTAGGCCGTCATCGTTCCATGCGAGTACCGGCGCCCCTTGTCGTTGGGCGGGGTCAACCCGAGGTGCACGGGGTCCGGTACGACGCGTAGCCGCGGCTTCCTCCGGTCGGCGGAGTTGCTCATGGCGAAAAGGAGATCGTCGGGACCGAGACTGTTGACCTTGATGTGGGCGTCGATCTTGTCCATGATCTCCCGGCCAAGGCGCAACTGCCGGTGCTCCTCGTCCTTGGGGTACTCCTTGACCACGAAGCGCTGCCCGTTGACCTGGAATCGCCTTGTCAGTTCAACGACGACGCGCGAGACGGTGAGCGTCCTGGTCCGGCGGTCCAGATCCCTGACGCGAAGCTCGGTGAGTTCACCCCAGCGGAGCCCGCTCTCGATGTCCGTCTCTACCAGTAGGCGCATGGCGTCATCGGGCAGGGCTGCGTACAGGTTGTCGAACTGTTCGGGTGTGATGATCTGCCGGACCTTCTTCGCAACCGCTGGTGTCTTGACGCCCTTGCAGGGGTGGAGATAGATGACCTGGTCGTTGAGAGCAGTCGTAAAGATCGCGCTCAGGATGACCATGCAGTACTCGATCACCGCCGGGCTGTTCTTGATCGCAGCACGCTGGCCTTTGCGGCGCGGAGCCAACTCCACCGTGCCCTTCTGAAACCTCACCACCCACTCGCGCACGTGGTAGGGGAGGATCTCGATCATCCTCATCGGCCCGAAGGTCGGCAGGATGACCCGCTCGAGATAGAGCACGTAGTTCTCCCGCGTGCGGAGTTCCATGACGTGGTTGGGAAGCCATTCGTCGCGCACGTACCGCTCGAACGTCTGGCGGCCACGTCGCGGATCGCCGACCCGCCCTTCTGCAAGCTTGACTTCAGCGTGCTGCCACGCACGGTCGGCGTCTTTCTTGTTCGAGAAGGACCCGGCCGAGCGTTGCCTCCCCCGAATGTCTCGGTAGAGGCCGACGTAGCGGCTTTTACCCTTGCTGTCTACGCGCCGCCTGCTGAAGCCCTCGGGCCTGTCTCCAAGATCATGTCATCCAGATGTCATCGGACGAGGCCCCAGCAGACATCAGCAACAATCACTGAGCAGCACGAGTTCCTGGCCTCTGACCTGCATCTTAGTCGACGCGATAGGTTCCGTCGATGTCGTGAATGGACGGCCAACCTCGTTCGCATCGAGGGGGTCAGGGGTTCGAATCCCCTCAGCTCCACCCCGTACCCGCCCCACCAGCGGAACAGCGCACCTCTTGCTCTTGGAGGGCACTCGAGAGCCAAGGGGAGTGAGAATGTCGGACGAAGCGTCACCAGATACCGTGCCGGACACCACCCAGACTTCGGCCGCAGTCGATCCAAATCGCCGGCGGCTCACTCCGGACGAATGCCACGAGCTGCTGTCGCGGCCGGTTGTCGGGATCCTCTCCTCGCTGGCCATCGGCGGGTGGATCCACTCCGTCCCAGTGCATTTCCTCTACCGGGACGGCGAGGTTCGTGTTCTCTGCCGGACCAACTCGATCAAGGCCACCAACGTCGACCGCTCTGGCCGCGCCACGCTGTGCGTCGAGGTCACCAATGGCACCGAGCGGCGGTACGTGACGGTCGAGGGCCCGGTTCGCGTGGAGCGGCCGGCAACGGCGCAGGACGTGACCGCGCTCGATGAGCAGTATTCGCGATCGGACACAGCCGCCTGGACGGATTCGGACTTCGCCACCGAGGCAATGATCGTGCTGCAGCCCGCCCGTTGGATCGCCTGGTCCGACTGGGACTGACACCTGCGCCAACCCGGCCGCGGCGAGCTCAAGCGGGGTCGGTCGTCGTCGTTCATGCCTCGTTTCATCATTACATGTACAGACCTCAATGCTTCTGGATGCCACGCAGCTGCGAGCAATGCCCGGAATATCGTTGAGCAATTACCAGGAGTACAGGCCCTTTCACCTTTTATCTGCGAGGGCGTACTCTGGGCTCATGACGGCGTTTCGGATCGGAGAGGCGGCCGACCTGCTCGGCGTGAGCGCCGACACCGTTCGCCGCTGGATTGACGCGGGGCGGCTGCCGGCCAGCCGCGATGAGCACGGGCATCGCAGTATCGCCGGGCCGGATCTGGCCGCGTTCGCTCGGTCGCTCGGTGGTGATCCGGACGAAGGATCGGAGTGGTCATCAGCGCGTAACCGGTTGCGGGGCATCGTCACGGCCGTGGTCAAGGACGCGGTGATGGCGCAGGTCGATATCCAGGCCGGGCCGTTCCGGGTGGTGTCGCTCATGAGCAGGGAGGCCGTCGACGAAATGGACCTGCAGGTCGGGTCGGTGGCGGTCGCGGTCATCAAGTCGACCACGGTCGTGGTGGAGCTGGATCAGCACACGTCGAGTGTTGGCAGGGGGAGGAGCGGCACGTGAAGCACGGCTGGACACGCGCGACGGTGACGATGGTGGCGACTGCCGTCGTCCTGACGATGGGCGGCTGCGGTTCGGACAAGCCCGCCACCACACCGGTAGCGACTTCGACCGGCGTGACCGGAAACATCACGGTCTTCGCCGCTGCCTCGTTGACCGAGTCGTTCACGCAGATCGGCAAGGACTTCGAGGCCGCCAACCCCGGTTCAAAGGTCACCTTCAACTTCGCCTCCAGCTCCGCGCTGGCGACGCAGATCAACGAAGGCGCGCAAGCGGACGTCTTCGCCGCGGCGAGCCCGGCCACGATGCAGACCGTCACCGACGCCGGCCACGCCGACGGTACGCCCGTCATCTTCGTCAAGAATCAGCTCGTGATCGCCGTGCAAAAGGGCAACCCGAAGGGAATCACCGGGCTGAGCGACCTGACGAAGCCAGGTCTGAAAGTCGCTCTCTGCGCGGAGCAGGTCCCATGTGGAGCCGCGGCGAAGAAGGCCCTCGACGCGGCCAACGTGGCGCTGACCCCGGTGACGCTTGAGCAGGACGTCAAGGCCGCGCTGGCGAAGGCGAAGCTGGGCGAGGTCGATGCCGCGCTTGTCTACCGCACCGACGCCAAGGCCGCCGCAGCCGATGTGGACGGAATCGAGTTCCCGGAGTCGGCGGGGGCGATCAACGACTATCCGATCGTGGTGCTCAAGGACGCCCCCAACAAGACCGGCGCCATGGCGTTCCTGGCCTTCGTCCAGTCAGACAAGGGCAAGGCCGTGCTCACCCGGGCCGGCTTCCAGTAGGCCGGCCATGCCCCAGCATCGGCAGGACCGAGATGACTGATAACGCCGGCGACGTCTCGGCACCAGCCACTCCGCCGCTCCGCAGGGTCGGCGGACGGATCCCGGTCGGGCTCGCCATCCCGGCCGGGATCGGCCTGGCATTCCTGGTCCTGCCGCTGGCCGGCCTGCTCATCCGTACGCCGTGGTCGACGCTGCTCGAGCGGCTGGCCAAGCCAAGTGTCCTCACCGCGCTGCGACTTTCCCTGCAGACCGCGACGATCGCGGCGATCGTGTGCATCCTGCTCGGGGTCCCGCTCGCCTGGCTGCTCGCCCGGGTCGAGTTCCGCGGGCGCAAACTGATCCGCGCGCTCGTCACCGTCCCGCTCGTACTCCCTCCGGTCGTCGGCGGAGTGGCGTTGCTGCTGGTCTTCGGCCGCCGGGGGCTGGTGGGCTCATGGCTCGACGAAACCCTCGGCATCACCCTGCCGTTCACCACCGCCGGCGTGGTCGTCGCCGAGGCCTTCGTGGCCATGCCGTTCCTCGTCATCGCCGTCGAGGGTGCCCTGCGCGGAGCCGACAGTCGATACGAAGAGGCCGCCGCCACCCTCGGCGCCGGCCGGTGGACGACGTTTCGCCGGGTGACACTGCCGCTGGTCGCCCCGGGCGTGGCCGCTGGTGCCCTCCTCTGCTGGGCCCGCGCGCTTGGCGAGTTCGGGGCCACCATCACGTTCGCCGGAAACTATCCCGGCCGGACGAGAACCATGCCACTCGAGGTCTATCTCGCGATGGAGGTCAACCTGCAGGACGCGATCGTGTTGAGCCTGATCCTGCTCACCGTGTCCGTGGCCATCCTGGTCAGCCTGCGCGACAGATGGCTCACAACGCCGTGACTCATGAAGCGGTGCTCGATAGCAGGATCGTCGTCGATCGCGGCCGGTTCCGCCTCGACGTTCACCTCACCATCGCCGCCGGCGAGGTCGTCGCGTTGCTCGGCCCGAATGGGGCCGGAAAGACCACCGCGCTGCGGGCCCTGGCCGGCCTGTTGCCGATCACCGATGGGCAGATCAGCCTCGACGGGCAATGCCTTGACGACCCCAAGCGACCGGTGTTTGTGCCGGCCGAGCGACGCCCGATCGGCGTTGTGTTCCAGGACTACCTCCTTTTTCCACACCTCACCGCCGAGGAGAACATCGCCTTCGGACCCCGGTGCCGCGGAGCCACCCGCCACGATGCTCTACACACCGCGGCCCGATGGCTCGATCGGGTCGGCCTGTCGGATCTCGCGCACCAGAAACCCCGTCGGCTCTCCGGCGGTCAGGCCCAGCGCGTCGCGCTCGCCCGTGCCCTTGCCGTCGACCCAACGCTGCTGCTGCTGGACGAACCGCTCGCGGCACTCGATGCGCGCACCCGGTTGGACACCCGGTCTCATCTGCACCGCCACCTCGCCGAGCACCCCGGCGCGACGCTCATCGTCACTCACGATCCGCTCGACGCGCTCGTTCTCGCCGACCGGCTGGTCATCATCGAAGGTGGACGAATCGTGCAGGAGGGCGACGCCGCCACCGTCACCGCACAACCCCGCACCGACTATGTCGCCCGACTCGTCGGGCTCAACCTGTACCGCGGCAACGGCAACGGTCATACGGTGACCCTCGACCGCGCCTTCTCGCTCACGGCTGCCGACGCCGTCGACGGCGATGCCTTTGTCGCATTCGCGCCCTCCGCCGTCGCCCTACATACCGGACAGCCGGATGGCAGCCCGCGCAACGCCTGGCCCGCCACGGTGACCGGCATCCAACCCCACGGCGACTATCTGCGCATCCAGCTCGCCGGTCCCATCGCCCTGGCGGCCGACATCACGCCGGCCGCCGCCGCCTATCTCCATCTCGCCCCTGGCGCGCAGGTGTGGGCCGCCATCAAGGCGACCGAGACACGCGCCTACCCTGCCTGAAGGCGCCCTGGCCTCCGACAGCGCTAGTCGACCCGGGCGACTCCTGGTCCGGGCGCGGACAGGAACATGACCGGCGCCGCGAAGCCCGCCTTGGAGAATGCCGTCGTCACCGCGTTGCCGACGGCGCCGGCCGCGGTCGCCGCAACGAGCGCGATCACACATCCGCCGAATCCGCCCCCGGTCATGCGTGCACCCAGTGCGCCGGCTGCTCCCGCAGCAGACGCCGCGAGATCCAACTCCGCGACCGTCACCTCGAAGTCATCGCGCAGCGACTCGTGCGATGCGTTGAGAAGCGGTCCAATCGACTCGGGCCGTCCGGCTCGGAGCCGGGCCACCGTCGCGAGAACCCGCTCGTTTTCGGTGATGACGTGGCGCACCCGTCGCCGTGATACCTCGTCCGGCAGGCCGGCGAGGGCGGCGTCGACATCCGTGACATCACGCAATGCCGGTACGCCGAGCGCCTGCGCCGCGGATTCGCACGTGGCCCGACGGGCTGCGTACTCGCCGCCCGCGTGCCGATGGGGGGCGCGGGTGTCGATGATCAGCATCGCGAGCCCCGTCTCGGCGAGCCGGAGTGGCACCTGCGACGTCACCCTCGACCGGCAGTCGAGGAAGAGCGCGTGGCCCTCGCGGCACAGGGTCGCCGCCGACTGGTCCATGATGCCGCAGGGCACGCCGACGTACGCGTTCTCGGCCCGCTGCGCGAGCGCTGGCCACCGCGTCAGTGGCCAGGCGCCGAGCACACCGGTGAGGTCGAGCAGCGCCGCCAGCACGGCACACTCCAATGCCGCGGACGAGGACAGCCCCGCGCCGGTCGGGACATCCGAGCAGATCGCCAGCCGCGCTCCCGGTACGTCAATCCCGGCCTCGCAAAGCGCCCACACCACACCCGACACGTACGCCGCCCACCCGCTCACTCGACCCGGCCGAAGGGCCGCCGCGTCGAAGGTGACCGGGTCTCCGGCCGACTCCGACCAGACCGTCCACTCTGGATTCGAGGCGGTAGCAGCGGCCACCGCGGTCCGGTCAGGCAGCGCGAACGGGAGAACAAAGCCGTCGTTGTAGTCCGTGTGCTCGCCGATGAGGTTCACCCGCCCGGGCGCCGCCCAGACCAGATCGGGCCGACGCCCGTACCGTGTCTCGAACGCGGTCCAGACACGTTGATGCGCGCTCACCTCGGGCCCGCCTCCCGCAGCATCCGCGCGGCCTCCTCCGGAACAACGTCGTTGACGAACACTCCCATCGCCGACTCCGAACCGGCCAGGTACTTCAGCTTCTCCTTGGTCCGCCGGATGCTGAACAGCTGCACGTGCAGATACGAAAGATCGCGACCGATCCGCACGGGCGCCTGATGCCACGCCGCGATGTATGGCATCGGTATGTCGAAGAGGGCGTCGAATCGCCGCAACACGTCGAGAAAGGTCGGCGCGAACGCGGCGCGTTCCTCCTCCGACAGGGCGGAAATGTCCGGCACAATCCGATGTGGAGCAACGAGGACTTCGAAGGGCCAGCGAGCCGCCGCCGGTACGAACGCCGTCCAGTGTTCATTGCCACCCACCACTCGTTCTCCGCTGGCTCGCTCGGCGGCGAGCACGGCGGCGAAGAGGTTCTCACCGCCGGACGCCTCCGAGTGCCGTCTCGCCGCGGCGAGCATCGTGCGGGTGCGGGGCGTCACGAACGGGTAGGCATAGATCTGCCCATGCGGGTGGTGGAGCGTCACGCCAATCTCCACGCCGCGGTTTTCGAAGCAGAACACCTGCTCGACGCCGGGGATCGTGGACAGGGTCGCGGTCCGGTCGGCGAGGACATCGAGGACGGTGCGTACGCGTCGTGGGGTCAACCTGGCGAACGACCCGTCGTGGTCGGAGGTGTAGCAGACGACCTCGCACCGGCCCCGGGCCGTCCGGATCGGATTGAGCCCCGGCAATGGAGTCTCATCGAGATCGGTGTCGCGCTGGCTGAACGACGGGAATCGGTTCTCGAAGACGACCACGTCGTACTCGGACGGGATCTCCGTGGGTACGCCGGGCTTGGACGGACATAGGGGACACTCATCGGTCGGCGGCAGGAAGATGCGCTCCTGACGGTGGGCGGCGACGGCCACCCACTCGTCCATCAACGGGTCGTAGCGCAGCTGCGAGGCGAGTGGCGGCGGCGGAAGCACGCGGTTGTCGATCTCGGCGCGCGCGACGGCCTCGTGCTCGTCGAAGTAGATTAGCTCGCGGCCGTCCGCCATGTGGGTGATCGTTCGTCTCACGGCCCGGTGCCCCAGGTGCCCACGCCAGCCTCCTATGCTTCGCACACGTCGGCGCCGTCATGCTACGGCAACCGGGCCGTTCCCTGTGCTGTCGTCGGTCGCCGGCGGTATCGTCGCAGTCGAGCGAAGGGGGAATGCCATGTTCGTTCAGGTGATTCAAGGACAGGTGGCCGATGCGGGGAAGATGCACGCCGCGTTCGACCAGTGGTTCAGGGACCTCGCATCGGGCGCCGACGGCTGGCTCGGCGCGACCGGGGGTGTAACGGAGGACGGTCGCTGCATTGCGATCGCCCGGTTCGAGTCCGAGGAGGCAGCCCAGCGCAACAGCGACCGGCCCGAGCAGGATCGGTGGTGGGCGGAGACGGCGAAGCTCTTCTCCAGTGAGCCGAGCTTCAGCAACAGCACCGACGTCGTCGTCGACGTCACCGGCGATCCGAACCAGGCGGGGTTCGTCCAGGTCATGCGCGGCCGTGGCACCGACCCCGACCGCGCCCGGGAGCTGATGGCACAGGACTCCGACGAGTGGGCCGGATTCCGCCCCGAGATCATCGGCACCATGGCCGCTCAACACGACGGTGGCGCCTTCACCATGTCGATCTACTTCACGTCCGAGGCCGAGGCGCGCGAGGGAGAACGCAAGGAGCCGCCGCCGGAGTTGAAGGCGCAGATGGACGAGCTGAACGCTCTGAGCGCTGGGCCGCCGGAGTTCTTCGACCTCAAGCAACCCTGGCTCTACTCGCCGCGCTAGGGGGATCGCCGCTCCGCTGCCGGTGTGATCGTGTTGTGCTTGCTCGTCCTCGGGATGAGCAAGCACAACAGCCGCAGCCCTCGTGTCGTTCCAGGAATTCAGTGTGGTTCCAGGAATTCACTGTCGTTCCAGGAACTCGGCCGCGACGCCCTTGGGTACCACCATTCGCCACGCTTCGATGATGAGTTCGTGCATCTCATCCAGGCCAATCGCGGCCAACCGCACACGTACCCAGTTGTACCGCTCGTCTGATGGGACCGGCATCATGAACTTCTCCGGTTCGGCGGCAACCAGGGCGGCTCGTTCCTCCTTCGGGAACGCGAAACCCATCAACGTCTCGTCGGCCGAGAACGACGCGTAGACCAGGCTGCGGACACGGAATTTGACCCGGTCCCGTACCAGCGCCTCCTCGGTACGGGGCAGGGAGAGTGCCAATCGCCGCACATCCTCGATCGTGACCATGGTTCCCTAGAGATCGGCGAAGAACGCGGCTATGTCGCGCGCCACGAGATCTGGCTCCTCGATCGCAGCGAAGTGACCACCGCGTGGCATGGTCGTCCACCGCCGGACGTCATAGAGACGCTCCATCATTTCTCGTGGCGGATCGCCCTCGGGCACAAAATGATTGGCGAAGACCGCGAATGCAGTCGGAGACTCGACGAAGTCGTTCGGGGTCAATGGGTCGCCACACCAACGGTTGTCGAAGTAGTCGCGCATCGACGTGGTGATCGTCTGCGTCGCCCAGAACACGGTCAGCATCGTGAGGAGAAATTCCCGGTCGAGCGTCGCGTCGAGATCGCCGCCGCTATCGGCCCACGACCGCCACTTCTCCAGGATCCAGGCGGCCATGCCCGCCGGCGAGTCGTTCAGTCCGTAACCCACGGTCTGCGGCTTCGTCGACTGGATCGCCGAGTATCCACACTCCACGTCGGACCAATGTTGCAACTGGTCCTGGTAGCGACGCTCTGCCTCGGACAGCGGTTGTGCACCAGGACCGATGGCCGGAGTGAGCTCGATTGTGGTCAGGTACACGCCGATCATCGGGACGGGATTGTCCAGTGCCATGTACGTCGCGACGCCGGCCCCGAAGTCGCCGCCGTGCGCTCCGTACCGTGAGTATCCGAGGCCCTGCATGAGGTCGTGCCAGAGCCGGGCAACATACCGGTAGTTCACGCCGGTTCTGGCCGGCCGTTCGGAGAAGCCGTAGCCAGGCAGCGATGGGATCACCACATCAAAGGCCGGGCCGTCGATGCCGTGGGCCGCCGGATCCGTCAGTATCCGGGCCAACGGGAGTAGCTCGACGAATGTGCTGGGCCAGCCGTGGTTCAGGATGAGCGGTATGCCCTCGCGTTCTGCGCGGGCGTGGACGAAATGGATGCGCACGCCGTCGAGTTCCGCTCGGAAGTGGTCGAACGTGTTCATTTCCCGTTCCTGCGTACGCCAATCAAATCCGTCGGCCCAGTAGGCCGACAAGCGCTGAAGGTACCCGCGCTCGGTGCCCTGCTCCCAGCCGATGCCGGGAATCTGGTCGGGCCACCGCGTGTTGCCGATGCGCGTCCGCAGATCGGCCAGGACCGCGTCGTCGACATGGATCGGAAAGGGCTTCACGGTGAGCGGCGGCCGACTCGTCACGATCATGAAGTCTATCGGCGCACGCGGCTGGCCACCACACGGCCCATCAGCCGGCGGGTGCGGGCTGCAGTGGGCAATGACGGACCAGCGAGAGCGCCCACCGCATCCGAGCCGCGGCACCGTCGGGATGCTCGCCGTACTCGGATGCGACCGACGCGTCCTCACCTCTGACACGGCTGGCCCTGGAGGCCGGCTGGTCGCTTTCTACCGGTAGTTCGGGGTCGCGCCGGTCGCGGCTTGCTTTGCGTTGGGGGTCACACCCAACGGTTGCCAAGCAGCATCCGTCTCATCCAGTCGCCGTGCGGAATCGATTCACCTACGAAGAGCGGGTAGTAGAACCAGAAGCAGATGGCCACCAGGAGTATGAACGCACCGGCGAAGATCGTGCCATAGAGTCTGCGGTCCTCGGCCGGGAGCGCCAACGCGGTGCGAACCCTGCCGCCGCCGAAACGTCCGACACCCGGCCCGGTGATAAAGGCGCCGAGCACGTAGACGACGGCCAGGATCAGGAACGGCTCGGCCGGCAAGGCGTAGAAGTAGAACATCGTGCGCTGCTTGAGCTCGTAGTAGAACCACGGGACGATCCCGGCGGCGACGCCCGCGCCGATCGCGGCCGCGCGCCAGTCGCGCCGGCTGATCCCGAACCAGGCCAGGCCCACGAGGGCCGGCAGGAATGCCCACCAGAGGACGGGCGTGCCGAGCAGCAGGATCTCGGCCGCGCAATTCGCGGCGCCGCAGGTGGCCTCTCCGTTCCAATAGAACGCGACAGGACGTCCCAGCAGGAGCCACTGCCAGGGCCAGGATTGGTACTGGTGCGGGGTGCTCAATCCTTCGTGGAACCTGAGGGCATCGATGTGATACGCCCACAGGTTGTACAGCGGGCCGATGATGGGCCGCTCTGGCTGGAGTAGCTCGTCGCGCAGATAATGCCGCTTCCACCCATCGTCGCTCAGGAACCATCCGGTCCAGCTTGCGAGGTATGTGGCCACCAGCAGCACGCCCATAGCCAGGAACCAGGCGCTCTCGTCGATCAGCGTGTCCCGCCAGGGATGGCGTGCGCCAGCCGTACGCCGGGTCCCAACCTCCCAGAAGTAGATCAGCAGGACGAAGACGGGAAGGAAGAAGATGGCGCTCCATTTGACCGCGGTGCCGCATCCGAGCATCACCGCCGCCGCCAGGCGCCACCACGGTACGCCCGAGAGGTCGAGCCTCGGTCGACCTCGCTTACCGGGTTGGGACGGGTCGAGCCCGTTCTCCATCTCGCGCAGCCAGCGCCTTCGGCGAACGTCCCGGTCGAGCACGATGCAGGCGAACGCGGCGAGCACGAAGGTCATGACGAAGATGTCGAGGATCGCGGTACGGGACAGGACAAAGTGCATGCCGTCCAGGGCCATGAGCAGCCCGGCCGCGCATCCGAGGACCGTCGAGCGGAACATCCGGCGCGCCGTGCGCGTGATGATCAAGACGGAGACGACCCCGGCGAGCGCCACCATGAAGCGCCAGCCGAACGCGTCATTGCCGAATATCTTGATGCCGAGGGCAATGATCCACTTGCCGAGCGGTGGGTGTACGACGAAGTCGGCCCGGTCGATGATGTTGCCGGCCGAATCGGTCTCGTTGCGCCACTCGACGCCGTGCTGGAGCAGCTCGGCGCCCTCCTTGGCGTAGTAGACCTCATCGAAGACCAAGCCGGGGGGAAAGGCGAGGTTGACAAAACGGAGGATCGCCGCGATCGCCACCACCCAGCCGGCGGCCGCCCACGAGCGCCACTCCCACCCGGGCATCGCGGTGAACCGCCGCCGGATGCTGTCGGCCACCTCTGTTCGAGTCCCGGCGCCGACGTCGCCGGGCGCCCGAGCGGGCGGCTCAGCTGGCGTGTCGCCGGCTCGAGAGTCGGACTCGGCGCCTCTCCGTTCCTCGCGGGAAACCTCGACAGTCACCCCGCGATCGTAGGCTGCGACCGTGGCATGCGCCGACCGCCCGCCCCGACCGCCTGCCCCTCCCGCCCCTCCCGCCGATCAAGGAGTGATGGTCGTGGAACGGAGATCAAAGCGCGACGAAGGGATCATGCTCGGTGGGGACGAGAACGTGCGCGAGCGCGGACCTGCCGGGGTCGTGCTCGTCGGCGCTCCGCTGGGCAATGCGGCGGACGCATCGACACGGCTGAGGGAAGAGCTCGCGGGGGCGGACGTGATCGCGGCCGAGGACACGCGCCGGCTGCACCGACTCGCCCGCGACCTCGGCGTAGAAATCAACGGCCGGATCGTCTCGTACTTCGAGGGCAACGAGGTGCACCGCACCCCGGAATTGGTCGCCGCCGCCCAGGACGGCGCGCGGGTTGTGCTGATCACCGACGGTGGCATGCCCAGCGTCTCCGATCCGGGCTTCCGGTTGGTCCGGGCCGCCTACGAGGGCGGGGTGCCGGTGACCGCTGTGCCCGGCCCGTCCGCCGTGACGACCGCGCTGGCGGTTTCCGGCCTGCCGTGCGACCGGTTCTGCTTCGAGGGATACCTACCTCGCCGACCGGGTGAGCGCCGGAGCCGGCTCGACGCGCTTGCCGCCGAGGAGCGCACGCTCGTCCTGTTCGAGGCGCCGCACCGACTCTCGGCCCTGCTCGCCGACGTAGCGGCCGCGTTCGGCGGGGACCGAAACGCCGCCGTCTGCCGGGAGCTGACCAAGACGTACGAGGAGGTCCGGCGCGGTCCGCTTGCGGCACTGGCGGAGTGGGCCGCCGCCGCCGAGGTCCGTGGTGAGATCACGGTCGTGGTGGCCGGCGCGCCGCGATCCGTGCCCGAGCGCCCCGCCGATGCGGATCTCGCGGCCCAGGTTGCCGCCGCCGAGGCGCATGGTGTCAGCCGAAAGGACGCGATCGCTTCCGTGGCCAAGCTGCAGGGGATCCCCAAACGCGACGTCTACAACGCCGTCGTCCATGACCGCCGATCATGAGCGCCGATCATGATGTGAGCGCCCCCAAACCTCGCCGATCATGACCTCCAAATCATGATCGGCGCGAATGGGGGGCGCTGAGTTCATGATCACGGCGATCTTGAAGCGGTCGGTATCCAGGTGCGGCGGGAAGACGTCGGTCACTACGCTTTGCCTTCATGAGCTACTACCTCGCCGCGGTGGCCTGGCCATACGCCAATGGTCCCCGCCATATCGGCCACGTGTCCGGCTTCGGTATCCCGTCCGACGTGTTCAGCCGGTACATGCGGATGGCCGGGCACGCGGTGCTCATGGTCTCGGGGACGGACGAGCATGGCACGCCGATCCTCGTCGAGGCGGATAAGGAGGGCGTGACCGCGCGGGAACTCGCCGATCGCTACAACCGGGTGATCGTCGAGGACTTTGTCGCGCTCGGACTTTCGTACGACTTGTTTACACGTACGACGACCCGTAACCACTATCGGGTCGCGCAGGAGCTGTTTCGCACCATCCATCGCAACGGTTACATGATCGAGCAGACGACGAGGGGCGCGGTCTCCCCCTCGACTGGCCGGACGCTGCCTGACCGGTACATCGAGGGCACCTGCCCGATCTGCGGCTACGAGAGCGCGCGTGGTGACCAGTGCGACAACTGCGGCAACCAGCTCGACGCGACTGAGCTGATCAATCCTCGCAGCAAGGTCAACGGCGAGGTGCCGATGTTCATTGAGACCGAACACTTCTTTCTCGACCTGCCAGCGCTGTCCAACGCGCTCGGCGAGTGGCTGAAGTCGCGCACGGACTGGCGTCCCAACGTTCTGAAGTTCTCACTGAACCTGCTGGAGGATGTGCGGCCGAGGGCGATGACCCGCGACATCGATTGGGGCATCCCGATTCCGCTGGAGGGGTGGGAGGAGAACCCGGCCAAACGCCTCTACGTGTGGTTCGACGCCGTCGTCGGTTACCTCTCGGCCTCAATCGAGTGGGCGCGCCGGTTCGGCGACACGCCGGAGGCGTGGCGCAAGTGGTGGAGCCCCTACGGCGACGCCTCTGGGGGGAACGTGGGGGGCGAAGGCGACGCCTCTGGGG
>JAXIPB010000279.1:0-28494 GCA_045403155.1 Micromonosporaceae bacterium
CCACCGTCGGACCAGCTCGCCGACCGCATCCGGACGGTCCTGCATGTGCTGTATCTGATCTTCAACGAGGGCTACACCGCGAGCGCCGGTCCGCACCTGCATCGGCCAGATCTCATCGCCGAAGCCATACGCCTCACCCGACTGCTGCACCGAATCCTGCCCAACCACGGTGAGGTCGCCGGGCTCCTGTCGCTGATGCTGCTCACCGACGCCCGCCGCGCCGCCCGTACCGACCACGACGGCTGGCTCGTGCCGCTCGACGAGCAACGTCGGGAGATGTGGGACGCGAACGCGATCGCAGAGGGCCTCACTCTGCTGCACGCCACACTCGGGACCAGCCTCATCGGGCCCTACCAGGTACAGGCGGCGATCGCCGCCCTCCACGACGAGGCAACGACCGCCGAGCAGACCGACTGGCCACAAATCCTTGCCCTTTACGAGGTCCTCGACGCCATCGCGCCAGGGCCACTGGTCACGCTGAGCCGAGCCGTCGCGCTCGCCCACGTGCATGGACCTACCGCAGCCCTCGCCCTCGTGGGCACGCTCGATCGCGATGACCGCCTGGCCCACACGCATCGGCTCGAAGCGGTCCGAGCCCACCTGCTCGAGCAGGCCGGCAACCCGGCGGCCGCCCGCGACGCATATCGGCGCGCCGCGCGGGCGACGGCCAGCCGACCCGAACAGCTCTACCTCACCATGCGGGCCGCCCACCTCCGTCCGCCGTTCAATGATACGGCACCGGATGAAGTGTCCACGGTGGAGGAGTGACCGGCCGGTGCCCGTTCGTGCGCGACCGGAGTGTCGTGGGCCGCGAACGCGACTGGATCGGCTGTTCGGCGCGCCGCTTACGGGCGACGTACGGCGTCGAGCAACCTCAGCGACCGACCCACTTGCACTCGGGGGGAACAAGTGTTTGACTGTGCTTAGCACTCGCCCTGTGCGAGTGCCAACCGAATGGGATGAGTCCTCGCAGTGGGGACCGTGTTTCGCGGTCATCGCAGGTCGGTCCGAACAGTGCCAGTCGGCACAACGAGTTGAGGACGACGCAGATGGCCAAGTTGATCGCTTTCGGTGAAGAGGCCCGTCGCGGCCTGGAACGCGGCATGAACGTGCTCGCCGACACGGTGAAGGTGACGCTGGGGCCGAAGGGCCGCAACGTCGTGTTGGACGCGAGGTGGGGCGCACCGACGATCACCAACGACGGTGTGAGCATCGCCAAGGAGATCGAACTCGACGACCCGTACGAGAAACTTGGCGCCGAGTTGGTCAAGGAAGTGGCCAAGAAGACCGACGATGTGGCCGGCGACGGCACGACCACGGCCACCGTCCTGGCCCAGGCGCTCGTACGCGAAGGGCTGCGCAACGTTGCCGCCGGCGCCAATCCGATCGCGCTCAAGCGCGGCATCGAGCTGGCCGTGGCCGCGGTTACTGAGGCGCTGGCGAACGAGGCCCGGCCCGTGGAGACCAGGGAGCAGATCGCCGCCACCGCATCGATCTCCGCCGCCGACCCGACGATCGGCGAGATGATCGCGGAGGCGATGGACAAGGTGGGCAAGGAGGGCGTTATCACCGTCGAGGAGAGCAACACGTTCGGTCTCGAGCTCGAACTCACCGAGGGTATGCGGTTTGACAAGGGCTACATCTCGCCGTACTTCATGACCGACGTCGAACGGATGGAAGCCGTCCTCGACGACCCGTACCTACTCATCGTCGACAAGAGAGTCTCGAATCTGAACGACCTGCTGCCGATCCTGGAGAAGGTCATGCAAGGGGGCAAACCGCTGGCGATCATCGCCGAGGATGTCGAGGGCGAAGGCCTCGCGACCCTGGTCGTCAACAAGGTTCGTGGCACCTTCATGTCGGTGGCGGTCAAAGCACCCGGTTTCGGCGACCGTCGCAAGGCGATGCTGGCCGACCTCGCCATCCTCACCGGTGGCCGCGTCATCAGCGACGAGGTGGGCCTCACCCTGGAAAATGTCGGGCTGGACATGCTGGGCCGGGCGGGCAAAGTGGTCGTCACCAAGGACGAGACCACCATTGTCGGCGGTGCCGGCGACGCCGAGCAGATCGCGGGCCGAGTCGCTCAACTACGCGCCGAGATCGATGACAGCGACTCCGACTACGACCGAGAGAAGCTACAAGAACGCTTGGCCAAGCTGGCCGGCGGCGTCGCGATCATCAAGGTAGGCGCGGCCACCGAGGTCGAGCTCAAGGAGCGTAAGCACCGAATCGAGGACGCCGTCCGCAACGCCAAGGCCGCCATCGAGGAAGGGCTTCTCCCGGGCGGTGGGGTGGCCCTGGCCAACGCCGCTGTCACCGCGTTCGACAAACTTGACCTGAGTGGCGACGAAGCCACCGGCGCGAACATCGTGAGGGTCGCACTCACCGCGCCGCTCAAGCAGATCGCCATCAACGCCGGCTTCGAAGGCGGCGTCGTGGCTGAGAAAGTCAACGATCTGCCCCCAGGCCACGGCCTCAACGCCGAGACCGGAGAGTACGCCGACATGATCAAGGCGGGCATCGTCGAACCCACCAAGGTCACCCGTTCCGCGCTGCAGAACGCCGCATCGATCGCGGCGCTGTTCCTCACCACCGAGGTCCTTGTCGCCGACAAGCCATAGCGGTCACCACGCAGTGCTCCCCGCGGCAGCGTGCGGGCATATGCCTGGCGTTTGACTGGACTTGCCGGCTCCTTTGCGAATCGCCTCGATCACAGGATTGCGCGCGCGAGGGTCCGGTGACCGGAAATCTGGGCGAGCAGTTCGGAAAGGTCAATCACGGCGATTCCGATCGATGTGCCGGCGGGAGACGGCAAGTTCGTCCGTTGCCGTGCTCACGAGCCAACCGACACGAGCCGGGGGCTGTGCGGCGAACGATCAGCAGCATGTTGGAGCGTCGACACCATCGCCAAGGTGGACTCGGCGCCCTGGTTTGTGTTGCGTCCGCGGCGCGTCAGCGCGTCATACCCGCCGCCAGTGCTGGTGTCGTAGAGGGCCAGTTGGGAGTCGTTGTCGCCCAGGAACCAGTCGATGGCTCGGTGCAGGCCGTCGGCCCACCGATCGTCGCCCGTCAGCTCGAACGCCCGCCGGCAGGCGTCGGCCAGCGCCGCCACCTCGATCGGTTGCTGGTCAAAGGCGGGCCGCGGCTCGTTCGGTGCCCAACCACCCGCTGGTGTCACTGAAAGGTGGCCCTCGAAGGTTTCCAGGTCGAGCAACCAACCGAGCAGACCCAAGCCATCAGCCAGGACGTCGTCATCGGCCAGTCCCCATCCGGCCACGATCAATGCTTCGACGATCGCCGCGTTGGCATAGCTCAGGCGCGGCTGTGGCCACGGCCACGCTGTACTGAAGTCGGGTCGCTGCGCGAGTGGGACAAACGCGGCCAGCAGCTCAAGCGCCGGACGGTGCCCAGGGTGTGCGGTGAGCACTTCCGCCGCGCCAAGCGCGGCGAACGCCATCGAATGAAGGTACGGGCTTCGCTGAGTCGCGCTGAGATTGAAGCGCGCCAGTGCCGCGTCACGAATCGTTGGCTCGAGGCAGCGAGCGGCCGCTGTGCCAAGACCCCACAGCGCTCGTCCCCACCAATCCCCGGTTCCGGGACGGTCCTCCCACTGTCCGTGACGGTCCAAACGGTTGTGGCAGCGGCCATCGGGCGCCTGAGCGCGCGCGATGAACTGGAAGTACACGCCGGTGAGGTTCTGCAACGTGGGCGTCGTCGGTCGGTGACGGCAGACCACGATAAGCGCTCTGGCGACATCGTCTAGGCAGTAGCCGCATTCGTAGCGAGGTACGATTCCGTCCGCGTGCTCGAAAATCCCGCGTTCGTCAGTCAACCGTAGAATGTGCTCGAACGGCGGTTCCGGCAGCATCACGCCACCAGGGTCGAGGTTGCCGCGACGAGGTTGTCGGCCAGTTCACGGTAGCGGGCGGCCACAGAGGACCACCGCAGTTCCGGAGCAACCTGGCCGGATCGGTCGATCATCGATTCGGCCAAACCAGGCTCGACCAACACCCGACGTAAGGCGTGAGCGAGTGCTCGCGGGTCATCATGCGGGACGACCAGACCGGCGCCTAGACCCAGGAGCTCAACCGCGTGGGGGAATGCGGTGGCCACCACCGGTTTCCCGGCCGCCACTGCCTCGATCAACACGCCGGACGTAACCTGCTCACGGGACTCGTACGGCAGGACCACCACGTCGGCCTGAGTCACCACCCGCTGCAGCGATGCCGCATCCAGATAGTTCGCCTCGAACCCCACCATGTCGCCAACGCCGCGATCCGCGGCCCGGGCAACCAACGCGGAGCGGTACGCCTCCCCCTCGCGCCCGAGCACACGCGGGTGGGTTTGGCCGACCACCCTGTACCGCGGCCGGCGATGCAGTCGACGCAGCTCCGGCAACACATCGATGACCGACTCGATGCCCTTGCCCGGCCCGAGCAGGCCCCACGTTAGGATCGTCGGAGCACCCATCCGGCGTCGCGGCGCACCGATCGTCGCTGAGTCGATCGCACCGTGTGGGATCACGACGAGCTTCGCCGCGTCGACGTCGTAGTAGCTCAGCAGCCGGGTATGGGCAGTCATCGTCATCGTGATCACAGCGTCCGCGCGGTGAATCACCCGTTCAAGGACCTCCCGCTGGTGCCGGGTCGGTTCCGTGAGGACTGTGTGAAGGACGACGATCGCAGGCACGGTCAGGCGGTCGAGCACACCGAGGACCTCGTCGCCATCAGCACCGCCGTAAATTCCGAACTCATGCTGGACCACCGCTACATCGAACTCATCAAGGACCGCTGCGGCCTGAGCCTGCGACGCCTCCGACCCTGGGACGAGATGATGAACGACATCCGGGCTGGTGGATGCTTCGGGCATATCGACCACACGAACGACGCCGCATCGGCAGCCGTCCGCGACGAGGTGCGCTCGAAGCGACGCGGTGAACGATGCGAGGCCGCACTGCGTAGGGGGGTAGGTGCTCAGGAATCCAACCGACAAGGGCACAAGGACAACCTTCTGGCTCGGCGCGATCTCGCATCGGAGGCCGCGGAGGCCGCGCCGGCCCATAGCACAAGGCTCTCGACGCGAGCGGTTGCCCGTCGGTCGGAGACGCCACGTAGATGAGTCGATGCGTCCGGGATCCTGGACCCGTGGCGAGAACTGCTGCCGTCGCCAAACGCTATCGATGAAGATGCGAACTCGGGATGAGATCCACGACGTCGTGAAGTATAGCAGTTGCATGTTCGCGGCAGTCGACATAAGCGGGGCCGCCGGCGTGACGAAGTTCACGTCGATCCGCGGCTAGATGGCGTAGAGGAGCCGCCCGGAGCGCGGGTCTTGCCCGTACCGCCGACACAACTCGGCCAGCACGTCCTCGTGGCTGACGGCTACATTCATCACCGTGTCGTTGCCGCCGTAGTAGATACGCAGGGTGCCGTCGACTCGACGCAGCATGGCGCACGAGAACACCACGCTAGGGACGTGGACGTAGTCCGTCTCCATGACGCGGCAGTCGGCCCGGGTTGGGAAGAGCACTGGAATGCTGGACATCTGAACATTTTGCGGACGTTCCAGATCATGTAGCGCGACGCCGAGCACGTACGGGTTACCGTCCATAGTGGTTCTCACGCCGTGGAAGATGTTCAGCCAGCCGTGCGGAGTCTTTACCGGTGGCGCGCACGGGCCAATCTTGTCCGCGAAGGCACTCGGACTGCCGTGGGTGCGCATCACCGGCTCGTCAACGATCTCCCAAGGTCCGGTGCGGAAGTCGGTCGCGTGGCCGATGCGGATCTCACGGAAGCTTCCGCCTGTGTCCCCGGGCGATTGGTCATTGGGACGGAACAAGCCGACGTAGCGGCCTTCGATGCGTTCCGGGAACAGCACCACATTCCGCATGTCCCGCACGTCGACCGGCCCGTAACGAGTCACCGCCGTGAGGTCGTCGCTGACAGCGAGCAGAACCCGCACGCGGTTACGGGCATCCGCGGCGTATCCGCTGTAGGTGATGGCGTAGGTCCCGTCGACCGGGTTGATCCGGGGGTCCTCGACCCCGCCGGCCTCCATCTTGGCAATGTCAGCCGGGTTCAGGCCAGGCGCGAGCCGATCGTCGGCGGTGGCTGGCTTGAGGAAAGGGCGCGGGTGAACCCGCCAATCACTGATGCCGCTTGCGCTGCGCGCCAACCCGATGACGCTGACGCCGGACCGCAGATGAGACCGAAACAGCATCACCGTCTCCGATCCGACGACAGCCACACCGGCATTGTGGACGGTCATCACCCGAAGATGTGGCTCGGTCCACACTGCGTTCACCTGATGAGCGGTCAGGATCGGATTGTTCTGAAATCGCAGCACCGGTTCGTTGAGCGAGACGATCCCGGCCGATCCGTCCTCAAAGTCAACCTTCCGCTCCATACGAACACCTCATTCCGGCGCGAAACATCATCAAACCGAGCGTACAGTCGCGGCGTCTAGGGTCGACCTTTCAGGCACGCCCGCCCGAAAGCGCGTACGCTGAACGCGTCGCCCGGGACGCCTC
Organism: Micromonosporaceae bacterium; assembly: GCA_045403155.1. Lineage (GTDB taxonomy): Bacteria > Actinomycetota > Actinomycetes > Mycobacteriales > Micromonosporaceae > JAXIPB01. The sequence goes on from JAXIPB010000279.1 coordinate 6,530, forward strand.
TCAGCCCGCGGCAGCGCAACGCCGGCGACACGAGGCGTCGCCGAGGCGAGGTGGCGAATGAATGGACCACGCGTCGGGCTTGTGTGCGGCCACTTCGATCCGGCCCGCGACGGAGTGGCCGACTACACTCGCCAACTCGCCCGACATCTGCGGTCAACTGGGCTCGACCCGCTCATCTGCACCGCGCATGTGTACGCGCAGACTGGGGAAGACGACGTCATCGGCGTGACGGACCGGTGGAGTGTGGGTGGCGTCGTCCGGGCGGCTCGGGCGATGGCGAGGCTGGGGCTCGACCTGGTGCACATACAGTTCGCGCCGTCCGCGTTCGGCTTCAGCCGCGCCGTTGGGCTGTTGCCCCGGCTAGCTCCCACCGGTGTACCCGTGCTGGTGACCCTGCACGAGTACGGGGTATGGACCGCAAGCGGGGTCGCTGGGCGGGTGCGCTCAGCCGTGTGGTCGGCGCTGGAGCGCCGCGGGTTTGCGGAACGGGAGACACTGCTGCTGCCGCTGCGGGCGGACCGACTACTGGTCACGGCGCCGGAACACAAGCGCGTGCTGGATGCGCGCCTGCCCGGACGCGCCCTCGCCGCGGTGCACGTGCCGATCGGTGCGAACATCAGGGTGGCACGCCTGGACCGCGAGCACGCCCGGGCCGCCGCGCGCAGAAGTCTCGGACTGGGAGCGGACGACATCCTCGCTGTGTTCTTTGGCTTCCTCCACCCGGACAAAGGGCTCGAGCGGCTCATCGAGGCCGTCGGGCGGGTACGCGGAACGCATCCCCGTCTACGACTGGTGCTCGCCGGCGGCACGGAGAGCCACTCCGTCCGCGGCGGCGCGGCGGTGGCGCTGCGCCGCGAACTCGAGGACGTTGCCCGAAGGCACGGCGCCGACGACGGTGTGGTCTTCACCGGATATCTGCCCGAGCATGAAGTCTCTCGCCTATTGCTCGCCGCGAACGTGGCGGTGTATCCGTTCAACGCCGGAGTGACCGCCAAGTCGGGGTCACTTCTCGCTGCGCTGGCCCACGGCGTGCCAACAATCGCTACGTCCCGGCCGGGCGTTGTTATCCGGCCTACCGAGATCGAGGGAGTTCTTCGCGTTCCGCCGCGTGACACCGTCGCCCTAACACACGCACTGCGTCGGGTCCTCTCCGACCGGGTCCTCGCCGATCGACTGGCCAGGCACGGTCGCGCGTGCGCCGAGGGCCGAACATGGCAAGCCATCGCCGCGACCCACGCCAGCATGTACGCGGAGGTGCTCGAGGGAGACAATCGCAGGGTGCGGTAGATACCACGAGCGGGGTAGGTAGGAGGAGCACCGTATGTCTCGATTGGACAGCGTGGCCAGCAAAGCACGTCGCTTCGTTGCGGCACTGGGGCGGCGGGCCGACGATGGCAAGCCCGCTGGAGCCCGTGACACTGAGGACCCGTCGCTGTTCCGGCCGCTGATCTATGGCGATCCGACGCGCCTGCACATCCACCCGACGGCAATCGTGAACAATGCCCTATTCAACCTGTCCTCGGGCGAGGTCACGGTCGGAAAGTACGCATTCTTCGGGCATAGTGTCTCGGTTCTCACCGGCACGCACGACTGGACGAAGTTCGGCATCGAACGTCAGGTGGCCGTTCCCAAGTCTGGCCGCGACATCGTCATCGAGGAGGGTGCCTGGGTCTCGAGCCACGCGATCATCGTGGCGCCCTGCCGCATCGGCGCGCATTCGGTGGTGGGCGTTGCGTCGCTCGTCATGCATGACGTCGAGCCGTACACGATCGTCGCGGGCAGTCCAGCGAGGATCCTGCGGGTAATTCCGGGGCCGCACGACGTTGTGGCCGAGGTTGACTCACCAGCGCGGGTCGGCGAAGTCGGCGCGGAATGACGGGCCTGCCCGGTGCGGACGGCGACGCGCTGCCGGCGCAGGCGAGCGTGCTCGATCTCGACGAGCGGGTGCGCGGACTCGTCCAGGCGCTAGCCGACACGCGGCACCTGGCTCGAGAGACCGAGCAACGCGTGTCCGCGCTCGAAGCCGAACTCGATGAACTGCGGGCGAGTCGCGGCGAGGGTGGCGCCGAGCGACATGGGTCGCGCTTCGCGGCAATCTACGACGCCTTCACAGATCGCTTTCGCGGTTCGACCGCCGAGGTCAGCGCCAAGCTCGAGGGCTACCTTCCCGACGTACGCCGGCTGGTTGGCACCGGCGGTGTCGTTGACGTCGGCTGCGGACGTTGTGAGTGGCTCACGCTGCTGCGCCAGGCCGGTGTGCCGTCCTGGGGCGTCGACGCCAACCCCAGGTTCGTGGCCGCGGGCCGCGCACTGGGACTTGACGTCGAGCTAGGTGATGCCGTCCGCCACCTGCAGCGCCTTCCGCCGGACTCGGTCGACATGGTCACCGCCTTCCATGTCATTGAGCATCTCGGTATCGAGGAGCTGCTTGCGCTACTTGAGGCGGCCGGGAGAGTGCTGCGACCAGGCGGCTGCGTGCTGCTGGAGACGCCCAATCCGGCGAACCTCGTGATGGCCGCGTGCGACTTTTACAATGACCCGACACATCGGTCGCCGCTGCCTTCCGCGCTGATGGAGTACCTCGTATCCACGCAGGGTTTCGGCGACATCGAGGTACGAGCTCTCCATCCGAAACTCTCTCCTGTACCGCGTCACAACGGCGAGAGCGTCTCGCCGCAGATTCACGACCTCCTCACGCACTTGCTCTGGGGGCCGCAGGACTATGCCGTACTCGGCTACAAGCTGCCCAACCGGGCCGGCTGAGTGGCGCCAATGACCCCGCATGGACCGCGCTTACTGTACTTGGATGGCTACACCGCGCCAGATCCGAGCAAGGGTGCCTCGTCTAGCGACGCCATCGGGTACGGCATCACGGCCTCCACGGTCATCCGGGACGGGCTGGGGGCCTTGGGGTTCGAGCTCTGCCAGCCACGAGTCGCTGCAGCCATAACGAGTCACGAAGACCGCGCGGAACGACTCGTCTGGATCCTGTCAAAGTACCGTGACGTGCTCAACGCCCTGGTCGAGGACCCGCCGGACGTCATCTTCTCCTTCCACATCTTCTCGACGTTCCCTGCTGAGATCAGGCGGATGGCGCTCGACCTCGGCTTGTCGATCCCGATCGTCGGTTACACCCACGGCAGCCATTGGGACCCGACCGACGCGTTCCGCTTCCAGGTCTACCCCGGGATGGAACTGCTGGACCTGGCGAATCTGCACATTCTCGACCGCATCCTGCTCGCCTCGGAGTACCTGCGGGCAACGCTGTTGAAGAGCATCGGCGCCTTCAACGTGAGCCTGGCACGACAGTTGGACGCCAAGGCCGTCGTGGTGGGGCTGCCGCTCGACGTCAAGCGGATCGACGCATGCCGCACCGACCTGCGCCTCCCAATGACCACTGTGGTCTTCAACCACGCACCGGTGTCCAGCAAGAATCCTGATCTCTTTGCCCGCGTCCTGGCGCGGGTGCTCCCTCGATACGACCTGGCTGTGCTGTTCACCCGCGACTTCGCCCCGGGGCAGCCGGGTGGGGAGGCCGTCTCGGCCCTCGCACACGGATTCCCGGAGCAGGTGATCCTCGGCGGCAACATGCCGCTGGACGACTACTACAGAGCGTTGTGGGCGGCCGATCTGCAGGTGTCCACCGCAACCCACGAGAGCCTGGGCGTGTCCACTCTGGAGGCCATGTACACCGAAAACTGCTGCATCCTGCCGCGACTCGGCAGCTACCCGGAGATCTGCAACGGCAACACAAACGTGCTGTACGAGCTGGGCGAAGCGCAGTTGGAAGAGAAGCTGTGCTACTTCCTCGAGCATCCCGACCGGCGGCGGGCCGTGGCGGCTGAGCTGAAGTGCATGGCGGCAAGATACCGCCCGGAAAATGTCGTCGCCGACATTGCCTCCGCGGTACTCGGCGTGGTGCCTACTGCCCCGGCGTGAGGCCGGCGACGGCCAACGCCGTGCTGCCATGCTGCCATGCTGCCCGATTGTTCCGGCGGCTCCGCTTTGGCAGGGTTGACGCGCTCGCTCAACCTCACCGTCCTCGTGACGATGCGATCAACACCCGGCGGTTGTACCGTGGACTCTGGGCACTGCGTGTTCGCCAGTGCCAGCACCTGCCCGTCCCAGACCCCGACGGTCGTCCGTGTAGTGGCGCGACGTGAAGGGTCGTGGAGATGGTTGTTGTCGAGATGCCCAGTAGGGCGCCGTCTTCGGTCGGTAAACCGATGTTGGGGGAATCGCCGGCGCGCTGGGTTGTCGGGGTCCTGGCGTTGATGGTGGCGGGGCCGTTCTTGGCCTTGCTGGCGGCCGTGCCGGTCGCCTGGGGCTGGGGTCTGTCCTGGTTGGACGTCACGATCGGCCTGACGTTCTACTTGGTGGCCGGTTTCGGCATATCGGTGGGCTTTCACCGCTACTTCACCCACAGCGCGTTCAAGGCGGTGCGATGGCTGCGGATCACCCTCGCGGTGGCCGGGTCCCTGGCCCTCGAGGGCGCGGTCGTGCAGTGGGTCGCCGACCATAGACGCCACCACGCCTTCGCCGACCGTGAGGGCGACCCACATTCCCCGTGGCGCTACGGCGCCACCATCGCCGGCCTGGCCAAAGGGCTGTTCTTCGCTCACTGCGGCTGGCTGTTCCAGCGGCAGCCGAGCAACCGGGCCCGCTTCGCCCCGGACCTGCTCGCCGACCGCGACATTGTCCGGGTGGACCGGCTCTACGTACCGCTTGTGTCGTTGTTCGCCCCGCCGGTGCTGGGCGGGCTGCTGACCTGGTCCTGGTACGGCGCGTTGACCGCGTTCTTCTGGGCCAGCTTGGTTCGCATCGCCCTGCTGCACCACGTCACCTGGTCGATCAACTCGATCTGCCACGTGTACGGGCAACGCCCGTTCGCCACCCGCAGCGGCGACCGTGCCGCCAACTTCTGGCCGCTCGCGATCATCTCGTTCGGAGAGAGCTGGCACAACTCCCACCACGCCGACCCAACCTGCGCCCGCCACGGCGTCCTCCGCGGCCAGCTTGACCCGGCCGCCCGGCTCATCTGGCTCCTGGAGAAGGTCGGCTGGGTGTCCGACGTGCGCTGGCCCGCGCTGCACCGGCTCGAAGCCCGCCGCATCACCATGCGGGCCGCCCACCTTCTTCCGCCCTTCACTGATACAGCACCGGATGAAGTGTCCACGGTAAAGGAGTGACCAACGCCGCTCATCGGTCAGTTGTCCGCGGCAAGGCAGGTCTAAAGAATGTGCACCGCTGCTGTCGCAGCCGCCGCAACCCCAACGAGAATGAGCACGGGAAGCATGAGCGCGGCCATTATCAGCTTCGTCCACGTCATCGGGTGTGCTCCGGCCGGGTGCGGGCCGTTCCCACTGTCAGATGATCGCGGGCGACCTTGCGACTCTGGATCACGCGGGTGAGACGGGTGATCATCGGCGTGCTCCCTCCTCATCTATCCGGAGAGTGCGCCGCAGTGGTGTTCGGAATCCAGGTCAGTTCGTGCTCAGTGGTGCTCACTTGTGTTCATTGCCGGCACCGTACAGCTCACGGTCCCAGCACCAGAAGACGATGCGCGCAACGCCTTGGCTAAGGTGTCGGCGGTAGGTGCTGAATGGCAGGCCCAACCCGGCCGCGGCGGCTTCCTGCGTCGCGGCGGGTCGTAGGTATGTCCGGTCGACCGCCCGCAGAAGCTTGTCGTCGCGTGGGTGTTGGCGCAGCGTCGCGACGGCCTCCCGCAACACAGCGTCGAGGTCCGCCGCGCTCGGATCCGCGGTGCCGGTCCATTCTCTAAGCAGGCGGGTGCGTAACAGCGGGTTACGTACCTGCAGGTCGGCGCGGTGCATATCGTGCAATGCCCGCCGCACGGCGTCGGTGAAGTCGGCCTGCGACAGCACCAGCACCTCCGGTGGCCCGGTGGGTCGCGAGGTGATCTCCTGGGTGAGCGCGCGCTCAGTCCACAGTTCCAGCAGCGCCTCCACGGGTATTGAGCGAAAGTCGTGGCAGAACTGGCCATAGCGTCGATTGCCGACCGTGAAGTCGGCGCCGTCGGCGCGGGGCAGGTCGGCGAAGGCGAAGAATTCGTCCCACTGGTCTGGATCGGCGAGGGCGAAAAAGTCAAACGCCAGACTCGACGCCCGCAGGTACATCTGGAGGGTAACCACCGGGGTGGCGTTGAGCGTCGGGGACGGTGCCTGGTACGCGTGACGGTCGATGACGAATCGGGTCTGGGTGACCAACTCGCCGGCGCGAATCGGATACCGCGAATTGGCGTGCTCCCACGCCGCCTGCGCACCCGGGTCGGCGGCACGGTCGGAGACGGAAGCGGCAGTCAGGTCGAGCAGGCCGAGAAAGCCGCGAAGCGTGCCGTCGGGCTCGCGGATGACGACGAAGCCGTCGCGTTGTCGGTCGAACCAGTGGCTCGCGATGTCGGCCGATTCGGGCCCCTCAAACCCGGCCACCAACTCGAGGATGGCGGAGCGATCCGTGGCAAGCGCCGGCTCGGGGTATCGCTCGCCCCAGGCAGTCCGGTCGATCGGAGACAGGACGCCGGGCAGATTGCGGAACACAAACTTCTCGTCGTATATGGCGCGTTGCTGGGCTTGTCCCTGCGTCGTCGTTAGGTTGCGGTGGATGTGGGCGCGGACGCGCCGGAACGTTCGCTTGTAGGCTTCGGGATCGCGCCAGCGAAGGTCGAGGTCGAGGACGTCGCGGGCGAGCTCGTGGGGGCACAACCCTTCGGCCCCGGCCTCAACGAACGAAAGCCCACGAAGCCACGTGAACAGATGGTGTGCGTCGTCGAGCTCCCGCGCGTCCCGTAGCAGGGCCTCGGTCGTCACTCGTGCGAGTGCGCAGGCCTCCAGCGCCCTGTGCTGTTGCCGGTCTGGCACGACATCGAGAAACTCGCGCAAAAGTGCGGCGACCAGATCAGGCGGCGTCGGGTCGAAGGACGCACCGCCGCCAGCGGCCACGTCGACGAGCAATGACAGTCCGAGCGGATGGCCGTGCGGCGTCTCGATCAGTCGGTCGTGCGACTCCGCGGCAATACCGCAGCGGCCCAGGTACTCCCGACTCTCCTCGGGGCTGAGATTGCGCAGCGACACCGCCCGCAACAACGTTCGCCACGCTGGGTCTGCCCGCCACGCCGCGCTCGGCGCCACGCGACCGGCGATGATGGTCAGCGCCGTCCGCGGTAGGCGGGGCATCAAACGGGTGCGCAGCCAATCGTCCAGTGGAGTCAGGCGCTCGTAGGAATCGATGATGAGCACGATGCGGCCGGTGCCTGAGCCGATCGGACCCTCGCCTTCCGGCACGTCGAGGGATTCGCGGAGGGCGTTGAGGACTGCCTCCACCGACAGCGCTAGGTCGCGCCCGTCGAGCCGTACGACATGGGCAGCCCTTTGCTCGGCCCGCGCCACCAGTACATCGATCAGATTGGACTTTCCGATGCCTCCGGGGCCGTGCACATACAGCACCGAGAATGGCAGCTCGGCCGTGTCCAGAGCGGCTTCGAAGGTCGCTGTCTCGGCCGCACGCCCCACGAAGCATTCGAGTCGCCGCGTCGACTACGAATAGTCGCCCGCCTATCGCCGATCATGATTTGCGGGTCATGATCGGCGCCTTCGGCTGCGGCGCAGCTCATGATCATGGCGATCTTGAGTGAACCCGGCGGCGGGCATGGTCATATTGGCGGGTCTGCGCCATGGCACAACCCCGTCGTCGGCGGCCCTTCAACAAGGGCGCTGTGAGCGACTAGACCGTTGGCATGCGTTTCCCCTCGCAGCCTTCGTGGTTCCGGCGTCCGCGCCTGAAGATCGTCACCGCGGCCGCCGCGCTGCCGCTGCTGGCGGCGATGTTCGCCGTATTGCAGTTGCCTGCACAGGCCACGCCGCAGCCGCCCACAGCTCCCGTCAAGCCGTCGCCGACCCACACGGTCACGCTCATCACCGGCGATGTCGTCACGGTCAGGACGTTGGCCGACGGCCGGCAGATAGCCGACGTCGATCGGCCGGAGGACGCCGTCGGCGGGGTTCGCATGCAGGAGATCCAGGGTGATCTGTTCGTTGTGCCGGATGAGGCGATGGCGCTGTACGGCGCGGGCAAGTTGGACAGGCGGTTGTTCAACGTCTCCGATCTCATCGAGATGGGCTACGACGACGCGAAGTCGCGCGGAGTGCCGCTGATCGCGACGTACTCCCCGCCGACGACCCGAACCGCCGCCGAGCCGGCTGCGCCCCGCGGCAGCAAGCTGGTTCGTAGGCTGGCGAGCATCCGCGGCGCCGCGCTCAGCGCCGAAAAGAGTCAAGCCCGCACCTTCTGGACCGCTGTCGCGCCGGGCAGCCAGGCTGAAGGAAGCAGCCCAACCCTTGGCGCTGGGTTGGCCAAGCTCTGGCTCGACGGCAGGGTAAAGGTCGACCTGAAGGAGAGCGTGCCGCTGGTCGGGGCGCCCGAGGCTTGGTCGGCCGGCTACGACGGTAAAGGCGTCAAGGTAGCCGTGCTCGACACCGGCATCGACGTCAACCACCCCGACCTGGTCAATCAGATCGTTGGCACCAGGAGCTTCGTGCCGGGTGAAGCGATCACCGACGTCAACGGGCACGGGACGCATGTCGCCAGCACGATCGTGGGCACCGGCGCCGCCTCGAATGGCGACTTCAAGGGCGTCGCACCCGGCGCTGAACTGATCGTCGGAAAGGTGCTCGGAGGCGTGGAGGGTTACGGCCAGGACTCCTGGATCATCGCTGGCATGCAGTGGGCGGCCGAATCGGGAGCCGATGTGGTCAACATGAGCCTGGGCGACACGGTCCCGTCCGACGGCAGCGACCCCATGTCACAGACCGTGGACGCCTTGTCCGCGCAGTACGGAACCCTGTTCGTCGTCGCCGCCGGTAACGCGGGCCCGGAGACCATCTCTACGCCGGCCGCGGCCGCGGCCGCGCTGACTGTTGCCGCCACGGACAAGCAGGACAACCTCGCCGGCTTTTCCAGCACTGGCCCGCTGGCGTACTCCGGCGGCATGAAGCCGGACATCTCGGCACCGGGCGTGGAGATCACCGCGGCGCGGTCGCAGGAGATGACCGATGGCGGTGAAGGCCTATACCGCACGATCAGCGGCACGTCGATGGCAACGCCGCACGTGGCCGGGGCGGCGGCGATACTGGCCCAGCAGCACCCTTCGTGGACCGGAGCGCGACTCAAGGAACACTTGATGAGCAGCGCGAAGGGCCTCGCCGAGTGGTACACACCGTACGAGGTCGGCACCGGCCGGCTGGATGTCGCATCCGCCGTGCACAGTACGGTCAGCGGCACGGCTTCACTGTTCTTCGGCAACTACGACTGGCCGCACGAGCCGACCGATGTCGCCGTCACCAAGAACCTGGTCCTCACCAACCACGGTTCGGCCGACGTCACGATGAACCTGGCGCTGACCAGCACCGACGGACCATTCACTCTCGGCGCGTCCACAGTGACCGTGCCGGCCGGCGGAAAGGCGACGGTCGACGTGACCGGCGACCCGGCTGCCGTCGACTTCGGCCGATTCACCGGTTACATCCTCGGCTCCGACGCGGTCACCGGGCAGCCCGTGACCCGGACCTCGCTGGCGCTGATCAAGGAGGACGAGCGGTACGACCTGAACATCAAGCTGGTCGGCCGGGACGGGAAACCCGGTGCCGGCTGGGTCGTGGTCAGCAAGGCCGGCGACTTCTGGCCCTGGGCACTATTCGTCGACGGTCAGACGACCATGCGCATGCAGGCCGGAACATACACGGTCGCAACCTATCTGGACGTGGCCGGCGAAGGGTCGGATCGGTCCGGCCTGGCCGTGCTGATCGATCCCGAGACCGTACTCGACCGGGCGGCCGAGGTCGTGCTGGATGCTCGCACGGCCCGCCTACTGCAAACCGAGGCGCCGGAGCGCGCCGAGGATCGCCAGCGCAAAGTGGACTTCAGCATTGTGGACAGCTTCGGCGTCGAGTTCCGCAGCGCGTATGCGATACCGGCGACGTACGACGACCTCTACGTGTCGCCGACAGAGGAGATGACACAGGGCACCTTCGTACTGACAACCCGGTGGCGCAAGGGCGAGCCGCTACTCGGCCTGAGCGCGGGCGATCAACTCGCCTTCGAGACCCTGGTGCAGCCGGGCAGCACGCTTGTGGATACCAAGTACGACAACGTGGGCGCGGTGTACGCGGGCAGCGGAGCCGCTCGTGATTACAGGAGGGCCGGCGCCCAGGGCAAGGTCGTCGTCGTCGAACGCAGCGATGAGGTCTCGCCGCAAGAGCGAACTGAGGCCGCGGTGGCGGCCGGCGCGAAGGCGTTGATCGTCGTCAACGACGGCATCGGTGGCCTGATGGAGTACGTCGGCGAGTCCCCCATCCCGGTCGCCACCGTGCACCGCGACGTCGGTCAGCTACTGATCGCGATCGCGAAACGCGGCGACAAGCTGGCCATGACGCAGTCGCCGTATAGCGATTTCGTCTACGACCTGACGCGCGACTACCCTGGCCGAGTCCCGGACCAGGCTCTCGTTTACAAGCCGAGCCAAGGCGAACTCGCCAAGATCGACGCCCGCTACTACGGAGTCAAGGACGGCGAGGCATCCGGATACCGGTACGACCTGACGCTGAGTCCTTCCCTGGGCTCCCACGAGCGCGAGTGGCATCCGGGCACGCGAACCGAGTGGGTGACCGCGGATCAGGTATGGGTCGAGTCGCACGCCCAGAACATCTATGGCGAGCTCCCGTGGGAGATGGTCTCGGGGGTCAACACCTATCCCGGGGCCGTCACGACCCGGCTCGACTGGTTCGCGCCATCGATCGGTCCCGGCTTCAGCGACTCGTTCGGGGTGTACAACTCGCGGTGGCTGAACTACATGACCTGGAACGTGCAGGCGTGGGGCTCGTCCAGCGACGTGATGCGGCTCGGCGGCTACCTGCCGTGGGGCGTTACGCCAACCCATCTGCAGATCTTCCAAGGCGACGAGCTGATCCACGACAACCCGTTCAGCGCGGACATGCAATGGAAGGAGGTGCCGCCGGGCAATCTGCCATACCGCGCCGTCCTCGACGCGGAGCGTCCCGGCGACGTGTTCCGGCTGTCGACCCGCACTCACACCGAGTGGACCTTCATGTCCGACACGGTCGACGCGGACTTTTTCCGACCATTCTCTGTGATGGCGCTGGACTCCAAGCTGGAGACCGACCTGTGCGGCGACATCAAGGCGAACACTGACCATCAGATCTCGTTGCGCCCGCGGTCGTCCGACTTCGGCACCCTACCCGGTAATGTAACCACGGTTACGTTGGAGGTCTCATACGATGACGGCGCCTTCTGGCAGCCCGTGACGCTGGCCGCGAGCGCCGGCGGCTGGTGGACCGGTACGTTCCATGCCTCAGGGAAGCCCCACGGATTCGTCTCGGTGCGTGCTAGCGCAGCGATGGACAGCGGCTACAGCATCAAGCAAGAGATCATCAGGGCGTACGGGATGCGATGACCCGATTCAGCGGGCCCCGGGGAGGGGGGCAGCGCCAGCGCGCCGCCCCGGGGCCCGCCCCACGCTCGAGGCTGGTGTTCTCAATTTCCACAACATGCCGCATACTCTCCCAACTGCCGCTTGTGGAGAGGGGACAGGCACCACATGCTGGGTGCACTTGGGCTCGAGCCCGCCGAGGAGGCGATCTATCGTTCGCTGCTGGGCCGATTTAGTGCTTCAGCATCACAAATAGTCGAGCTTGTCGAGCTACCTGAGTCAGACGTGGCAAGGGCGCTGGCGCGCCTCCAGGAGTCCGGACTGGTCGACCACAAGGCGGGTGGGTATTGCGCGGCGCCGCCGGCGGTGGCGCTGGGAGCGCTGATTACGGAGCGGCGCGACGCCCTTCGCATGGCCGAGCACGCCCTCGTCACGCTCGCCGAGGAGCACCGAGCCGCTGCCGCCGGACGCGCTATTGGAACGCTCATCGAGGTCGTGACCGGGACCGCCCAGGTTCGGCACCGTTTCCTGCAGGTCCAGCAGGCCGCGCGTGCGCAGCTGCGCTTGTTTGTAACGGCGCCCTTCGTCGCCGTGCCCCCGGGCCAGAACACGGCCGAAACCGCGGCGGTCGACCGCGGGATCCGCGTCCGGGCGCTGTTGGAAAGGGCGGTGCTGGAGGAGCCTGGCCTCGTTGAGGAGGCCCTCGATTCGCTTTGCAACGGAGTCGAGGTGCGAGTGGCCGATGAATTGCCCATGAAGCTGCTTATCGCCGACGCCGACCTAGCGCTGGTGCCGCTTGGGATTGAAACCAGGGGTGAGCCGGGAGCGGTGCTGCTGCACCGAAGCGGGCTGTTGGCCGCGCTCGAAGCCTTATTCGAGTCGAGCTGGAGTCGCGCCCACCCTCTGGAACTACCGAGGATCAGTGCACGCGCGACGCAGATCGCCGAGTTGGACTACAGCGGCGTTACCAATCTGGACCGGAAGATCGTCGCGCTTCTGATAGCCGGTTTGACCGATCAGGCGGTATCGGCGCAGCTGGACCTATCGCTGCGTACCTTGCAACGGAGACTGCGCCACCTGATGGATATCGCAGGCGTGAGGACGCGAATCCAGCTGGGCTGGTATGCCGCCCGCAATGGCTGGGTCGAGTCGACCTGAGCGCGCCGGCACTCAGCGAAAGCACCGAGCGATACACAATGTCTGGCCTCGCGACCCGACAGCGATTCGGTCAAGCGTCGTTCGGCTCACCACGCAGACGGGAGGCTACGACACCCGGGCGAATCGATGTGCAAGATCTTGGATTCTTCCCGGTGCCAGTAGCGCGGGAATCATCCAACATCTGATTGCGGGTGGTCCAGTTGCCCCGGCTTCATCGAACGTTCAGAATCAGATCGGGTTCTTTCCAATGCTGGCACCGCGACAGGGGTGACACCATGTTCACTGACGGAAAACCTCCCGCACGCCGCTTGCTTGCGCGTTTCGCCCTGCTCACGATGAGCGCGAGCCTGATAGCAGTTGGTCCCGTTGGTACGCCGGCGGCCTCGGCCGCTGCCGGGTGTGTCTCAACGACGGACTGTCTGTCGAAGCTGACCCTCAGCGAGAAGGCCGGCCAGATGACTCAGGTTGCCAACAACTACATCCGGAACAAGAACGACATCGCCGCGTACGGGCTTGGCTCGGTGCTCAGTGGCGGCGGAGGAGGCCCGAACGGTGCCGGTGGAACGGCCACCCAATGGGCCGACATGGTCGACGATTTCCAGGGCTATGCGTTGAGCAGCAGGCTCGGGATTCCGCTTATCTATGGTGTCGACGCGGTGCACGGACACAACAACGTGCAGGGAGCCACGCTCTTTCCGCACCACGTCGGCATGGGCGCGACCCGGAACGCCACGCTGGTCCAACAGGCCGAGGATGTCACGCGCCAGGAGGTGCTCGGCACCGGAATCCACTGGACCTTCGGGCCGTGCGTCTGCGTGCCGCGCGACGATCGATGGGGCCGTACCTACGAGGGTTACGGCGAGGATCCGTCGATCGTCTCACCGCTGGGGCAGGCCGCGGTGCGCGGTTTCCAGGGCGCCTCGCTCGGCACGAACTCTGTGCTCGCCACCGCCAAGCACTACGTCGGTGACGGTGGAACCAAGTTCGGCACCGGCGGCAGTGGCTATCTCATCGACCAGGGCGATGCTCAGATCACCGAGACCGAACTCCGCGCCGTTCACCTGCAGCCTTACCAGAGTGCGGTCACCGCCGGGGTCGGCTCCGTCATGGTTTCCTACAGCAGCTGGAACGGGTTGAAGCTGCACGGTGACAGCTACCTGATCAACGACGTGCTGAAGGGCGAGCTCGGTTTCAACGGCTTCGTCGTCAGTGATTGGGGCGGCATCAAGCAACTGCCGGACGCCACCTACGCAGACCAGGTCGCGCACGCCGTTAACGCCGGCATCGATATGGTCATGGTGCCCGACGACTACGTAGGCACGATCAACGCCATCGTCAACGGCGTTAACACCGGCAGGATCCCCCAGGCTCGGGTCGACGACGCGGTCACTCGCATCCTGAACGCGAAGTTCGCCCTCGACCTGTTCAATCACCCCTTCACCGATCGCACCTATACCGCGCAGGTCGGGTCGGCGACGCACCGAGCCGTCGCACGGCAGGCCGTACGAGAATCGCTCGTCCTGCTCAAGAACAACGGCGTACTGCCACTCTCAGCGACCGGTACGTACAGCATCGTGGTCGGTGGAAAGTCGGTCAACAACCTCGGTTACCAGCTCGGCGGCTGGTCCATAAGCTGGCAGGGCGGCAGTGGGGCAACGACGACCGGTACCACGTTCTGGCAGGCGCTCCAACAGGCGACCGCGGGAACGAACATCACCATAAAGAACATCGGCACCAAGACGAAGAGCCGGTACTCCGGTGACATCGGCATCTGGGTCGGCGGTGAGACGCCCTACGCCGAGGGCCAGGGTGACTCGTCGACACTCACGTTTGGCGGTGACAACTCCACCCACTTGAGTGACATCTGCGCGCGCGTGACGACGTGCATCGCGATCCTCTACTCGGGGCGACCGGTGATCATCACCGAACAGCTGCCCAAGGCGAATGCCTTCGTGGCGGCGTGGCTGCCGGGCACCGAGGGGGCCGGCATCACCGACGTGCTCTTCGGCAGCGGCTTCGTCGGCAAGCTGCCGGTCAGCTGGCCCAGCGCCGTCACCAACGAACCGATCAACAGCGGCGACGGCAAGACCGCCCTCTTCCCGCTCGGCTACGGACTCAGCCCGTACTGATAGATCCGAGCCGCGTCCACTCAGACAACGGCGGTGCCGCTCCCCGAAGGTAGTTGCGGATTGGAGGCGGCCGCCAGCCCACCGACGGCACGCTGTCGCAGCACGGGAAACGACACGTCCACATCGGACCCGGTTCACCACACGCACCGTCGACGTCCGCTGCGGCTGGGTCCCTGCTGTAGGCCCTGGGGCCTGTGCTCCTCGTATCTGCCTGCGCCCTCCGCGGTGCGGCGTAGGCTCGGATCAGGGGTACTCACGAACGGGCGGAGTGCTCACAATCCGGGGGAGGAAGCATGCACGGAGCCGTACTTATTCGCTGGGGAGCAAACGTACCCGGCCGCGAGATCACCGGACTCGACGTATTCGGCCGGGTGCTCAATCGGTTCGAAGCGATGACGAAAGAGGGCCGCGTGCAAGGTCACCGCGAATACTTCTCGGTCACCGGGCACGACGGCGGCTTCATGCTTCTGGAAGGCGAAGTTGAGGAGCTCACGAAGATCCTCACCGAGGAGGACACCCTGAAGCTGAACAACCAGGCCAGTGCGGTCGTGGAGGACTTCGAAATCCAGGCCTTCGTTGGCGGCACCGACCAGGCGACGCAGCAGCTCATCGGGACGTACACCTCTAGCCTGAAGGACATCGGCTACATGTGACACGAGGTGATCGTCACAATTGTTCATGTCCTGCCCGTGGGAGGGTCCCACGGGCAGGACATCTCTGGGACATCGAGCGTCGACATGTCTGCGATTGCTCTTGATGCGATCGACGCGGTACTTGACCGCTCTGGCTCGTCATTGGACAGTCGCATCGTGACGATCGGCTTTGTCGCTCCCTCCGCGGCTCGGACCTGACGCACGTTCGCGCTGCTCCGGAGCGAGTCAGTCCTTCCCCCGGCAAACCGGTTCGCGACGGGTCAGGATTCTAGGATTCGGCTCTTCTGCGCCGCGAACTCGGCGTCTGTGAGAACGCCCTGCTCCTTGAGGTCGGCGAGCTGCTTGAGCTGAGCGATCTTATCGTCCATGCCTGTGTCGCCAGCATCGGTCGGCTGCCCGTACCCCTGCTGTGCGTACTGTTGCTGCTGGTTCGCCTGTGCCTGATCCTGCTCGGCCCACCTTCCCGCCTGCCGACGCGAGACCCGGTTTGAGACCGCAGTGGCAGTGCCGGCGATCACCGCTGTTCGCGCAACTCCACGTATGAGACCTGGCATCGCCATCTCCTCTCCGCCAGTCGGTGCGTTCAGATTCAGCGCCGAGCCTCGGCTTGGTCCAAGGCGGCCAGAATCCCCTGCACAGGGATCCGGCCGATCGACACGAGCTGAGCTCCCGCATGCCGCATTGCCGTGGCGAACGGCGCGGCCCACGCGTTCTCATAGACCAGGATGGCGCCGGAGCTGCCCGGCGTCAGCGCGGCACCTGAGGTATCGAAGTCGTCCTGGCCGAGCAGTCCGGACGATGCGCCGTCGAACACTGCCAGGTCGCGCCGCGTATCGTCATCGAGTTCCGCGATGGCTAGCTCAAGCACCGACCCGTCTTGCTCTTTCTTGATGAAAGCCAGATCGAGGATCCGGATGAGTCCGCGATCCACGAGATCAATGAGGAGTGGAAACGCCTTGGCGTTGAGTCTGCCCTCGGGGAACTCGACGACGAGGTAATCGACTGGACCCATGCCGTCCAATTCGGTATCCACGTCGGCACCGCCCGCAGGAGTGACATTGCGTCCGACAGTCATGACTGCCTCCTCGCGTGGAAAAGACCACCGATGGGCCGATGCCCCACTATGTATTCACTGTAGGTGTGGTGTGTCGGTGGTATGGCCGGTATTGCTGATCTCGTCGTTTTCTCGATCGTGCGGGTGCGGCCGTCCCGCCCGAGTTGGCCAGCATCCTCTGAAGTTTCCGTCAACTCATGAGGCTCATGAGAAGCATGAACAGGGACGAGGCATGAGTGATTTGTGGTTCGAGCAGCCGGAAACCCAACCGAGCGCAATCCGGGCGTCGCGTTGGCCAAATCGGCCACGTAGCCAGCGAAAGGCGGTAACCATGAGTTGTTGAATCAAATGTGATGAACGTCTGCGAGGACGACCGAGCAGATTCGACCTGCATGCCCGATCGGGCATCGGCACAAACTAGGAGCCTTCATGCAGCAACGAGAGCCGAGCGGTGCGGCCGTGGGTTGGGCCGCGTTCGCCTCCTTCATGATGATCATCATCGGGATCTGGTGGATCATTGCCGGGCTCGTGGCCCTGGTCAACGACGATTTCTATGTGGCGACAAGAAACTACGTCTTCAAATTCGACGCGACAACCTGGGGCTGGATCCACCTCATCTTCGGGATCCTTGTCCTGCTGGCCGGGTTCGCCATCTTCCAGGGCGCGGTTTGGGCTCGGACCGTTGGCGTGATCATGGCGCTGCTGGCTACGCTCATCGGCTTCGCGTGGTTGCCTTGGTACCCCGTCTGGGCGGTTCTCATCATCATTGCTTCGATCTCGGTCGTCTGGGCGTTGACCGCGCACGGCAGGGACGTCACACAGGTCTAGTACGGCGGTGGCGAACTGTCATTGTTCGAATTGCCCATCCGACCGTGGCGGCGGTGGCGGTGCCGAGCAATGCGCCGGCGATGGTGTCACCGGGGTAATGCACGCCCGTGTGCACCCGCGAGTACGCGACCGTAGCTGCGGCCAGGTGCAAGGGAAGCGATAGCGGCGGGATTGCGGACCCGACCGAGGCGGCGAACGCGAACGCCGAGGCGCTGTGCCCGGACGGAAACGACCCCGACGTGGGCATCGATACCCAGCGCTCCGGCGGCACCGCCGCGCCGGCTCGGTCCGGTCGCCGTCGGCGTAGCAGCCACTTGACCAGGGTATTGGTGATCAAAGATGTCGCCCCAACGCTCGCCACTCCTAGGAGTGCCGCTCGCCGGCCGCGTTCGCCGCCGACCGCGGCCAGCGTACCCGCCAAGGCGAGCCACAATTTCGAGTGGTTAGCGGCGCCGGACAGGCGGGCCAGAGCCACATCCAGCGATGGCGTCTGTACGGTGGCGACTGTCTTGTAAAGGGCGCGGTCCAGCGTGTCCAGCTCCCGCACAGCCCGACGGCCGAGGGCGAACGGGGCCGGTGTGAGTCGATCGACGCTCGCCTGCGATGTACCACCGCGTCGTCCCATCACACCACCCGGTCGGGCGGCGCGGTCTTCGACGCTGACGAAGCATCATGCGGCGACCCGCTTGCGGCACGGTGAACCAGTCCGCCGGCGAGACCCCGCACGCGACGCCAATCCAGCGGCGGGCGCGCAGTCCGCGGTCCGGGCCGGTTGCGCGGCACCCGTACCCGCAGCGCAGCGGGGCGGGAGACACAGCGCACTGGAGTCCGCAGCATCAGCGCCTCGCCGTCCACCCCGACCGGGATCTCCGCGGCGTCCGCGGTCACGGTCACCTCCTGCGCGGACGTGATCGTCACCCCAGCGGCAGCCGCACCGCGCAGGAGCCCGGCCGCCTGAACGGCGTTGTCCACCCGTAGCCCGAACACGCCGAGTTTCCCAAGATCTAGCCGGGAGCGGCGGCCCAGGCCGGCTGGATCGCTCGCGCCATACGGATTGTTGCTGACCAGCACGGCCTGCGGCGCCTCGATGCCAACCGGCCCGGCCCGGGCACTCAGCCTGGCTCCGGCGTGCCCCAGCAGTAGGTCGGGTAACTGGCGCAGGGTGGTCTGTGTCTTATCGTCGCGATACTCGGGACTCTGGACGACTTCGGCGTAGGCACCGAACGAGGCATTGTTTACGAACGGGCGACCGTTGACCTCGCCCATGTCGATGCGTAACTCGACTCCGTCGGTCAGTGCGTCCAGGCAACCCGACGGATCGTCACGGTCCAGGCCGAGGTCGAGCGCGAAATGGTTGCGGGTGCCGGCCGATATCACTAGAAACGGTATGCCGTGCTCCGCCGCGACCCCGGCGACCAGCGCCTGGGTACCGTCGCCGCCGGCCACGCCAAGCAGGTCCGCCCCGTCGGCCACCGCTGCGCGGGCCACGGCGACGACATCGACCTCCTCCTGGCCAAGCAACGCGACCTGTGCGCCGAGCGCGTTCGCCTTCTCCGCCAGGCCAAACCGCCCGACCTTGCCACCACCCGACCGGGGATTCATAATCATGAATGGTCGACTGGGTGGTGGTACCTCGTATTCCCGCATCCCGGGGTCGGATCCGCGCAGCGCTGTCCGCGCCAGGACGCCGGCGAGTGCCCACAACGCCACTGACAGCGCAAGGACCCAGAGGAAGTCGGCTCCGATGTAGACAGCCGCGATGCCGAGCAACGCAAGCGCGGCGAGCAGCACGCCCGCGATGCGGCCGGCGCCCCTATGGGTCAGCGCCCACCATAGTCCCGCCGCGGCAATGCCCAGACCGACCACACCCAGCGCCAACAGGACCAGACTGCGGATTCCGGCGAACACCAACGGAGTAAGCAGTCCAGCCACAGCGGCGAACAGCGCGCCGCGAGCGGCCCACCGCCGGCCCGTGGTCACCGGCGGCGCAGGACGGCCGTCCGGCAGCGCTTGTTCAACGGTCATCGCCACGCTCCGCGCCGCAGGGTCTGATTACAGCGAACCACACCACCCGTGAACGCGCCCGGCGTCTGCGAAATCCAAAGAGTCCATCCGCTTCAAGGCGGCCCGGGTGTGAAGGAGCGCGCCGCCCTATCGAACGCGACGAGTTTCCTACGTGGAGTGGCTGGCTGTCCAGATCTCGCCGCTCTGGGCAATATGGCGGCCCGACGCACGTGTGTCGTGGTCGAGGAGTGTGTGTCATCGCGTGGTCACCCTGGCGCGGCGTGGTCGATGGTGAGATTTGCAGATACGACCGCATTGATCGGGCCAAGCCACCAGCATGGGTCACAGACACACTGGCTCGGTGGACAAGGGAGAAACCGATGAGCGCAACCGACACCACATTCATCTACGTCGCAACGTACCCGGACGAGGCCGCCGCCCGGGCGGACTACCAGGTAGTCAAGGATCTGCGTGCCGGTGGCCTGGTCGGGTCCTACGACGCCGCCATCGTGACCAAGGACGCCAGCGGTGAGGTGCACGCGAACAAGGACGAGACGGCTACTCGCCACGGCGCCTGGTGGGGCATCGCCGCCGGCGCGGCAGTGGGCGTACTCTTCCCGCCGTCCATCCTCGGCGCGGCAGCAGCCGGCGGGGTTATCGGCGGTGTAAGCGGCCATCTGGCTAAGGGGATGTCACGCTCCGAGGTCAAGGAACTTGGCGACTTCATCGATCCAGGCCAAGCCGGCCTTGTAGTCGTCGGCGAGGGCAAGGTCGAGGAAGCGATCCAGAACGCCGTGACCCGGGCGGAGAAGGAGACGGCCGAGGAACTCGGCGTCAACCCGAAGGACATCGACCGGGCACTGAAAGAGGCCACCGAGGAAATGTAGGCCCTTAGCGTCGCCTGGCGGTTGGCCATAAGTCAACGACGACGTTGCCGCGTCCTGCCGATCCGGGCACGGGCGCCTTACAGGCCGAGATATCGGGCGACAGCATGCTCAACCTCAGTCAGTTCGTCGCGTTCGAGATAGTGGACCGGTTCGCCGACAATGTAATTGGTGTCGATGCTGCGTATCTGATCGACAAGAAATCTGGTGTCCTGTCCGTCGATCTCCATCGACGGGCGGAAGACAGCAGGCTGCGCGGTAGTCGACGTTGGAACAATCGTTGCGACACTCCATGGCATCGAACTTGGGCTTAGCACTAAGCCCAGGCGCCGGCCGCGTTGCTCGTGGCCGCGTTTGGCTTCGCCTAGATCCACCCGGTACACCGCGCCGCGAATCACCATGCTTCTGCCTCGCTGGTCAGGTCTTCATCCGCGAGGCGCTCGGCGTCATCTCGGGCGTGAGATAGCCAGACTTCGCGCTCGAGTAGGCGAAGTGCGCGGCGAATCACGTCGCTGGTGCGCTCATCGGGGCGCATCGCGGCCTTGATAATCCGCTCATCCTCGTCCGTGGGTCGGAATCCAATCGTCGTGGCCATGATCCAATCCTAGCATGTCCGTTTGACAGATGTCACACAATTGTAGAACTTCCTCGGACGTTGAAACCTTGCTGAGCAGTGGCCGGGAGGCGGCGCGCCGGTCGGCCTCCCATCGAGCATCACGAAGGTCAAAACCTAGTCCACATCGGAGTCCGGCCCGATCTCGGCCATCGTCCCCCGAAAGCCCGACTGGCCTGTGTCGAATGTCCAGGGTGGATTGGGATAAGCACGCCGCCACTCGCGGGCCGGGATTCGATACGCTCGAACCTGGCCGGACGGCGTCCTCGGCGAATCGCCGTGGCGGTCGTGGATGGCCTCTCGATCAGCCGGGATAGCGTTGCCGGCGGGGGGCCTCAGCCAACAATGATCTTTGGGGGACCCATGGGAAGGATCGTCGTCACAGAGTTCCTGTCGTTGGATGGCGTCGTGGAAGACCCCGGCGGCTCTGAGAATTTCAAGTACAGCGGCTGGAGTTTCGAGTTCAGCCGCGGCGATGAGGGCGACAAGTTCAAGCTGGACGAGACGCTCGCGGCGGATGCCCAGCTGCTTGGTCGGGTGACCTACGAGGGCTTCGCCACGGCGTGGCCGTCGCGTGACGGCGAGTTCGCCGACAAATTCAACAGCATGCCGAAGTACGTCGTCTCCCGCACCCTCACCGACCCCGAATGGACCAACACCACGGTGCTGGACGGCGATCTCACCGAGTCCGTCGCCATGCTCAAGGAGCGCCATGACGGCGACATCGTCGTGCACGGCAGCGTGTCAGTCGCCCAGGCACTCATCGAGAACAACCTGGTCGACGAGCTGCGCCTCATGGTCTTCCCGGTCATTCTCGGGCAAGGCAAACGACTGTTCGGTGAAACCAGCGACAAGAAGGCCCTGCGGTTGGCCGAGTCGAAGACGGTTGGCGACGGCGTGACCATTCTGGTCTACCGGCCGGCCGGATAGGGCGGTCGCGTGGCCTTCGCGCCGCCGTCGATCCGACGCACAGGACAAGGCCGAGGTGTATCGCCACCTCGGCCTTCACCTCAATTACGGCCCCCACCGCGATTCCCTGTCGACTTGCGGGCAGAACGCGGTGCCTTAACTTGGTGTACGTGGCCGACGAACCCTTGGTCGGGCGGGAGCGGGAGCTGGCGGTCCTGGAGCGTCGGTTCGAGGCCGCCCGGTCGGGCGCGGGCTCATCGGTGCTGATCGAG
>JAXIPB010000130.1:0-8074 GCA_045403155.1 Micromonosporaceae bacterium
CGGGGCGCTGTACCGCCACGTGCGCAACAAGGAACAGCTCCATGACCTCGTCTTGGACGGAGTGCTGGCCGAGGTCGACAACGAGGTCGACCACTCCCTCGCCTGGACCGAACGGGTCAAGGTGCTCGCGCACCGGCTACGAACAGTCCTCGAGAACCATCCCGGCATCGCCGGGCTGCTCAAGACACGCGACCCGCTCGGACCACATTCGCTTGCCCTAGCCGAGGCATTCCTCGCCCCGCTGGGCGAGGCCGGCCTACCGGAACGACAGACTGGGCTGGCCTTCTCCCTGGTCTACGACTACACGCTCGGTTTCGCGCTCAGCAGTCCCACCTCGGCCAACGAGCAGCGTGTCCGCGACGCCGCCACCAGAGGCAAGCTTCACGCGTTCCTGCGGTCACTACCCGCCGACCGCTTCCCCGCCCTCGTCGCCCTCGGCGAGTACGTCTGGCTGGACAACCGCGACGAACGGTTCACCGCCGGCCTCGATACGCTCGTTGACGGCCTCGACGCGGCCCAAAGCCGACGCCGCTCGTCATGGTCTGCCCGACGGGACGCCCGTGGGCGCCATTGACAAGGTCGGGAGCGGGAGCAAGATCCGGCGGCCTGTATGGTGGCCGCTGGGGTGAGTTTGCTGGACAACATCACCCCGACCGACGTGGCCGGCCGGGTGCGCCACCAGCTGGCCACCGAACTGCTGGCGAGATCGTGGTGCTGGACAAAAAGGACGGCGACAAGACGCTGCGCAAGGCGGTCACCGCCACCGGCACCGGCACCGGCCTGCTGGGCCTGTTCGGCGTCGGCCCGGTCACCGCGGCCCGCCTGCTCGATGACGTGATCGACGTGGCCCGCTTCGCCAGCCAGGCCCGGTTCGCCTCCTGAAACGGCACCGCACCACTCGACGCATCGCCCGGTGAGCAGAAGCGCGACCGACTCTCCCGCGCCGGTAACCAGCGCATCAACCGGGTGCTGCAGATCATGCCCATCGCGCAGATCCGCTCCAACACCGCCGGCCGGGCCTAATAACGCCGCTGCGTCGCCGCCGGCAACACCGCGATGGAGGCATTGCGGGCGCTGAAACGACGACTCTCCGATGTGGTGTACCGCCAGCTTGTCGCCGACGCGGCCAAGGCGAGCCGTGGAGGACACGCGGGGGCGACTCTGACATCCAGCGCGGACGACCCAACCCCGACGGTCGACTGTTCGGACAAGCCACACCCGGACTCACCCACGAACCTACGCCGGCAACCAGACTGGTCGAAACCGGCCCGGCGCCCCCGCAGGCCGCCAAGCGACCGCGGACTCGAACCGCCAAACCGGCGCGCCCTGCCACCCTGACCAGCATATTTGGCACCAGCTCAACCCGCCCAAGGAAGAGATCTCCGTCCAGGGCTTGACAGAGAGGGGTGCCAGATGAGCGCGGGCATCGCGGCAAATCTGGTGGCTTTCGCTGCCGGGTTGCCTATCTTTCTGGCGCACCCGCCAACCCGAGCCGGGCTGCTTCCTCCGCCGCGACAGTGCGGCTTGGGGCGCCCAGCTTGGCGAGCACGGCCGAGACATGGTGGTCAACGGTTCTCGCGGAGATGAACAGACGCGCTGCGATCTCGGCGTTTGAGTGTCCCCCGCAGATCAGGTCGAGCACCTCACGCTCGCGTCTCGTCAGTCCCAGCGGGTGTTCCCGAGCGGCCGACCTCGGCCCAGTACTGACCGACCTCAGGCCGAGCGCGCGCATCCTCTGCCGGGCGACCCGGGCCGCGGCCGGGGCACCAAGCTCGGCGAAGATACCCAGGGCCCGACGCAGCGCCGCCTCCTCGGCGGCGTCCAGCAGCGCGAGCCCGACCTCGTACGGACACCCGATATCGGACCAGAGCTGGGCGGCCTTTTCCCAGTCTCCCTCGACCTGCAGCCGATATGGCTCGGCGAGTGCTCCAGCGACCGATCGGTTCGAGCCGGTGCGGCGCAGCCAGGCGGCGACGGCGCCGCGGTCCCAGGGATCGCACGCCGACGATCGGTCCGCGGCCAGCTCGGCCTCGTGCCGCGCCGAGTCGTGGTCTCCCGCGAGCCAGTACGCCTCGGCGCGGGCCAGTCGCACCGGCACAATTCGCTGTGCCTCATCGGTCCCGTCAGCTCCGGGCATGGCCTCGTCGAGATCGTCCCAGGTGTGGGGGTCGGCGCGCCGCGCTCCGATGATGCCGCGGCACATCATCGACGCCATCCGGTTGAGCGGGGAGGGTCCTACACGAGCCAGGATCTCCGTCGCCAAGGCCAGTGACTCGTCCCAGCGCCCGAGCCTATCGAGTGCGATGCTCCGGTCGCCGCGTAGCCAGTTGCCGTTGGCGGTGGTGTCGTGCTCGTCGCAGTAGGCGAGACCGTCCACGTAGTACCGTTCGCCTTCGGCGTAGCGTCGTTGCTGGCAGTAATTGCTGTAGATGTTGGCGAATGTCCGGCCCGCATGATCCTCGAAGCTTCCGGATGTTGCGATCTCCAGCGCTCGACGCAGAGGCCCGATCCAGTCGCCGCCGGTGTCGGCGAGGACGCCGCCTTGCGCATTAAGGGCGTCGATGAGCGCCTCGGAAACGCCCAGCGGTTCGGCGATCGCCTGAGCCCGCCCGGCCGCTTCGATGGCCGCGTCGTTGGCGCCCTTGACCATCCGTTCGAGCGCCCTGAAACCGTGGGCCCTTGCCAGCTCCCTGCTCGGGCCGAGTGGCTCGAGGGCGGCCACAGCGGCGACGATAGTCGCGGCCGCCTGGGTGCCGCGTCCTTCAGCCCACATCGCTTCCGCGAGCCGACGTAGCGTGTCGCCCTCGCGTAGCGGGTCGCCGATCGAGCGCCAGAGGGCTAGCGCATGGGCAGTGGCGTCGGAGGCGTCCTGCCATTGGTCTAGCAGCAACAGCTCGTCGGCGAGTCCGTCGTAGAGTCCAGCCACGAAGGCCGGCTCGGCGCCGGAGGTGAAGCGCGTGGCCCGCTGGTACTGGGCCGCCGCCTCGCGGTGCGACGCCAGCTCCGCCGCCCGCCGCGCCGCCCGAAATGCGTGGTGGAGAACGGCCTCGCCATCCCCGGCCTGCTTCGCGTGAAAGGCCAGGCCGGCGTCGTCGTCGCTTCCGAGCAAGCGCAGGGCGTCGAGGATTCGAGCGTGGATCGCTGCACGGCGGTGTGCCGCGACCGCCTCCTCCACGGCGAGTCGGGCTACCTCATGACGAAACCGCAGCCAACCGCCATCGCCAACGAGGAGCCCGGACGATACGAGCTCGTCGATGGCCGATGCCGGGCA
Source organism: Micromonosporaceae bacterium (assembly GCA_045403155.1). Classification (GTDB taxonomy): domain Bacteria; phylum Actinomycetota; class Actinomycetes; order Mycobacteriales; family Micromonosporaceae; genus JAXIPB01. The sequence goes on from JAXIPB010000130.1 coordinate 3,272, forward strand.
GGAGGTGACCGTTTCCAGCAGCCGCATCTCGACCCGGGCGCCGATCAACGCCGCGGCTTCAAGAACGGTACGAGCCTCGCCGCTGAGGCGCCCGACCCGGGCCAGCACCGCATCCCGAGCCGAGGCCGGAATCGCCCCCATGCCGGCCCGGATCACCTCGGTGACGAAGAACGGGTTCCCGACGGTGAGGCGGTAGAGCTCGCCCGCATCCAGCCCGCACTGACTCGCGAGGACGCGGACCGCCTCCGGCGAAAGCGGCGCAAGCCATATCCGCCTCGTCGACCGATGCGAGGCGAGTTCACCGAGGGCGACGCGGAGCGGATCAGTCGATGCCAAGCCTTCATCTCGGTACGTGACGACGAGCAAGACGGAGGAGTTCCGCAAGCGCCGACCGAGAAACCGCAGCAGATCTATTGTGGCCTCGTCCGCCCAGTGCACATCCTCGATCACGACGATGTTCAGCAATCCCGGATCGCCGAGCTGCCGCAGCACCGCATCGAAGAGTGCATCGCGGGTCGCCGAGGTCCGGCACAACTCGAGCAGCTCACCCCCGAGCTGGCCAGCCAGGTCGAACAGCGGCCCCAGCGGGCGAGGCGTGAACAGGCCGTCGCAGGCACCCCAGAACCAACGGGCATCCGGCACGTCGCGCTGAAGCTGCTCCACCAACGCGGACTTGCCGACGCCCGCCTCCCCGGCGACAAGCACCAGCCGCCCGTCGCCGCGTCGCGCCTCGTCCACGTACTCGGCCAACGACGCCACCGGGGATTCCCGTTCGAGTAGCCGCACCTTCACAGGGTCGGTCGCCTCGACCTCCCACGCCATGGTCCGTAAGGGGGGAACGGCATCAGCGGCCACGGGTCAACACAACGCCCGGCCGCGCCGAGCGACCCTGCGCTCAAGGTTGCAAGGCCACTCTCATCGGCACCGGGCGGTTTTCGCTCGCTTCGCAGCATGACCCCCGCTGTGAGAGGCAGAAGCCCGCGCGCCGCCGGGTCGAGCACGACGACGCCAGCCTGAGACCATGGTCTGGTGCCGAGATAGTTCAACAGCACGGTGCGCCCGACACGTTCGCGCTGACGATCAGCGACGCCTACCACTGGCACCGTGCCTGTCCCTGCCAACTGCCAAGGCTGGACGGTCGGGGGAAGGACACCTCGTAAGGGCAAGGGTCTCGAGGGCGAAGGACCCGAGCTGTTCCTGCGCCAAGTTCAGCGCTGCGCGGGTACCGCCGCGGTGCCGTCCTCGCCGATACCCGCGACCGCATCCCCCTGCTCGACGGTATCCGTCAGGGCTGCCACCGCGGCACGCAGCTCGCTCAACGCGGCGATCGAGTCAGGGTCGAGCACCACCGTCGCGTTGCCGTCGTCCTGCGCTGCAGCCAGAATCGCCTCCAGCTTGGGGGCCAGCGCGGCGACGGTCGCTACTCCGGAAAGAGCCTTCGCAAGCTTGTTGGTTTCGGGACGGGCGGGGCTGGGACCGTGCGCCGGGACCGTGAACGCCTCGGCGTTGTCGAGCAACGCCTTGACACGGTAGATCAGAGTGTGGAAGTCGCGATCGTCGATGAGCGGCATTGTTACGCCTCCGGCCTGTAGCCATCGCACTCCAGTCAACGCGACGGACTCTCTCACGTTGATCTCGAAGTGCATTTCGTCCTTGCGGTCGGGGTAGTCTCCGCCCCACCGGATCAGTTGAACCCCGTCCATGGTGTACCGCTTCAGGATTCGCCGGATCGCCGCAACCTGCGCTGCGTTGTGCGTCCCGACTGCGCCGAGCGGGTGCGATTTCCAATTTAAGTCCACGGCGGTGCCCGAACCGTGGTTGCTCCACGGCTTATTCTTGTCATTGTCGATGTGCCGCGGATTGTGGCAGCCGGAGTCAGCGGGGCGAAGCCGCTCGACTTCACGGTTGTAGTCCCGGGCGACCGCGATCAGCAGCGGCGCCGTCGGGTTGTAAAAACTGAACCGGCATACCGGATTCGTCCCGGGGATCAGGAGCGTCCGCAGCCGAGCGTCACCGTAGGACAAGACGTCGTACCCGAAGTGGACCGTGCCCAGGGTCGCCATCGGCTACTCCCCAGGGTGCGGTTCGCCGGTGGGTGGCTCGTCGGTCTCGATCAGCTCAACCGGCTCGACCGATTCCGGCAAGTCCTCGTACGCCTGGTCATTTTCATCAGGCCCGTCGTTCGGGTCGGGAATAGATTCAGCCATCGGAGTACCTTCCCGTCGTGGCGAGAGCATAGATCTGAGAAACACTCAAGCGCAACGGCCATAGGTCCGCAGCCGTCAGGTTTGCCGAGACAGTTCAGCCTCGCGACTTCGACCGTCAAAACAGTCGAGCGGTGCCCGTGGCCTCCTATCGATAGGCGACCAGCGGCTCCGCGGAAGGCGCACATTCGGTCGACCAACTTCCTCCAGCCAGAGGACGAGCCGGTGGAGCCAATCGACCACGACGAGTTCATGCTCAAGTGGATCGGATCCTTCGACCGCAATCCGTCCGCGATTTGGCCGGTTCGACAACCCACCACCACACTGGCGCTACGTGGCTCTGCGGTGGCGGGGTTGCGTTGGGGCGGCCGCCGCATCGGGAAGAACGAGGGACCGCCGGGTAGCGGAAGCGGTTCGCCTATCGGGGCGAACCCAAGGCCGGTGCACAACGCTACGTTGCGCCTCGAGCTGGCCCCCAGATAGGCCGGACGACCGGCCGATGGCGCGAGCGCGTTCGGTGGACGCCGCGGCGAAACACCGGGCTGACCAAGTTCGGCAATCTGACTTCAGACACGATCACGGGGGGTCACCGCGCCGCCCGATCAGACAACGCAACGGCGCCCTCGCCGGCGCTCGCGAACGGCTTCTTGCCCGATGTAGAACATGCGGTCCCTGAAATGCGCGCGCTCAGAGACGCCATGCAGATCTCGCGCAGCTTGGTCACAGCGTCAGCCACTTGTGCATAACTCCACCACCGCGTCGACAAATGCCGCGTGATCATTGACGAGGCCTCCGGTGAACGGTGGACCTTCGCCATAATTGCGGTGGGTGGTGCCCGCCCACTCGCCGAGCACGGTGTAGCGGCGCTGATCCATGACCGACTCCGCGGACTCGAGCAGGAAATAGCGGCACGCTCCTGAATCGCTCGTCCGCCCGACAAACGCAGCGAAGTATGCCTCGGTCGACTCGCGCGGTTGCGGCAACGTAATCGCGCCGATCCGCCAATCCCCGCGCTGGGTGTAGAGCAGCACCGGCGAGAAGCGGAACCCGGCGCGCATCCAGACCGGAATGAAGAAGTCCGCATCGCGCCACTGGATCGCGTCGAGCACCGAGGTTGCACCGAGCTCGCGCAAGAAGGCAGGCATGATCATGTGCTCGGCCATGTAGCGCGGTGACGCCATGCCCCGAGCGTATCGCGTTACGGACGCGGCCGAAGCCCGGAGTTCCGCATATGGTGGGCGTAAACATTCAGGTCTCAGCGCGGTGTGTTGAGTTGATGAAGATCTGTCCCTTGTAGACAATTGGCGCGTCTCTGAGCCCGAGGAACTGTCGCGTGAGCAGTTGCTCGCGCTGGTGATGGTGCAGGCTCAGACGTTCGCCCGGCTTGAGGTCGAGGTGGCGGAGTTGCGGCGGCGCCCGGGACTGAACTCCGGGGAACTCGTCGATGCCGCCGTCGACGGATGACCAGCCAGGGCGACAGCTGCCGCCAGAGAAGCCGGTCCGGCCGGCGAAGCGGGGGCGGGGCAACCGATGCGCGGGGCTCGGGTAGGCGGAGTTACGAGGCGTCGAGTTCGAAGTATGTCGTGCGGTGGTCTTGGCGGAATCCGACAGAACGGAATAACTCAACGGCCGCGACGTTGTCCACGTCTATGCTGACCTCAGCCTGCTGTGCCCGCTCGGAGAAGCCGTTTAGCCGCGCCATGGACCAGGTGACCAGCGCTCGCCCGAGACCCCGCCGTCGCCAAGCAGGGACGACGCCGATCTGGATGGGGCCCGATTCGCCAGTGGTGACAAACCCGACCGGCGCGCCGTCGGTGGTGCGCGCTACCAGCGAGCACGATCCGACGAAGTAGCTGTCTATGGTCTCCTTCAGCCACTCCTCGCGCGACTGGCCCGGCTCCTCGTAGAGAGCGAACAGGTTTCCCGGCAGGTCCGCGAACGTCTTTGCGTATAGGTGGTATCCGTCCTCGGCGTCCCAGTCGGTGACCGCGATGCCAGGTGGAAGCGGCGTAGGCTCGACTGGCGGATCCAGCGGCATCGAAACGTCCTCGACGGCGGCGCACGCTCGCAGCCCACGGCTTTCGAAGAGCTGCTGCTTGGGGGCAGTCAAGGATCTGGTCTTCACAACGGTCGGCGAGGCCCCGGCCTGCGCCAGCGCCCAGTCCAGAATGGCTGCGCCCAGCCCACGCCCCCGGTACACCGGGTCCACGTGACCTTCGATCGACACTCGCAGACCAAGTTTGTTGACGAGTACCGCCGCCACCAGCAGCCCGGATGCGAAGCCTCCCATGCCGACGAAGAACGAATTCCTGCCAAGCCGGAATCCCGCAAAGCTATCGGCGTACCTCGCGCCGTCGGCGACGTCGCTGCGCCCGGTCAACGCGCAAACCGCGTCGCGGTGGGGCCCGTCGAGGCGTTGCCACTGGATGCCCTCCACCGCGCGTGGCCGCCGCCATCTATGCCACAACGCCATGAATCCAATTGTCGTACCCGCCAGCAACGTCGACAACTAGCTAACGCGGATTCTCGCGCAGCCGATCTAACCCCGGTCTGAGCCGTCTATCGATTGCGGTCAGTTGTATTCGAAGCGGAGTTGGCG